>JAFZFJ010000013.1 GCA_017555975.1 Alistipes sp. | reverse complement strand
AGGCAGCCAATGCAGCAACGCTCTGCCGCTCTTCCTCGAGATCGTACCTGCGGAGCATCGCACGGCCGTACTTGCGAACCTGGTGGCCGACATCGAGCAGCACGGTGTGCGCCTCACAACGGGCGATGTGGGGAACCGCTACCTTTTCCAAAGCCTCGCGCGCAACGACCTCAACGAGGTGATGTACGCGATGCACAACCACGAGGAGGCTCCGGGTTACGGCTTCCAGCTCAAATATGGAGCTACAACCCTCACCGAGCAGTGGGATCCTCGCCAGGGCTCATCGTGGAATCACTTTATGATGGGTCAGATCGACGAGTGGTTCTTCCGCTCGCTCGCCGGCCTGCAGCCCGACCCCCATGGCGGAAGCTACGCCACCCCCACCATCGCCCCGCAACCCGTAGGCGATCTAAAAGAGATCAACACCTCCTTCCGCTCACTTTGGGGCACCTATCGGGTGGCCTGGCAGAAGCGAGATGAGCGCTTTACTTTATCTGTAACCATACCGGCCAACTGCCACGCCCGCGTCGTACTCCCTTACTCGGGAGCCGTACACGAGGTTGGCGGCGGCACACATACCTTTACCGAAACCCACTAAACCGATGAGACGACTCCTGACGCTGCTGTTCCTTGCAGCTGCCACCACGCTACAAGCACAAGAATTCGACTATGCCCAGAGTCACAGCAAACCGCTGGGACAGGTGTTGAACGAGCTCTCGGTGCGCTTCAAAACACGCCTCAAGATCGAGGTTGACACCGCCGGTTGCGTACTCCCATATGCCGATTCACGCATCCGTCCCTACTCGATCGAGGAGTCGCTCGACAATGTACTTAAACCCTTCAACTACAAGCATGTAAAGCAGCACGACACCTACTACAAGATCAAGCCCTACGAGCCGCATCGCCGCCTTCCGGAGGAGGGTGCCAAGATGATCGCATGGCTCACCGAGCAGTGCAGTGATCAGGCTGCCTTTGAGGCACGCCGCACCGAGGTACTCACGGCGTTGCGCGAGTTGCTCGGCGGTCAGGTTGCCACGCTGCGCAGCTACACCGTGGCCAATACCACCCCCACGCTGACCAAACCGCGCCGCTATGCGGGCTACACGGTGCAGAACTTCCGCATCGAGACCCTTCCGGGGCTCTACCTCTGCGGCTCGATCTACGCCCCCGAGAAGCCTACTAAACGGACAAAATTACCCTTGATCCTCTCTCCCGACGGACACACCCCGCGCTATGCTGCCGAGACGCAGTTGCGCATGGCTACCTGGGCGCGCATGGGCGCCGTAGCGGTGAGCTACGACCTGGTGGGTTACGGAGAGTCCGCCCTGCAACTCGGCGAGGCTGTACACCACTCCCTGCTGGCGCACCTTATGCAGCTGATGAATGGAGAGATTCTGCTCGACTACTTCCTCTCGCGCTCCGACATCGACCCCACACGCATCGGCATCTGCGGTGCTTCGGGCGGCGGTACGCAGACCATGCAGTTGGCGGCGCTGGATGAGCGTTTCACGGCCTCGTGCCCGGTCATCTCGCTCTCCTCCTATTTCGACGGAGGATGCCCCTGCGAGAGTGCTGTGCAGGCCGCCTGGGTAGCAGGTGGCACCTGCAATGCCGAGCTCGCGGCGCTGACCGCACCGAAACCGCTCGGCGTAGTGAGCGACGGCAAGGATTGGACGGCGCATGTACCGACTGTCGAGCTCCCCTACCTGCAACACATCTATGAGTTGTATGGCGTGGCGGATCGCGTAAAGAACTACCACTTCCCAAAGGAGGGACACGACTTTGGCGTGAATAAGCGTCAGGCGGTCTACGACTTCTTTGCCGAGGTGTTCGGCCTCGACCGCTCGAAGATCGACGAGGAGCAGGTGACCCTCGAAGGCGCGGAGCTGCTCCTCTTCGGGGTGCTGGGCGAACTCCTGCCCGAGGGAGCTGTGCGGAGTGTGAACGAGCTGCCGAGTTGGGCTGCCGAGCGTGCCAAATCGCTGAAATAGGAGCGCACAAAACGGCAACTGACACCTCTTTTTTTCCGATTCACCCTTTGGGTGAGTGAGATACCGAAAAAAAGGCGTACCTTCGAAGAGTGAAATCGATCAAAACGACTAAAAGACCTAAATACCATGAAGCGAATCCTTCTTTCTCTCTGCCTCGTAGCAGGCTTGGCATTCAGTGCTTCGGCACAGCAGCCGCGTCAGGCAGAGGCTCCGATCACAAACTGTTTCGAGACCCGATTCGAGCGTCCGCTGGCGGATCTGCTCGACGATGTGAGCAAGCAGTTCGGCGTGAAGTTGCGCATCGACGGCAACATCGAGGACAAGATGGTTTCCTATGCCGACTTTCGCATCCGCCCCTACTCGATCGAGGAGACCCTCTCGTCGATCTTAGGGCTCTTCGACATGACCTTCTCGCGCACGGGTGAGCGCAGCTTTGAGATCAAGCCCTTCGAGTACAACCGCCGCACGATTGCCGACGGCAAGAAGATGACCGACTACCTGCTAACGCTCTACAGCGACACGAAGAGCTTCGAGGAGCGCGCCGCCGTGATCCGCAAGGAGGTGCGCGAGGCCTTGCGCATCGATCCGCTGCTGGCGCAGCGCGTACAGGAGGCGCCGATGCTCTCGAAGGTGCGCAAGTTCAACGGCTATACGGTGCAGAACTTCGCCCTGCAGACCCTGCCCGGACTCTATGTCTGTGGATCGATCTACGCTCCCGCCAAGAAGGGTAAGCATCCCATCATCATGGCTCCGAACGGCCACTTCTACGAGGGTCGCTACACGCGCGCCCAGCAGGAACGCCTCGCCACGCTGGCTCGTATGGGTGCCATCTGCGTAGACTACGACCTATTTGGCTACGGCGAGTCGGAGTTGCAGTTCACCTCCGTAGCACACCGCACCTCGTTTGCCCAGACGATCCAGATGCTCAACAGCATCTCGATCTTGGACTATATGTTCACGCGTCCGGATGTTGATCAGCAGCGTGTAGGCGTCAATGGCGCTTCGGGTGGTGGTCAGCAGTCGGTCGTACTGTCGGTCATCGACGACCGCTACACGGCACTCTGCCCCGTAGTGAGCCTCTCGGCCTACTTCGACGGTGGCTGTCCCTGTGAGAGCGGCATGCCGATCACGCTGGCTGCAGGCGGCACCTGCAACGCCGAGATGGCGGCCATCTTTGCACCGAAACCGCTCTGCGTGGTATCCGACGGCAAGGATTGGACCAAGAGCGTACCGAGCGTTGAGTACCCCTACCTGCAGGCGGTCTACAAGATGTACGATGCAGAGGAGAAGCTCTCGAACATCCACCTGCAAAAGGAGGGTCACGACTTCGGCCCGAGCAAGCGCAATGCCGTGTACGACTTCTTTGGTCGCGCCTTCGGCCTCGACAGCTCGAAGATCGACGAGTCGCTCGTCACCATCGAGTCGAAAGAGGCACTCTGCTCGTTCGGCGCCAATGGCGAGCTGCTGCCCGAGAAGGCGATGCGTCGCATCAACGACCTGGCTCCCTACTTTGGCCGTCAGGTGGTGCGTGCGGCTGCAGCCGACGAGTCGGTGATGCGCAAAGCGCAGGAGATCACCGCCAAACTGAACCTAAGCAACAAACAGGCAATCGGTGGCGTCACGACCGCAATCTACAACCACTGTCGCGCCGTACGCGATTGGCACGACTCGCACCCCTACACGATCGTTCCCGAGCAGGACAAGGCGACCAAGCGCACGCTCTCGAAGATCAAGCGCGAGGTGATTGCCGATCAGATGATCCCCGCCTCGGTGCGTCAGCGCCTGATGAAGGATCTCGGCCGCTACCTCACCCCCGAGCAGATCGAGCAGGTCTTCGACGAGTATACGGTCGGCAAGGTGGCCTTCACGCTGCAGGGCTATCGTTCGATTGTTCCCGATATGACAGCCGAGGATGAGGCCTTCATCCTCAAGAACCTGAAGCAGGCACGCGAGGAGTCGCTCGAATGCAAGAGCATGAAGGCCATCTCGCAGGTCTTCGAGGTCTACAAAACGAAGTGTGAGCAGCACTTCACCGATACGGGTCGTCCGTGGCGCGCACTCTACAAAGCTTATGTTGATAAGCGCAACGCCGAGAAAAAGGCCAAGCAGGATGACGAGAAGTACATCGCCAAGAGCGCATCGATCGTTGCTGCCCTCAACCTAAACGATGAGAAGAAGCAGGCTGCCGTAGAGGAGATCGTTAAGAAGCACCGCACGGCAGTAGTCGAGTGGCACAATGCCCACCCCTACACCACCGTTCCGGAGCTCGACCCCGCGACGGGGCGTAAACTCACGGATGTCGAGCGCGAGATGATCGCCGACCTGTCGATCCCCGCCTCGGTGCGCAAGGAGTTTGTCAAGGGGCTGAAGAAGCACCTCACGCCCGAGCAGATCACGCAGATCTACGATGGCTACACCGTGGGCAAGGTGGAGTTCACCATGCGTGGCTACTACGCCATCGTGCCCGACCTGACGAAGAAGGAGCACGCAGTGCTGGAGGGCTACCTCAAGCAGGCGCGTGAGGAGGCGCTCGAGTGCCGCCGCATGAAGGGCATCTCGCAGGTCTTCGAGGTCTACAAGACGAAGTGCGAAGGCTACCTGAACGCCAATGGCCGCAACTGGCGCGCCCTCTTCAAGGCCTATGTCGACAAGCGCAATGCCGAGAAGGCCGCAGCCAAAGCAGCCGAGGCGGCACAGAAACAATAACCGCGAAACAAAAGTTAATTTAGTAATAACCCATTCAACAACCACATCATGAAAAAATTGATCCTTATGTGTGGCGTGCTGCTGATGGCAGTCGCCTGCTGCCAGACTCCGAAGGAGGAGGCTACCCAACTGCCGTGGGAGAACGGCAAACTTTGCGTCTCGGAGAACGGCCGCTTCCTGCAACACGAAAACGGCGTGCCCTTCTTCTGGTTGGGTGAGACGGGCTGGTT
>JAFZFJ010000148.1 GCA_017555975.1 Alistipes sp. | reverse complement strand
GGTAACACGTACCAGAACCTTGGTGAGGAGGCCTTCAACAACCTGGATGCTTCGATGATTGAGAACATCTCGGTGCTGAAGGATGCTTCGGCTGCCGTTTACGGTTCGCGTGCAGCAAACGGTGTTATCCTCGTTACGACGAAGAAGGGTAAGCTGGGTGCTCCGAAGATTTCGTATGGTGGTACGGTAGGTATTGCTGATACCTTCTCGCACGCCAAGATGCTGAACTCGTATGAGTATGGTCGTCTGTACAACGCCGTTGTTGCTGCTGACCCGAAGAACACGCAGCTCAACAACCAGCTTGACATCTTCCAGGCTGATGAGTTGATGGCCATGAAGCATCTGAACAACAACCTGCTGGAGAAGTATTGGGAGACGGCCGTTACGCAGAAGCACTCGCTGAATGTATCGGGCGCTACGGAGAAGGCCAACTACTTCGCCGGTATTTCGTACTTCAACCAGGACGGTAACCTTGGTAAACTCGACTACGACCGCTGGACCTATCGCGCGGGCGTAAATGTAGAGATCGGTAAGGGTCTGAAGGTTGGTATGAGCGTATCGGGTGACTACGGTGAGAAGAACTCGCCCCTGCTGAAGGTGGGTGGTTCGAACGCCGAGAAGGACTACAACACGCTGCTGACCCGTCCGGGCTACATTCCCGAGTACGTCAACGGTCTGCCCGTGGCTACCTATGGTCCGAGCAACTCGAAGCAGAATGCGATCCAGGACTACCACTACGACGCTCTGTCGCAGAATGGTGACTACACGCGCAACATGTCGTCGAACATGAACATCGGCCTCAACGCTGAGTACGATTTCGGCGCACTGTGGAAGCCCCTGCAGGGTTTGAGCGCTCGTGTAAACTACTCGAAGTCGGTTTCGACCGATAAGACCAACCAGGAGGGTTCGTACTACAACCTGTATAAGATGACCACCCGCTTCGGTACGGGTGAGCACCTCTACACGCCGACCTACGCTACGACGAGCGAGCAGCTCGAGGAGCTCTACGCTTCGTCGAACATCGTTCCCGTAAACGACGGTGCTGTGATCCCCAACGGTGGTGAGAGCGGTCAGCCGGGTATCCTCTATCGTACGATGGCCCGCACGGACAACTACCAGATGAACTTCCAGGTTAACTACGCTCGCACGTTCGGCAAGCACTCGGTTGGTGCTATGTTCTCGATCGAGAAGTCGGAGGCTGAGACCGAGTACCTCGAGGGTTCGGTAACCGATCCTTACACCTTTGGTACGGGTCAGTCGAATGCCGTAGGTGCTAACTCGAAGATGTCGACCGTATTCCGTCGCTATGAGTCGGGTACGCTGTCGTACTTGGCACGTGTAAACTACTCGTTCGCTGACAAGTATCTGTTGGAGGCTCTGTTCCGTACCGATGCTTCGACGAAGTTCTCGCCCGAGAACTACTGGGGCTACTTCCCCTCGGTATCGGCCGGTTGGGTTGTATCGAAGGAGAACTGGTTTGCTGACAATGTGAAGTGGGTTGACTTCTTGAAGGTTCGCGCATCGTTCGGTTTGACGGGTCGTGATAACCTGACCGCTTGGCAGTGGCAGCGTTCGTACGCTATGGATAAGGATAAGGGTGCCATCTTCGGTGAGGCAGCTGACTCGCAGGCAGGTAGCCGCGTGACGCTGAACAAGAACATCGCCGGTGTGAACCCCGACTCGCACTGGGATACGTCGTACAAGGCTAACGTTGGTATCGATTTCAACGTACTCAACAACCGCCTGGGCTTCGTAATCGAGGGTTACAAGCAGTGGGATCGTGAGATGCTGATGCCTTACAAGGCGTCGCTGCCTTCGACCGTTGGTAACCAGTCGGCTTATATGAACTATGGTGAGATGGACAGCTGGGGTATTGAGTTCTCGGCTAACTGGAAGGATACGATCGGTAAGGACTTCAAGTACCGCATCGGTATCAACACCGGTTACTCGGACAACAAGGTACTCGTTATGGATTGGGCTACCGATAACACCTATCGCGCTATCCAGTACGGTGATCGCACCGACATGGGTACGTGGGGTATGCACTGCGTAGGTATGTTCCGTTCGTTCCAGGAGATCGAGGAGTACTTCGAGCTCAACAACATCACCTCGTATATGGGTATGACGCGCGACGAGGTTCGTCCCGGTATGCTGATCTATAAGGATGTTCGTTCGTTCGACGCTACGACGAAGACCTATGGTGCTCCCGACGGTATCGTTGACGGTGAGACCGACCAGGTACAGCTCTCGAACCGCGCTAACCCCTATGGCCTGACGGCTAACCTGTCGGCTGAGTGGAAGGGTCTGTCGCTGACGGCTCAGATCTCGGCTTCGTGGGGTGGTTACTCGTTCATCCCCTCGTCGGCTATCAAGACCGATAAGAATACGCTCGAGTACACCAACATGCCTTCGTTCTGGAATGTTGACAACATGTTCTCGTATCAGGATGTATACGATGCAGCCGGTAACCTCGTAGTAGCTGAGAACCGTGAGGGTTACTACCCGAACCTCGCTTACTCGAGTGTGAATGCCGTTGCCTCGTCGTTCTGGCGCATCAGCGGTACGCGCGTTCGTCTGAACCGCTTGACGCTGGCTTACTCGCTCCCGAAGAAGTGGTTGACGCCGATCGGTATCTCGGCCGTACGTGTAAACGTAACGGGTCAGAACATCTGCGATTTCTATAACCCCTATCCTGACAAATTCATCGATCCGATGGCAGGTGGTTACGGTTCGTATCCCACGCTGCGTAAGTTCACGATTGGTCTTAACGTAACCTTCTAATTGATTACACAGTATGAAAAGAAATATTAAAATTGCCGGTCTTGCCTTGCTGGGTGCAGTTGCATTTGCATCGTGCAGCACGGACTTCCTGGAGGAGAAGACCAACTATGATATGGCAAGCCCCGTAGTTTATGATGACTACGCTGGTTGTATTGGTCGTGTAAACGATTGCTATTCGTTCTGCTTGCCTAACGTGAACGGTACGCCGGGTTGGCAGTACACGTCGACGGGTAAGTCGGATGATTGGTCGAAGTGTACCGAGGAGTATTCGGGCTTCGGTGTATTCGTAAATCCGCAGAATGATCTCAACACGCTGACGGGTCAGGGCCAGCAGCCCGACTATTTCCAGGGTGGTGATGCGGCTAACATTCAGAACAACGTTTGGGGTCTGATTCGTAACGTAAACGATGCTATTATCGGTATCGAGAACGGTAAGCTGCCGCAGGAGCAGAAGGACGAGCTGGTTGGTCAGCTTTACGTACTCCGCGCATGGCGTTACTTCCTGCTGTGGAAGTGGTATGGTGGTGTGCCTATCATCAAGGACCTGCCCCCCATTACGGCTGAGTCGGTAACCCCGCGTTCGTCGGCTCGTGAGGTATTCGAGTTCATCATTTCTGACCTGAATAAGGGTGCTGACCTGCTTCAGGAGGCTACCGGTGCCGGTCAGTGGGCTTCGGGTACCAACTATGGTCGCATTACGACCGGTACGGCTTTGGCTATCAAGACGCGTGTACTGGCTTGGTGGTGCTCGCCGCTGTTCAACCGCGAGAATGACCAGCAGCGTTATATCGATGCTTACAACGAGATTACCGCCGACCTGGAGCGTATCCACGCTTGCGGTTACGGTCAGTATCGTTCGGATGGCGTAGGTAACACGATTAAGGACTGGGCTAACATGTTCTCGATCGTTGGTAAGGGTAGCAACGCTAACGAGGAGATCTTCTTCGCTCGCTTCAACAACCTGGCCAGCGGTACGCCCGACTATTCGCGTAACAACTCGTGGGAGCACGCAATTCGTCCGGCCAACACGCTTGGTGGTGGTGGTGTGACCCCTTCGGCTATGATTGTTGACCTCTTCCCGATGGCTGACGGTAAGCGTCCCGCTACCTACAACAGCTACACCGCTATGGAGGCTTCGTCGATCGCTTACGATCCGCAGCACCCCTTCATTGGTCGTGACCTGCGTTTCTACCGTACGTTCGGTTTCCCGGGTCTGGCTTGGGATATGAACGGTAACCCGACCGACGTAAAGAACATGAACCCCTATGCAAGCGGTTACATCCTCTGGAACTACCTCTGGTACATCGATGCTGCTAAGGTAGATGATCCGCTGTCGTCGGATGTTTATGGTGCAGATAACCTGCTGAAGAACGTGAAGGGTATGTATGTAACGAAGCGTTCGACGGGCGATCAGCATCGCTACGACTTCAAGGGTACGGCTGACGGTGGTCAGGGCTTCAAGTACTCGTGGGCTTCGTGGTACGAGCTTCGCTACACGGAGGTTATGCTCAACTATGCCGAGATCGCTTGCGGTGCAGGTCACCTCGACGTTGCTGTAGAGCAGCTCCAGAAGATCCGCAAAGTTGCAGGTTACAACGAGACGGCAAAGGACAAGGAGATCGCTCTGGGTATCAACTACACGAACTGGGGTCTCCCGACCGGTATCGAGGGTGATGCAGCAGCTTGTATGGCAGCTATCCTCTACGAGCGTCAGGTAGAGTTCGCATTCGAGGGTAAGCGTTTCGACGATATGCGTCGTTGGCTGCTCTTCGACGGTGGTGTAAACTTCTCGAAGATTGGTGCCAAGGCTCTGACGGGTTGGGGTGGTAACACCTGCTCGTACCTCGGTTTCCAGCCCTTCAACGGTCAGCGTCGTAGCAACATGGAGTTCCAGGTTAAGCCGTCTGTAAACGGTGGTCTTGGTGGCAAGGAGTGGAAGCAGGATGATTGGGATGGTGCTCCCGACCCGCTGCTGGCTCAGGCATATACTGATGGCAAGATCACGGAGAAGACGTGGGCTGCCTTCAAGTCGTGGCGTGATGGTCTGGCTATCAAGCCCAACTCGGTAGACCGTCACAACAAGTATACGCTGGATCCCGCTCTGGAGAAGCTCCGCGACCAGTTCTATATTCCCTACCTGCAGCGTAAGGATAAGAAGGGTGACGCCCTGACTTCGGACAACACGACCGAGGGTATGGTTGTAACCTTCCAGCCCCGCTACTACTTCCTGGGTCTGACGAGCGGTGTTCAGGCTAAGAACCCGGCCCTGAAGCAGACCATTGGTTGGGAGGACTACTACGGTGGTGCCGATCTGTTCGACCCGCTGGCTGAGTAAGTCGAAAAAAAGTTGAAGGATATCCCTTCAATCGAAAACGGGGGTTGCCAATCGGCAACCCCCTTTCTTTTGTGGTCGGGTGATTCTTATGCGTTGTGCTTGTCGCTCTGCTCCCAGTGGAAGGGGGCAAAATCGGCGGCGGCCTTCGGGTCGCGCCACGAGGGCTTGCGCATGTTGTAGATCACAAACGGAGTGGCTACGACGACGATGCAACCGATCACCAGTACCGAGTACCATACCGTTTTCGATCCGGTGGCAATCTGCGAGGGCGGTACAAAGCTAAGCACAAAGGCCAACAGCGCACCTGCGAAGCCGACAGCACCGAGTAACCACATCAGCCCGTTGCCTTTGCCTAGACGGAACGGGCGAGGTGTATTCTTGAGCTTGTAGCGCAGGACGATGGCAGCCGAGAACATCAGCATGTACATGATAAGATACAACAACACGGTAAGCTGCGAGAGAATCTGGTAGAAGGACTGCACCGAAGGCATCACGACAAACAGAAGGGCCAAGCAGGTGACAATCACGCCCTGTACAAGGAGGATGTTGCGCTGCACACCGAGTTTGTTTGCGCGCTGGAAGAAGGGGGGCAGATAACCCGCCTTTCCCACCGCAAAGATACCGCGCGAGGGGCCTGCCACCCAGGTCAGCACACCCGCCAGTACGCCCAACATCAGGCAGACGGCAATGATAGGCGAGGCCCATGAGAGGTGCAGGTAGGCGAAGTAGCGGTCGAAGCCGATCAGCAGTGACTGCGTCAGGTTGATCTCATTGGCCGGGATGATCAGACCGAGGGCAAAGGTACCCAGTACGAAGATCGAGACGGTCATCAAGGCACCGATGATGATTGCCTTGGGGTAGTTGCGCGTGGGGTTGTCGACCTCCATGACGTGGATACCCATCATCTCCATACCGGCATAGAAGAGGAAGATACTGCTGGCCAACACCAGGTTGTCGAAGTGCTCGAGGTTGGGGAAGAAACCACCAGAGAGGTCCATCTGGTTCTTGCCACCTGTGGCCAGGTAGATGATGCCGAGCAGGATCAGCAGGCCGGCCGGAATGATGGTGCCGATCATGCCGCCCCATTTTGAGATTTTACCTACCCACGACAGACCTTTGAGCGCCACGAAGGTAGCCACCCAGTAGATGGCCAACACCACCACGAGCGTGAAGATTTTGTTTGAGGCGAGGGCCATGTCGTGTTGTTGATCGAGGCCGATGAAGGCGATTGATACCGCACCGAAGGTGAGCACCGTCGGATACCAGATGGTGGATTGAATCCACTGCAGGAAGATGGCTACAAAGCCGGCGCGGGCTCCGAAGGCTTCACCCACCCAGCGAAAGACACCGCCCTGCTTGTCGGCAAACATGGCAGCCAGCTCGGCAGCCACCATGGCGGTCGGAATGAGAAAGACGATGGCTGCAAAGAGGTAATAGAAGGCCGACGAAAGACCATATTCGGCCTCTGCAGCCAATCCGCGCAGACTCACCACCGCCGTTACGTTCATAATAGCCAGCGTCATGACGCTGAGCTTAAACCCCGTTGTCGAGGTTGGTTTTTTTGTCTCCATGCGTGTACGAGTTATTTTTGTTAGTCACCTTGTCGGTGGTGCAAGAACCATGCAAGAGGTAAAATTGGGCTTTTCGTGGGGTGCGCGTTTTGGTGGTGTGGGAGGTGTAGCGATTCAATTTTTTAGGGCTTAGCCCCTTTTTCGGTAAATTTTGCCTTATCTTTGTATCGATGAGCGGGATGAAACGCTATTTCTGGATGGGCCTTGCGCTGTTGTTGGTTGCTTGCCACCATGCGCCACGCGTGGAGCGTGCTGCGCACGACTTTGTCATCCCCACAGCGCCGGCAACCATGTCGCGAGAGGCGCAGATCGACTACCTGGCTGACCACTATTGGGATCATTTTCCCTTTGCCGATTCGCTGGCACTCGTGCGTGCCGATTCGGCTGCAATGTTGCGCCATTTTGCCCAATTTGCGGCCCTTTTATCGAATAAACCGCTCCGTCGGGCCCCGATGGATACACTGATGCGTCGCGCCTCAAAATCGCGCTTTACGCTCGATTATTTTGCAAGCCTGGCCGATGAGGTGCTGGACAACCCCAATGCGCCGTTGCGCTCTTCGGAACTCTATATTCCCGTCCTTGAGGCCTTGCTTCGTGCCCCTTATTACGATGCCTATGAGCGCATCTATCCCGAGCATGCGCTGCAGATGGCCCTGAAGAACCGCCTCGGTGAGCCCGCTACCAATTTTCAATTTCGCACACGTGCGGGCGTGGAGCAGTCGCTCTATGAACTGCAGGCCGATTATACGCTCATCCTCTTTTCGAATCCCGATTGTGCAATGTGCGCGATGCTCAAAGAGCTGATTTTGCACGACGCAGAGATCGTGGAGCTGCTCACCAACGGACGTTTGAAGATGCTCCTGCTCTATCCCGACGAAGATATGAAGGCTTGGCGTACGGCTAAGGCTGCAGAGGAGGTGTGGATCGATGCTTGTGATGAGCAGGGTACGATTCGCCGTGAGGAGCTCTACGACCTGCGTGCCATTCCGTCGCTCTATCTGCTCGATCGCCAAAAACGGGTGTTGGTCAAGGATTCGACCGACCCACGCGAAATCGCAGCAGCCATGAGATAAGTTTTGCTTATAGTCCCATCAAAAAAGATAATCGCTATTTTGGTTGGAAATGCGACCAAATACACTATCTTTGCTTTCGGAAACAAAACAAAAACAGATAAGCAAACTTTAAAACATTCAAAATTATGGCAAAGAAATTCCGTTGTGTCGTATGTGGTTACATTCATGAGGGTAACGAGGCTCCCGAGCAGTGCCCGTTGTGCAAGGTTGGCGCAGATAAGTTCGTCGAGGTTGTCGAGGATGGCGCTTTGGATTTCGTGACCGAGCATAAGCTGGGTGATGGTAAGGGTTCGGACGCCGAGCTGTGGCAGGGTCTGCAGGACCACTTCATGGGCGAGTGCACAGAGGTGGGTATGTACCTGGCTATGAGTCGTCAGGCCGACCGTGAGGGTTATCCCGAGATCGCCGAGGCTTTCAAGCGCTACGCTTGGGAGGAGGCTGAGCACGCTGCTAAGTTTGCCGAGCTGATCGGTGAGGTTGTTTGGGATACGAAGACCAACCTCTACAAGCGCATGAACGCTGAGTGCGGTGCTTGCGACGGTAAGATGCACCTGGCTAAGATTGCCAAGGAGCAGAACCTGGACGCTGTACACGACACGGTGCATGAGATGGCTAAGGACGAGGCTCGCCACGGTAAGGGTTTTGAGGGTCTCTATAATCGCTACTTCAAATAATCGACAAAGAAGCCGTCTAACAAGGCTCTTTCGGCATCTGCCTTGTCCTCAAAATGCTCATTTACGTTAAGTAAACTGCGCTTTTTCGGACTGCGAGCAGCTTCAAAATAGCGCTTGTTATACAACTTCTACAAACAAGGACTGTTCAACTTCGCGTTGGACAGTCCTCGTTTGT
>JAFZFJ010000147.1 GCA_017555975.1 Alistipes sp. | reverse complement strand
GCTTGGCCAGATACATGGCGATCTGTCGTGCCTGTGCGATCTCGCGCGTACGCTCGCTCGAGTTGAAGCGATCGAGGTCGATCGAGAGGTGCTCGCATACCACGGCGATGATCTGCTCGATGGTGATCTCCTTCTGGTAGAGCTTCACATAGACCTTCAGGATCTCCTTCGCGAGCGAAGTGGTGATCTTGCGGCCGAGGAACGAGGCGTTTGCTACGAGCGACGAGAGTGCACCCTCGATCTCGCGTACATTGGCCGAGATGTTGTCAGCCAGGTAGGCTACCACCTCCTCCGAGATCTGTGCGCCGAGTTTGTCGGCCTTCGCGCGGATGATCTTGAGCTTCGTCTCGTAGTCGGGCGTCTGGAGCGGTGCCGAGAGACCCCACTTGAAACGGGTCAGGAGTCGCTGCTCGATGTCCTTCAGCTCTACGGGCGGCTTATCCGAGGTGAGGATCAACTGCTTGCCTGCCTGCTGCAGGTGGTTGAAGTTGTTGAAGAAGGCGTTCTGTGTACCCGGTTTGCCGGTCAGCTCCTGGATGTCGTCGATGATCAGCACATCGATCATCTGGTAGAAGTGGATGAAATCGGGGATCTCACCATTCTTATAGGCAGTCTGGAACTGGGCCTGAAATTTGTTCATCGACACATAGAGCACATAGAGCTCGGGGTGGCGCTGGCGTACCTCGTGGCCGATGGCCTGTGCGATGTGGGTCTTACCCAACCCCGAATCTCCATAGATATAGAGGGGGTTGAAGGGGTTGTTACCGGGCGATACGGCGATCGACATACCCGCCGAGCGAGCCAGTCGGTTGCACTCACCCTCGATAAAGCTGTCGAAGGTCAGGCCGGCCGAGAGCTGCGGGTCGATATTTAATCGACGCGGAATGCCGGGAATTACAAAAGGATTTTTTATCTTTGTGTCGGTCGGCGCGGTGAAACGCTGCGAAGCAGCGGTCTCGGCAACGGCCGTGGTGGCGGTTGCGGCGCGCGGAACGGCATAGAGTACCTTGGTCTGCTGACCGTAGCACTGCATGATGATCGGACGCAGCAGCGAGATGTAGTTCTTCTCGATCTGGTTTACATAGCTCTCGTTAGGTACGCGCAGGCGCAACTTCGTACCGTCGAACTCGATCGGCACGATGGGGCGAAACCACTTCTCGAACTCCTCGGATGAGGTTTGAGCCTTGATCCGGTCGAGGCAGTTCTGCCACATATCGTGGTATGTTTGCGCGTTGTTTAACATTGGGAGAGTTGTTGTGTTCGATTTCGTACCGCAAAGGTGTGAATAATTTTGTTAAAAGATTTTTGGTTTCGGGTTGCAAATTCACTTTTTTTGTATATAGACTTGCAATGATTTTCGAGCGCGATTTTTTAACTCGTTGATATTGACTATTTGAATAATTTTTCTTATATTTGCATATAAAATTAATGTAACCTAAAACAATTTACCAATAAGCAAAACTAATAGACTATGGCAAACGAATTGGACCAGCTGGTTCTGCAAAAAGCACAGCAGTGGCTGGACGGTAACTATGATGCTGAAACTAAGGCACAAGTGAAGCATTTGATCGAAAACGATCAGAAGGAGCTGGTCGAGAGCTTCTACAAGGATCTCGAATTTGGTACGGGTGGTTTGCGCGGTATTATGGGTGTTGGCTCGAACCGCATGAACATCTACACGGTGGGTATGGCTACGCAGGGCTTGGCCAACTACCTGAAGAAGAACTTTGCCG
>JAFZFJ010000146.1 GCA_017555975.1 Alistipes sp. | reverse complement strand
TTCGTGGCTCTCTCGGCTATCACGGGTGCGCTGAGCGGTCTGTACGATAAATTTATCATGGGATGTCTCGAGCCGGTCTTTGTGCAGAGTTGGTATAACCTCTATCAGCTGCTGATTATGACCGTTGTGGTGGCACTGCTGTGGTGGCCTAAGCGTGCAACGACAACTCCGTTCCGTTGGTCGTGGGCCATTCCGCTGATCTCGATTTTCCTCTCGGCGGCCGACTTTGCCTACTTCTACGCCTTGAGCGAAGCCGATTCGATGATTTCGGTCGTTTCGATGATCCGTCGCGGCTCAGTTATTATCTCGTTCCTCTGCGGTGCAGTGCTCTTCCATGAGCGTAATCTGAAGGCCAAGGCGCTTGATTTGGCGCTGATTCTGCTCGGTATGATCTTCTTGTGGATGGGATCAAGATGAGTTGAATGTTAAAAGTTGAGAGTTGAAAGTTGAAATGGGAGATGGCCAAAGATGGCTATCTCCCATTATTGTGTTGAGTAGATAAAAGTGCGAAGACGCTCAACTTTCATCTTTCAACTTTTAACTTTCAATTTTCAATTGTCAATGCGTTTCGGTGTTTCGGTGAAGAGATCGACCGTTTCGGGCCACTCCTTCACGCGCGTTAGGGCGTTGTCGATCGTCTGGCCGATGCGGTTTGTGAAAGAGGCACCGCGATAGCTCGACGAATTGGTGATCAGCACATAGCTCAGCCCGTGAGGGTTGCTCTTGATGTAGGCTGCCGTACCGGACATCGTACCCGTGCGGGTTAATATACCACCCTTGGTCTGCAGGCGGGCCCATCCGTAGGGAAAGTCTCCCTTGCGACGGAGCGTGGTCATCAGCTCAATGCTCTCCTTGGATAAGATGTCGGAGACGCCGGGCTTTCCATCAATCGAGGCCACGAGGCGCAACAGCTCGGCCGCCGAGCAGACCCAGGCGCCGGCACCTTGCAGACCCGCGATGTTGTGACCGCCATACTCACGCTCACGCATCAGACCCGAACCATCGTACGATTCAATCAGATCCTCCGGAGCATGGCCGTAGTAGGTCGACTCGCGGCGGTGTTTCTCGTGGCGGAAATTGCGGGCAATCTGCATGTCATAGCAGCCGGCGGGCTCCAATACATGCTTGCGGACGTAATCTTCATAGGTCATGCCCGAGACCTCTTCAATTACGCGTGACAGCACCAAATAACCCACATTCGAATATTGGGCAGAGCCACCCGGATTATCTCGCAGGCTCAATCCTAACTGAAAGGCAATCACCTCGTCATTGGTCAGTTTGCGGTTGCGTCCTGTCCAGCGAATCAAATCGGCAGAGCGGAACATGGGGTCACCCATGCGGCGACTGAATCCTGAGGTGTGGTTCAGCAGGTGATGCACGGTGATTTTCGGAACGCGCTTATCTTTGTAGCTGAGAAAGATTGAGTCGTTTAGGATGCCCTCAGGCCCAAATACGGTGCTTTCGGTCGAGAGTTTACCCTCCTCGCAGAGCTTCATGATGCCGATGGCGGTGATGAGTTTCGAGGCGGATGCAATACGCATAATATCGCCTGCCTCCATCAAGATACTATCTTGCTGGTCGGCCCATCCGAAGCCCTTGGCGTAGATCAGGCGCTCGTCCTTCATGATGGCCAATTGGGCGCCACGGATGTTGTAACGGGCCATCCAATTACGCAGGTAGCGCTCCATATTCTTGGTCTCGGGAAAGTCGGAGTAAGCGTTGCAGATCGAATCGTTCAGGCGATAGATGGGCTCGTCGCTATCGGCTAAATGACGGCTACGATCGGCAGGTTGGCAGCTGCGAATCGTGAGCGTCAGACCGGCGATGAGCATGGCCAGGACAATGAAAAGTTTATAGCGTTGCATCGGTTCGTTCGGGTTATTGGGCAAAGATAAGCATTATTTTGTAAAAAAAGAGAACCTGCCCGAGCATTGTCAGACAAGTTCTCTTTGTGCTGTGAAGCTGAAGGCTTAGTTTGCCCACATGAAGCGGTGCTTAACGGGCTCGCTCTTGTTGATGCCCTTGGCCGTGATGACAACACCCGTCGTACCCTCGATGTGAGCAGCGAAATCGCTCATGTCGAAGGTGAAGAAGCTGGCGCCAATGGCCGTTGCACTTGACTCAGCCTCCGAGGCACCGTGTGCAAGCGTCAGGTTGAGATAGCCGTTTGTAACCGGCTCATCCTCATCGAGTACGAGTGTAAACTCGTGCTCCGACATTTTGCTCTCGTTGGCCGTGAACATCATCGCCATATCGATAACCTTCTTCGTGACATGTACCAGGTAGTAGTTACCGCCCTCGTTGTAGATATCTACGCTGAGCTGGCCGTAGTCCACCTCCTCGCCGGCTGCGATAACGGCCGTCTCGGCGCGGTCGAAGTGGATGTAGCCGTGGAGCTTCACCTGGCTGCTCTTCTGACCATCGGCCGTCAACAGCGGCGTGTAATAAATCAGTGCGCGCTGGCCGTAGGTGGGCGAATAGGGACGGTTGGCGGTGGGCAGACCCGAATCATCGGCTACAACCAACTGCTGGTTGGCGTCGGTCATCAGCGTTACGGGCATGGTCGATACAACCGTACCGTAGGCAACATCGGTAGCGTAGTCACCCGGACCGGCGCTGTCGCACGAGGTGAACGAAAGCGTGGCGGCAAGCGCCAGCATCATCATTGCAATCTTCTTCATAATCATATTCTCTTTAGTTTTTTTATCTCTTAAACGATCCAAAGGATGGTTTTCGCGTGCAAAGATAATCTATTTTTAGATTTTATCGGTAGCTAAAACTGTTTTTAGAAGCTAAAATGGTGGCTTTTGCTCGATATTTGCTGTTTTTCGGGCTTGAAAACCAAAACAACGTTTGTATATGAAAAGAGATGTATGGAAAGCAGCCTTCGCGGTATGCGGTGTGATGTTGGTGGCGGCGCTGGTGGCCGTGGCGTGCGATTCGTCGGATAGTGCCGGCAAGCAGTATGCCTTTGAACGCATGGAGTTTACATTTAGCTATGAGGTGAGTGATGATCTGTTGGCTGTGGCCGATATCGCCTTTAGCTATGAGTCGGTGGACGAGGCGGGAGAAGTGGTTCCCGTTGTCGAGCAGCTGGAGCAGAGCCCTTGGGTGAAGAACTTCGAGACCACTACCCTGCCGGCCGACTTTTCGGTGCAGGTGTCGGTGACACCCAAAGCCGATGTGGTGCTCGATAAAACCAATTACACGTTGCAGTATGCGCTGATGGAGGAGTTCAAAGAGTATCAGAGTGATGGTAAGGTGCACTGGAGCGAAACGCCCGATGTTGAGAACCATACGGTGACCCTCTCGAACGATCCGGCCGATCCGACACCGACCCAGGCAGCTATTGCCACTGAGTTGGCCTTGATGAATCGCACCTTTTCCTATGTGGTGACGGTCGATCCCGAAGGCGGGTATGATGTGGCCGATAACGATTGAAGAGGGCGAAGAGTTGGTCTGTAAGTGCATATCCGGAAGCAAAAACAGAAGCATAAATTTGCAAAAATGCTTTTATTTTGCTAAATTTGTGAAAACAAAAGCAAAAATAGATGATTTCGACCCGTTTTATGCAGGCATGGTGGTGGCGCAAGCTTTTCTCTCGTGAACAATGAGGGCCTATGAGCCGTGTGTAAAACTGATCCATAAAGCACCGTTGTTTACGAATGTAGGCAACGGTGTTTTTTTATCCTGATCACTGACTATTTATCTTCAAACTTTGAGCCTATGAAGCGCAAGAAATTTATCCTTCCTGAAGAGCAGATGCCAACCGCATGGTATAACCTGTTGGCTGATATGCCCAATCATCCGCGCCCCTACCTCAATCCCAAGACGCGTCAGCCCATCACGGAGGCCGATTTGCAGGTGATTTTGGCCGATGAGTTAGCCCGTCAGGAACTTACTACGGAGTGTTATGTTGAGATCCCCGAAGAGGTGCAGGAGATCTATCGCATCTGGCGCCCTGCTCCTTTAGTGCGTGCCGTTGGCTTGGAGAAGGCGCTCGATACACCCGCTAAGATTTTCTTTAAGAATGAGGGTGTTTCGCCTGTGGGATCGCATAAACCGAACAGCGCCGTACCGCAGGCTTATTATAACCATAAGCAGGGCGTTCGACGCCTAACAACCGAGACCGGTGCCGGTCAGTGGGGCTCGGCACTTTCGTTTGCAGGTCACCATTTCGGGCTCGACGTGGAGGTCTTTATGGTGCGCGTGAGCTACGATCAGAAACCCTATCGTCGCCTGATGATGAATACCTGGGGCGCAGCATGTCACCCCTCGCCTACCAACCTCACACCTTCGGGGCGTGCTGCCCGCATGGCCGATCCGCATACGCCCGGCAGCTTGGGCCTGGCTATCTCGGAGGCTGTCGAGCGAGCCTTGGAAGATCCTGAAGGTACGCGCTATTGTCTGGGTAGTGTGATGAACCATGTATTGCTGCATCAAACCATCACGGGAGAGGAGGCCATTCTGCAAATGCAGATGGCAGATGCTGAGCCCGATGTCGTTATTGGCTGTATTGGCGGAGGTAGTAACTTTGGTGGTATCGCCTTCCCCTTCCTGCGACAAAATTTCTGTGAGGGTAAGAAGATGCGCATTGTGGCTGTTGAGCCGGAGAGTTGCCCAAAGCTTACGCGTGGTGTCTTCCAATACGATATTGGCGATTTTTCGGGTTATACGCCTCTGATTCCGATGTATACGTTGGGGCATGAGTTTCAGCCGTCGGCTATCCATGCTGGTGGTTTGCGTTATCACGGTGCGGGTGCCATTATCAGTCAGCTGTTGCAGGATGGCGCTATTGAAGCGCAGGCTGTTCCGCAGACCGAAACAATGCGTGCCGGTGTGCTCTTTGCGCAAACTGAGGGTATTATTCCTGCGCCTGAATCGACGCACGCCATTGCGGTGGCCATTCGTGAAGCGCTACGCGCGAAGATCGAAGGTCGCGAAAAAACGATTCTGTTTAACCTCTCAGGTCATGGAACAATCGATCTGTATGCCTACGAACAATACTTGGGCGGTCATCTGCAAGATTTTGTGCCCACGGACGAGGAGATTGCCCGTACGGTGCAGATGCTCGATAAAATCATCTAAGAAGTCGTTTTGAGAATGGGGAGTTGCGTTTGTGACTCCCCTTTTTGCTTCGAAAAGCAAAGTTTTAACTTTGGATGGCGGTTTGTCAATTCTTTTTTGTATCTTTACACGCTTTTTAACGCAAATACAAAAAATACTACGATATGAATATCTCTTACAATTGGCTTAAACGCTATCTCAAGACCGATCTTTCGGCCGAGGAGATTGCCAAAATTCTGACCGATATCGGTCTCGAGGTCGAGGGCTTCGAGAAGATCGAAACCATCAAGGGTGGTCTGAAGGGTGTTGTGGTTGGTGAGGTGCTTACGTGCGAGGATCACCCCGATTCGGACCACCTGCATGTGACGACCGTAGATGTAGGTGCTGAGGCTCCGCTTGGTATTGTGTGTGGTGCACCGAACTGCCGCAAAGGCTTGAAGGTGCTCTGCGCTACGGTGGGTACGGTACTCTACCCCGGTGGTGGCGAGGAGGAGTTTAAGATCAAGCGCTCGAAGATTCGTGGCGTGGAGTCGCTCGGTATGCTTTGCGCCGAGGATGAGCTGGGTATTGGCGAGTCGCACGACGGTATCATGGAGCTCCCCGAGGATGCTGTAGTGGGTACGTCGGCTAAGGATTACCTCCACATCGAGGATGATTACCTGATCGCAATCGGTCTGACGCCGAACCGTGTCGATGCCGCTTCGCATATTGGTGTGGCACGCGACCTGTATGCCTACCTCAAGGCCAATAATATGGCTGCCGAGTTGCAGTGGCCTTCGGTCGAGGGCTTCCAGGTGGATAACCACGATTTGGAGATCAAGGTGCGTGTAGAGAATAAGGAGGCTGCTCCGCGCTATACGGGTGTGACGGTGACCGGTTGCAAGATTGGCCCTTCGCCCGAGTGGATGCAGAACGCTTTGCGAGCTGCCGGTATCAATCCGAAGAACAACTTGGTCGATATTACGAACTTCGTACTCTTTGAGCTGGGTCAGCCCCTGCATGCTTTCGATGCCGATAAGATCGAGGGTGGTGAGGTTGTTGTTCGCACTTGCGCCGAGGGTACGCCTTTCGTAACGCTGGATGGTGTGGAGCGCAAGCTCACCGAGAAGGATCTGATGATCTGCTCGGCCGAGCGCCCGATGTGCATCGGCGGTGTCTTTGGTGGTCTGGATTCGGGCGTAAGCGAGGAGACGGTGAATGTCTTCTTGGAGAGTGCCTACTTCAACCCCGTTTGGGTGCGCAAGACGGCCAAGCGTTTCGGCCTGAATACCGACTCGTCGTTCCGTTTCGAGCGTGGTGTTGATCCTCGCATGCAGGTTGTGGCGCTGAAGCGTGCTGCGATGCTGATGCAGGAGCTGGCCGGTGGTAAGATTTCGTCGGAGATTGTCGATATCTGCGACACGCCGGCTGAGGATTTTGTCTTCGATTTCTCGCTCAAGCGTCTCAAGATGCTCGTTGGTAAGGAGATTCCGGAGGCTACCGTGCGTACGATTTTCGAGGCGCTGGACGTAAAGGTACTTTCGGAGAATGAGGGTGTGCTGACGGTTGCTGTTCCGCCCTACCGCGTTGATGTGCAGCGCGAGGCTGACCTCGTGGAGGATGTGCTGCGTATCTATGGTTACAACAACGTGGAGATTCCGCAGCAGGTGCGTTCGACCCTTTCGTATGCACCTCGTCCGGATCGCACGAAGTTGATGAATCTGGCTGCCGACTTCCTGACGGCTAACGGTTATACGGAGATTATGTCGAACTCGCTCACCAAGGCCGGCTATTACGAGGGTCTGGAGAGCTACAAGGCGGAGCACTGCGTGAAGATCATGAATCCGCTGAGCACCGATCTGAATGTGATGCGTCAGACGCTTATCTTTAATATGTTGGAGGCTGTGTCGCTGAACATCAACCACAAGAACGGTGACCTGAAGCTTTACGAGTTTGGTAATTGCTACAGCTACAACGCAGAGAAGGCTAACGCGGAGAATCCGCTGGCTGCCTACGACGAGGAATATCGCTTGGCAATGGCTGTGACGGGTGTTGCTGTGCCCCAGTCGTGGGATACGAAGCCGATGAAGGCCTCGTTCTTTACCCTGCGCGCCATGGCCGAGAAGCTCCTGAAGCGTTTTGGTCAGGATATTTACGCGCTGAAGTGTGAGCCGCTGAAGAGCGATCTGTACGGTGAGGCTATCGAGGTGTCGGCCAACGGCAAGCGTCTGCTCGAGATTGGCGTGGTGAGCCCGAAGATTCGCAAGCGCCTGGATGTGAAGCAGGAGGTGTATTACCTGGAGCTGAATTTCGATCAGCTGGTGAAGATGACCAAGAAGCACCGCATCCAGGCTGAGGAGCTCTCGAAGTTCCCCGAGGTGAAGCGTGACCTGGCTCTGTTGGTTGATCGTTCGGTAAGCTTTGCACAGCTGCGTGAGGTGGCTCTGCAGACCGAGCGTAAGCTCCTGAAGCGAGTTTCGCTGTTCGATATCTACGAGGGTGATAAACTCCCCGAGGGCAAGAAGTCGTACGCCTTGAGCTTCCTGCTCGAGGATAAGAGCCGCACGCTCGACGAGAAGACGATCGAGCGCGTGATGTCGAACCTGCAGCGTCAGTTTGAGCAGAAGTGTGGTGCCTCGGTTCGTGCCTAACGAAACGTGGTATTATATATAGGTGTGACGGTCTCCTTCGGGAGGCCGTCTCTGTTTTTGGTTGGTCGATTCACCGCTTGCTTTTTCCTACTCACCGAAAAAGCGGGTGTAAAATTGGATAATTTCTGCCAAAAATGTAACTTTGCTTATTAGACCGATTAGAAACACTTTCAACGAAACAGTGATGAAACGATTGAACGAAAAACTCGAAGCAACGGCGCGTCTGCTGGAGGTGATGGAAACCCTGCGCGAGCAGTGCCCTTGGGATCGCAAGCAGACCTTCGATACGTTGCGCAACAATACCATTGAGGAGACTTACGAGCTGGTGGATGCTATCTCGGATCATAACCTGGAGGGCATCAAGGAGGAGTTGGGTGACCTACTCCTGCATGTGGTCTTCTATGCGAAGTTGGGAGACGAAGAGGGGGCTTTTGATTATGCCGATGTAGCCAATGCGTTGTGCGACAAGCTGATCTACCGCCACCCGCATATCTATGGCGATATTCACGCCGATACGCCTGAGGAGGTGAAGGCCAACTGGGAGGCGCTCAAACTCAAAAAGAAGGAGCGCAAGAGTGGTACGCTGGGCGGTGTGCCCACGTCGTTGCCGGCCATGGTGAAGGCCTATCGCATTGGTGAGAAGGCTGCTGGTGCTGGTTTCGATTGGGAGCAGCGCGAGGATATTTGGGATAAAGTGCGTGAGGAGATGCGCGAAATCGAGGTCGAGATCTGTGGCAAGAACCAAGATGGTATCGAGGCTGAATTTGGTGATCTGTTCTTCGCGATGATCAATGCTTGTCGTCTCTATGGCGTAGATCCTGAAGCTGCATTGGAGCGTACGAATAAGAAGTTTATGCGCCGTTTCTCAGTGATCGAGGAGGCCGCCGAGAAGAGCGGGAAAACCCTTCGTGAGATGACTCTCGAGGAGATGGAGGCAGCTTGGCAACAGGCAAAAAAGTCGGAGTAAATAGAATAACAAAAGCGGTTGCATGGATGCGATAGATCCTGGCGATCGCTCCTTAAAAAGAGCTAAAAACGATGGCAGTAATTCGTAAAATTCGCGGTCATGAACCGCAGGTGGGTGAAAATACCTTTTTGGCCGAAACGGCTGTTTTGTTGGGTGACGTGACGATTGGTCGCGACTGCTCGATTTGGTATGGTGCTGTGTTGCGTGGCGATGTGAATAAGATCGTGATTGGTGATCGTACCAATATTCAGGATGGAGCGGTGTTGCACACCCTCTATGATAAGTCGCCCAAACCTTCGCAGACGATCATTGGTAGCGACGTCTCGATTGGTCATAACGCTACGATTCACGGTGCTCGCATCGACGATGGTGTGCTGATTGGCATGGGCGCTACGGTGCTCGATAATGCTCATGTGCCCTCGGGTTGCATCATTGCCGCGAACGCTTTGGTGTTGTCGAATTCGGAACTCGAGCCCAATTCGATCTATGCAGGTGTGCCGGCCAAGAAGGTCAAAGAGATTTCGCCCGAGCAGAGTGAGCAGATCGTGAAGCGCACGGCTCGTGACTACATGCTCTATGCTTCGTGGTATAGCGAGGAAGAGTAATTCTCTGAAATAAAGAACAAAAAAGCAAACTAACTCAAGCGCCAGATGAAGACCAGACGCGCTCAAACCGATCGTTGGATCAACCTCATGGTGGCCCTTGCCATCTCGGTAGTGATCAACTTTTCCTACCTGATGCTGCTCTTCGGAGACCAGCAGACCGAGTGGCGTCCCCGTATCCCGGGACGCAACATCGAGTATCCGGGGGTGGCTGAACTTTCGCTCTCGCCCGATGGGCATGGCTATCTGGTCTATGCCGATCGCGACTCGGTTTATGTGCCGCAGGAGCGTATTCGCTGGTTCCATCTGCAGCATGGCGACCGTATGGAGGTCGATGTCAATACGCCCCGTCGTGTAGGAGGCCACTACCGCCTCAATCGTATCTATACGCTCAACGGGATGGAGTTTGACTACAACAAGTTCTTTAACTACCCTTCCCAGGCGATCGAGATTGCTTCGCAGACACTCTTTTACATCCTGCTGTCGTTTCTGTTGATGACAGCCGTGCAGCGCATTGTGCGTCGCAATCGATTTGCTTCGCGTGGTGTGGTGTTGGCTTGCTTGGTGTCGGCGGCGATTGTGGTGGTAATGTACCTCTTGGCACCCTATACCGATTGGCATGAGGGTGAGATCAAGCTCAACTTTATGCGTCAGGATAAGATTGATGCTCAGCTTATTCTGAAGTGCTCAATGGCTACCTTTGTCTCGATCCTCTTTGCTTGGGTGCGTCTGCTGATATCGCGACAGCAGGAGGTGGAGATGCAGCTAGAACAGCTCAAAAACGAGTCGCTGACAGCCAAGTACAACATGCTGATGGGTCAGATTTCGCCCCACTTCTTCTTCAACTCGCTCAACTCGCTTTCGATGTTGGTGCGTGACCAGAAGTCGGACACCGCTTTGCGCTACATTGAACAGCTGTCGTATACGTTCCGTTATATTATTCAGAACGGCCAAAATACGCTTATTACGTTGAACGAAGAGTTAAAATTCGCCGAGGCCTACTCCTATCAATACAGCATCCGCTATGCAGACAAACTTTTCTTCGATTTTCGCATCGAGGAACGTTATCGTGATTGGTTGTTGCCGGCATTGTCGCTGCAGCCGTTGATTGGTAATTCGGTGAAACACAATACGATCACTCGATCGAAACCGTTGCATGTGACGATTTATACGACCGAGGACGGTTGGCTCGTGGTGTCGAACCCGATTGTTCCGAAACTCGAACCCGAACCCTCGACCGGTAGTGGTTTGGAGAATTTGCAGAATCGTTGGCGATTGACAACCGGTCATGAGATCGAGATCATCAACGATGGCGTTCACTTTACGGTGCGCATGCCGCTTCAGGTGCCTAACCTCTAAAAGGAGAAACGATGAAAGTACTGATTATTGAGGATGAAACCGCTGCTGCGCAGAATTTGCAGGCCATCTTACGCGAAGTAGATCCGTCGATCGAGGTGCTGGAGGTGCTCGAAAGCATCGCCGAGAGCGCGGAGTGGTTGCAGGCGAATCCGCAGCCCGATTTGCTCTTTATGGATATCCACCTGGCCGATGGTGAATCGTTCCGCATCCTGGATCGTGTGGAGATTACCGCGCCGGTTATCTTTACGACAGCCTACGACCAATATGCGCTCGAGGCCTTCCGTTTGTGCAGTATTGACTACCTGCTAAAACCCATTTCGCCGGATGATGTACGACGTGCGCTGGAAAAACTGAGCCGCCTGACGGGTGGCGAGCGCACCGAGTATACGCCTCGTATTAAGCAGGCGGTGAAGGAGTATGAGGAGACCTTCTTGATCCATCTGCGCGACAAAATTATCCCCCTGCATCGTGATCAAATTGCCTTTTGCTACACGGCTAACGAGCGCGTAACGGCTTACGATTTCAAGGGCGAGAGCTACCCTATTGATCGTACGTTGGAGACCTTGCAGGCGCAGTTGCCTGCCTCGGATTTTTTCCGCGCCAACCGTCAGTTTATCATCTCGCGTCGTGCCGTGCAGGAGATTTCGGTCTGGTTTGGTAGTCGCCTTTCACTCTCGTTGGCGGTCGAAACACCCGAGCGAATCGTGATTTCGAAGGCTCGTGTGCCCGAATTTAAGGCTTGGTTAAGGTCGGTTCGCCCCGTAGATTAGGCGCTTCGCGGCTCGAAACGGGCGATTGACCCACCTTGCGTACGATTACGACGCAATCGTGCGTTGTATTAGTGCAAACCTAAAAAATAAATAGTTATGAAAAAGATGGTAAGTGTAGCCTTCGCGGCTTTGATGATGATTTTTGCCGTCGATGTGATGGCTCAACCTCCCCGTGGTGGTTTTGGTGGTCCGCAGTTTAGCCCTGAGCAGATGGCCCAGCGTCAAACCGAGCAGATGACCCGCGAACTGGGCCTTTCGCCCAAGCAGGCCGAGCAGGTCTATCGTATCCAGATGGAGCGCTCGAAGCGCATGCAGGAGGCCTTCCGTGGCGGTCGTCCCGAGCCGGGTTTCGGAGGTGATGCGATGCGCCAGAAGATGATGCAGGAGCAGCGCCGTGTGGCCGAACAGTATAAGCATATCCTGAGCCCCCAGCAGTACGCCAAGTGGGAGCAGATGCAGCAGCAGCGCGGACCGGGCATGCGCGGTGGTCACCATGGACCGCAGCAGATGGGTCCTGCGCCGAAGCAGATGCACGACAAAGATTGCAAGTGCACGAAAAAATCGGACAAAAAGGCTAAGAAAGCCAAGAAGGGCAAGAGATAAAGCGATAAATGGGGTGTTGATCGGTCGATTGACACCCCATTTTGGGCGATTCACCTTACCTGTGAAATAATTTTGTATAAAAAACGTTATTTTCGCATACACAATCATCGAAAAATAGACAGAGAGAATGAAGCATTTTTTGGTTACATGTTGGATGCTGTTTGTAGCAACAGCCGTATTTGCCCAGCAGGGTAAAGTTACGGCCACCGTGCTGGATGCCGAGACGAACGAAACGGTTATCGGCGCCGTGGTGACGGTTGCTCCGACGGCTAAGCCCGACAAAGCACAGCACACTACGACCGGTTATGGTGGTCAGTTTACGACCGCATCACTACCCTATGGCGATTACACGCTCGTGGTGTCGTTCATGGGATACAACAACTATGAGACAACGGTCAAGGTGGACAAGTCGAAGGTCGATTTGGGTAAGATCAACCTCAAGGCGGGTGTTGAAATTGAGTCGGTTGTTAAGGAGGTAAAGGCGATTCGCGCCTCGCAAAAGGGAGATACGATCAGTTATAATGCCTCGGCCTTTAAGGTGACGCAGGATGCCGATGTGGAGGGTCTGCTGAAGAAGATGCCCGGTATCACCGTCACCGATGGTAAGGTGGAGACGCAGGGCGAAACGGTCAAGAAGGTTTTCGTCGATGGTAAGGAGTTCTTCGGCGAGGATGTAACGACGGCCATCAAGTCGCTGCCGGCTGAGGCGGTGGATCGCATCGAGGTTTACAACAAACTCTCGGACGCTGCCGAGTTCTCGGGCATGGACGATGGTGACAGTTTCAAGGCGCTCAACATCGTGACGCGTAGCAATATGCGTCAGGGTAAGTTTGGTAAGGTTTATGCTGGTGTGGGCTACGATGCCGAAGATGGTGCTTCGGATCGCTTTAAGTATCTGGCCGGCGGTAATGTCAACATCTTTGAGGGCAGCAACCGTATTTCGGTGTTGGCGCTCTTTAACAATGTCAACCAGCAGAATTTCTCGTTTGAGGATATTCTGGGTGTCTCGGGCGGTGGCGGCGGTGGCCGTGGCGGTGTAGGTGCCTACATGATGCGTCCGCAGAGCGGTATTGCGAAGGTCAATGCCCTCGGTTTGAACTATTCGGCTCAGTGGGGCAAGAAGGAGCAGGTAACCTTCCAGGGCAGCTACTTCTTCAACAATACCAATACGGATAACCGTACGACTACCGAGAAGTGGTACGAGGCGCCGATGTTGCTCGATACGTTGCTTACGCGAGGTGTGTCGAATACGGTGGGTAACAACCATCGCTTCAATGCCCGTATCGAGTGGAAGATCAACGAGAATCACAACCTGATGATTCGTCCCTCGTTCAGCTTCCAGTCGAACAACCCGCTGTCGACTACGCTCGGCTGGCAGTTTGGTGCTCCCGAAATGGGCGGTAGCGGTTATAGCTACACGGACAAATTCAGCGAGTCGGATCGTCATGGATACAACCTCAATACGCGTATGGTTTATCGCGCCAAGTTGGGTAAGGATGGCCGTACGATGACCGTAAACGGCTCGGTGCGCTATGGTAATCGCGACAACGAGAGCCGTTCGTGGTCGAATCAGATGGGTACGCAAAGCGAGCGTCCTGAGGGTGACGATGTATGGGATTGGGATCCGACCAACTACAAGGATCTGCGCTACCTGCGCAACATCTCTCCCACGACGAGCTTCGATGTGCAGGGTGAGGTAACCTATACCGAGCCGGTGTCCAAGTATGCACAGGTGAGCCTGCAATACCGTGCCGAATACGAAAGCGACGAGAAAGATAAGTCGTCGTATATTACCGGTGAGGACTTCTCGATTATGGGATTAATTCCCGATCCTTCGCTCTCCAATATGTATGAGCGTTCGAATATCGAGCATCGCGTGGGTCCGGGTTTCCGCTACTCGAAGAATCGCAATACGTTCGTAGCGAATGTCTACTACCAGGCTTCGCAGCTCGAGGGTGAGGTGCTGAGCGGTCAGGTTGTGGGCGATGGTGGTCCGATTAAGTATGACTATGAGAATGTGACCTACTTCATGATGGGTCAGTTGCAGCCCAACCAGCAGAATTCGCTGCGTCTGCACGTACGTTCGAATACCAATACGCCCTCGATCGAGAATCTGCAGAACATCTTCGATGTGTCGAACATGCAGAGCATCTCGCGCGGTAATCCCTACCTGAAGCCCTCGTACAACCACAACATTAACTTCCACTACACGCACTCGAGCTTGGAGAAGGGGCGCACCTTCATGTGGATGTTCTCGTGGAACAAGACGCAGAATGCTACAGTGACCCACCTTGTGCAGTCGACGCCGACTCGTCCGATTGAGATCTCGCTGACCGACTCGGAGGGCCAGGTGATGACCTATACGCCTAACTACTTCTCGCAGCCGGTGAATATGGATGGCCAGTGGAGCATCAATACGATGTTGATGTATGGTACGCCGATTTCGTTCCTCAAGTCGAACTTCAACATGATGGGTGGCGTGAACTACTCGAAGACCCCCTCGATGGTTGGTGGTGAAGTGACGAGCGATGGTACGATCCTGGGTGGTGAGCGTAACAACGCTGAGAATATGGGTTACTTCTTCCGCGCTGTGTTGGGTTCGAATATTTCGGAGAATGTTGATTTTACGCTGTCGTGGAATGGTAACTACAACGAGGCCACGAACTCGTTGGCTGCAGCCGGTGCTAAGAACAAGTACTTCAGCCATACGGCCAACGCTGCGATGAAGTTCATCCTTCCCTGGAGCCTTACGCTGACGGCCAATGCTGCCTACTCGCAGTATCTTGGTATCACGAACGACTACAACGAGGATTACCTGATCTACAGCATCTTCCTCGGTAAGAAGATTTTCAAGAACAAGCGAGGTGAGATTATGATCGGCGTAAACGACCTGCTGAACGAGAACAGCGTGGCCTTCTCGCGTTCGACCGGTTCGGGTTATACGCAGAATACGACCAACCTGTCGATGGGTCGCTACTACATGCTGCAGTTTACCTACAACCTGCGCATCTTCGGTAAGAAGGGTTCGCGCAATATGTCGGATTACGAATCGCCGGCGCAGCAGGAGTTCCGCCAGCATGGTCGCATGATGGGTCCGCCGCCGGGTGGTGGTCCGGGACATGGTCCTGGCTTCGGCCCGCATTAATAGAACTAGTACAAGAAGGGGTTGTCCTTTGTGGACAACCCCTTCTTTATGTATTTAGCGAGGACTATTTCCAATGATGGCTGTTGATCTGCAGGACCTTGTCAGCCAGATCGGGATAGACGCGCACCTCGACGCCTGCTTGGCGCAACGTGCATGCCCCCTCGCAACGAACAAACTTCGAGGGCTCGTAGCAGGCAAAAACTACCTTTTTGAGTCCGTGTTCGAGGATAAGTCGCGTGCAACTCTTCGGTTCGCTCTTGCGTTCGGTGCAGGGTTCCATCGAGGCATAGATTGTCGCTCCACGCAACTCGGCATGGGCCTCTACAGCCTTTTTGAGGGCCTCCTGCTCGGCGTGATGGGTAGGCGAAGTCTCGTGTGTATAACCGGCAAATCGTTCGCCGTTCGCCGTTACGATCACCGCTCCAACACAGTAGGATCCCGCGTCGGGCGTGCATTTGCGGCTCTCGTCAATGGCTGCCTGCAGCAGGGCGATGTCGGTGGCTGAGGTGTCGGGATGTAAGGTTGTGGTGGTTACCTCCATGCCGCCGAGCGTTTCGTGCTCGATGGTGGCATCCTGGGGTGGATCGAAGTTGAAGGGTGCATAACCACCCTCCCCGATCCGAATGGCGGGATTTACTGCGTGGCGCACCACATCCGCCAACCCCTCGTCGAGAAAGAGTTGCAGGGTCTTGGCACCCCCTTCAACCAGAAGGCGGTTGATGCCGCGTCGTTCCAGCTCGGTCACTACGCGGCGGGCTGTAATGTCTTCGCAAACGATGACTTCGGCTACCTGCTCCAAATGGGGTGCGGGCGTCTCGGTAAAGACGATGCGACGAGCATCACCCACGGTGAAAAAACGAGCTTTGGGGTCGAGGTTTCCAGTGCGCGAGATCACGACACGCACCGGCACCAATTTCAGCGAAGGGTTATCGCGGCGCAGCGTCTCTGCGCCGATCAGAATGGCATCTTGCTCCGTGCGCAGGCGATAGACCGCCTGCCAATCCTCGGGCGTTGAGAGGATAAGTCGCTCGTTCGAGCAATCGTCTAAGTAACCATCCGAAGATGTTGCGTATGAGAGTGTTATTCGCATCGTTTGAGTGTTATTAGCGTAATTTCGGGACGGGCACCGATGCGCATGGGATAGATTACATAGCCGATGCCTTCGTTGATGTAGAGGGTGCTTCCCTGCTCGTCGTAGCGACCTCCCCAGCGGGGATAAATCAGGCGTGCCGGCGAGCATCCACGGCCTTTGCCCAGACGCAATTTGAGTTGCATGGCATGGGTGTGCCCCGAGAGGGTCAGATCACCATAGCCAAGCGCTCGAATCTCGTCCCAGTGTTGGGGAATATGCGTCATGGTAATATTAAAAAGGTCTGTGGGTACATGGTTGTAACCCTGCTCAGCACCCGTAAGTGGCAGGATGCGGTCGTGTCGCTCCTTTTTGAATTGGGGGTCGAAGGTGAAGCCCGAGAGTGCTATCGAGTCCGCGTCTCGTTTGAGATAACAGGTTGAATCTTGCAGTATGCACCACCCCATTGCCTCCTCCTGTTCGACGAGTCGGCGATAACTGACCTCGGCTGGCAGGGAGATCGTGTCACCGATATAGGTGCCGACGTCGTGGTTGCCGATCACGGCATAGACCGGAGCATGAATGCCCTGCAGGAGTTGGGTGGCTTGCGCGTCCAGTTCCGAATGTCGAATGTTCACTAAGTCGCCGCCAAAAAGCACTACGTCGGGGTTGAGTGCATTGAGTTGCTGTACCACCTGTCCAACCTCTTTTTGGGTGTTGACCAACGCACCCAGGTGCAGGTCCGAGAAAAAGGCAATGCGGTAGCCGTCAAAGCTTTCGGGAAGCGAAGCCGAACAGATCTCCTGCTCCTCCACGCGCAATGCTTGGCGTCCCCAAAGAGCGCCATAGAGCATGGCCGCTACACCCAGCGTTGCCAATGCGATACCGACTGTGCGGAGTTTGAGTAGCGTAAAAAATCCATAGCATAGACGAGCCGCGCTGATGGTGATCCACAGCCACATGATCCACATCGAACCACGCATCACCCACGATGGGTTATCGAAGAGGAAGCCTGCCATGAGCAGAATCGGCAGGAGGTCGATGGCGATCCAACATCCCAGTCGACCTACGTGCACGCCGTGACTCGCAGCTCTTCTGTAGCGGTAGAGCTGCCGAAGATCACGCCCCAGCAGGCCAAAGACAATCAGAGTAAAGAGGATCTGTAGCATAGGACAAAGATACTCTTTTTTTTCTTTCGACAAAAACTGCGCCTGCGACCTTACTCTTTCCTAAGATACATCTTTGGCACATATCTTGCAAAATTCTCAGCCGAAAACAACCGCCCTCAGGGGCAGCAACAACAAAACAAACAAGAAAACATTCAACCAAATCAAATTCGGCTTATGAAACATTTTCGACTTTCAATGGCGGCCCTGCTCGTTGCTTCGGCCGCAACGGCACAGACCATCCAGCCTGCCGAGGAGTATGCTCCGACGATCTATCTGATCGGTATGGAGGAGTGTGTCGCGGTGGATGATGCGTGCGACAAATTGGAGCTGATGAGCGACGCAACGCAAGATTACCTCGATACGCATCGCCAAGGTTTCCAGCAGACCGAGCGTCCGATGTTTGTCTTCGCTACACGCAACAATCGCTTCTCGCTCGCCCTGGGTGGCTTTATTGCCCTCAGAGCCTCCTATGATTTCGACGGTATTTCGGACAATCTGGACTTCATTCCCTACAACATTCCGCTTACGGCCAACTACAATAACCGTCAGCAGCTTTTGATGGATGCTTCGACCTCGCGTCTATACTTTAAAGGTATTGCCAATACCAATACGCTGGGTCGCGTGGTGATCTATATCGACGCCGATTGCCGTGGAGGTGCTCCGAAGAGCTATACCCCGCGTATTCGCTCGGCCT
>JAFZFJ010000145.1 GCA_017555975.1 Alistipes sp. | reverse complement strand
TTCTGGCCACACCAATAGTCATCCCACATACCCACGGCCACATTCACCGCATAGGTCTTCAGCAACAGTTCCACATCGGTCACCTGCTGAATCCAGGTTTTGAAGCTATCGCCCGTCTTGCCATTGAGTTTGAGGATGAAGTCCTTCAACTGCTCCTTAGCAGCCTCAAAATTCTTGGTGTTGGTCTTGAGCGTATAAGGCGGATTCTGCGTGCCGACATTGTCGTCTGACCAGAAATCACCATCGTTAGTCGCATTCAGCCCCGCACCCCAGGCACATTTCCAGAGGTTATGATCGGCCGATCCAAAGAGCTCCTGACGATTTTTGAGGTAGGTCTCGTCGATGGCCTCCAGCATCTCATAGACACCAAAATAAGCCTCTTTTTTATCGCCCTCGACCTGAACCCATAGACGGCAGTAGGAGGTGCGCACAGCCGCCTCGATGCCGTAGCGACGGAAGAGGTTGTAGCAATACTGCTCGCGTACGTAGGTAGGGTCATCCTTACACCACTTGAGGTGGATTTTACGCACACCGCCCAATTCATGCGCATCGTCCTTGACGAACTTGCGTAGGTTGAGCATAAAATGCACGTGTCGCCAATCAGCCTTATCGGTCTGGTGCTGCTCCCCATAATTGCCCTCGGGACGACGACGAGAGGTGTTACCTCTCAAGCGCAGACCGGCATCCGTAAAGGCATGCGTAGTACCCTCCTTTGTAAAGGTAGCATCACAGCGGATATATTCTTCCGTATTCTTATCCGCATCGTAAGAAGCCAGTAGGCGATTCCACTCCGAGAGCGAAACCGCCACATGAATCTCGGGCAGCGCCGCAATATCGAAGATATAGGCCAAGCCATCCTCCACCACATGGGGATCTTTGGGTTTTACGTTCGGCTCTGCGGCTTCGAAATCGACCTCCGTATGGAGAAACGGAGCCTTGATCGTAGCAATCGAATTGCTACGCCCGGGAGTCGGGGTTGTCACCACCTGCCATGATTCACCATCACCGATGCGAGCGGCCACATCGAACGTATGCTCCACCTGGTCGTCCCAGCCATCAACAGCGCGCGGAGATTCGAAGGCCGAATTAACAAAGTAGTCGAGGCGCTTACCCGTACCATCCACCAACTCCAGCAAGAGCGACTTCGAACCCGAGATACCCGTAGCGCTCACACCCAACTTCAGGCCGAGCGAGGCGGGATCCTGCCCCTTGCAACCGATCACCGCAAAGCCATGCGCCGGCAAGGTCGCACCCTCTGCAATCACAAAGTCCGTCGATTTATCGGCCGAGAGCAGATAGCCCTCGTTGTTTTTGCGGATGCGCATGCCCGAGAGGTCACAATCGTAGTCGGTCGGATTGTAGAGCTCGATGTATTTTGCATCGGTGTTCACCTCGTTGATCACTACGGCTCCCACACCTGCATCGGGCGGAAGCTGTCCACCATCGTCGCCCGAACAGGCCACAAAGCAAAACATCCAGACCAAAAGGAGCAGTTTTCTCATACGCAATTGTATATTAATAAACAAAGGTATAAAAAACGATTAATATATCACAGGTGTAACCTAAAAAAGTTTCAGATAGTCTAATCTATTCTATATCAATACATTAGGGCTAAACTCATTATTCGTAATATTCGGTAATTCCCACTGGATCAATGAGTTAAACCATTTAACTAGGCACTGGGCAATATTGAGAATGGTCTGTTACACCTGGAGCATATTAATCAAAAAAACAGGCAACCACGCCAAACGAAAGGGCACAAAAAACCCGCAGTGCGGAACATACTTGACGTATGTGAGCAACTGCGGGGTAAGCAGAACGCCAAAAGAGGCGTGCTATGTGTTTCGCTAGAAAGATTACTTGTTGTAAGCCTTCATCACCGAGATCAGGTCCAGAACCTTGTTCGAGTAACCCCACTCGTTGTCATACCACGAAACAACCTTTACGAAGGTGTCGGTCAGAGCGATACCGGCCTTAGCGTCGAAGATCGACGTGCGAGCGTCACCCAGGAAGTCCGACGAAACAACAGCCTCCTCGGTGTAGCCCAGGATACCCTTCAGCTCACCCTCCGAAGCAGCCTTCATAGCGGCGCAGATCTCCTCATACTTAGCAGGCTTAGCCAGGTTAACCGTCAGGTCAACAACCGATACGTCCAGCGTAGGAACGCGCATCGACATACCCGTCAGCTTACCGAGCAGCTCGGGAAGTACTACGCCTACAGCCTTAGCAGCACCCGTCGACGAGGGAATGATGTTGCCGGCAGCAGCGCGACCACCACGCCAGTCCTTCAGCGAGGGACCGTCAACGGTCTTCTGCGTAGCCGTCGTAGCGTGAACCGTCGTCATCAGACCGTCCGTGATACCGAAGTTGTCGTGCAGAACCTTAGCGATCGGAGCCAAGCAGTTCGTGGTGCACGATGCGTTCGAAACGATCGTCTGACCAGCGTAGGTGTTGGTGTTTACACCGCATACGAACATCGGCGTCTTGTCCTTAGCGGGAGCCGACATTACTACGTACTTGGCACCAGCCTCGATGTGAGCCTGAGCCTTCTCCTCCGTGAGGAACAGACCCGTCGACTCTACTACGTACTCAGCCTCAACCTCGTTCCACTTCAGGTCAGCCGGGTTGCGCTCAGCCGTTACACGGATAGCCTTACCGTTTACGATCAGGAGGTTCTTCTCCGTATCGAAATCGATCGTACCCTTGAACTGACCGTGCATCGTGTCATACTTGAGCATGTAAGCCAGGTAATCTACCGGGCAGAGGTCGTTGATACCTACGATCTCATACTTGTCCGTCTGCGACTGAGCAGCGCGGAAGACCATACGGCCGATACGACCGAAGCCATTGATACCAATTTTGATTGCCATAATGTTTTTTGAATTATAAAGTTAAACCTAAATAACCACTGTTATTTTTTCGAACGCAAAAATAGAGACTTTCCGCGGGATACGCAAATAAAAATTAATTTTTTTAAGAAAATCTTATCGTTTGCAATTCAATCCGTTTCGGGCTATTTCAGCACCTTGAGAATCACTTTGCGCATCGTACCCTCGCCTACGAGCGGAGCGTGTGCATCCTCGGGCAACAGAATCGTAAACTGACCCGGGCGCAGCGTGTAGTAGGTCTGCGGCTCGTCATCGAAGAACTGGATATCCTTCTCGGCATTAAAAGCATCCTTGGGCTGCGTGAGGGTCGAACGATCAGACCAACCGAAGGCCTCATCAACACCCGAAATGAGAATTTGGATGTCGATGTACTTGTCGTGCACCTCCAGCTTAGCCTCCTCCTTGGTCTTCAGTGCGCGTTCCTGCACGTTGGCAAAGATCTCCGTACCATCGAGCTCCATCTTGCCAGTCTCGGCCTTGGTCCAATCCACCTCAGCAAAGAGTTTGAAGGCCTTCTCAATACGCGGCGACAGGGCGTAGTAGGCCGCGCAGTTTTTCATCGAATCTAAGATCATAATACTTTGTTTTATAAAAGTTTAGGTTTCTGTCGTTTAATCGCGTCGCTTATAACGCACCACCACCGGAAGGTGGTCCGAATGGGGCACCTTCGGCACCTCGTATGAGAGGGTCTCAAACTCCTTCGACGAGAAGACGTAGTCGATACGCAGCGCATCGAAGAAGCCGCGGAAGGTGTGCGAGAATCCTTCACCGGCCTCCGAGAAGGCATCATTCAAACCGTGTGCCAAACGGCGGTAGGTGTACGAAAGCGGCGTGTCGTTTAAGTCGCCACAAAGAATCTTCATGCGCGGAGCCAGCGAATCGAGGTGGCCGCGAATCGTGTCGGCCTCATTGGCTCGAATCACACAATTATCATGAAAACGACTCACCATGCTACGCAGTTTCTCCTCGCGAGCCGTATCGAGCAGATAGGCATGCCCCGTCAGGTATTCACTATCGAAGGCCGTGATGCCGGTCGATTGCAGGTGATTGTTGAGCACGCGCACCGTATCCTCACGAATCAGCAGGTCGGCCCAAATGGCTGTTGAGGGGCGCATGATCACACCCGAGCGCAATACGCGGTAGCGTGAAAGGATCGCCTGGCGATGCCAGCTTCCCTCGCCCTGATCAAACTGCACCTGGTTGTACTCATCCATCAGACGCATCAGGCGTTCGGAGTTTGCAGCCAGGTCGGGATAGTACTCCTGCAGGCAGATGATATCGGGATTGATGCGCTCGATAAAGGCAGCCACGCTGTCGGCCGAGCTCTCGCCTGCATCGTTGTAGAAGAATCGCACGTTGTACGAGAGCACCTTGAAGGCACTCTTTCCGTAGTTGAAGTTCTTGTCGTATTTGCGTTGCAGCTCCTTGCGATGGGCATCCGGGCGCCAAAAGAGCGAGACCGAGAAGAGGCCGATCAAACAGGCCAACCCCATAAAGGCTGCACGCTTAAGACGCCAGCGCACAATCCAATAGAGCGCCAAGAGCAACGTCATCAGATAGAGCCACGGAGCCACCAACCCCAACATCGGGAGAGCCCACGTATATTCAGGATCTATGCGCGAGACGATCAATGCCGTCAGCAACATCACAAAGACAGCCACCGACAACATGGTCAACACCATATCGACCAGCAGCAGCAAGAGACTCTCGCGTCGGCCGCTGTTATGGCTTCCGTAATCGGTGTAATAGGTATCGTTCTTTGCCATGATGAAGATCTTTAAGCGCGCAGATTAATAGTAGATCTCGCCCCGTTTTTTCCAATAGTAAAGCAACGCCCAACCCCACAGCATACCGCCCACATGGGCAAAGTGTGCCACATGGCCTACTCCACGCCAACCGAGGAAGAGCTCGATCACGGCATAGATGATAACGAACCATTTGGCCTTCATCGGGATCGGCGGAATCAGGAGCATAATCGTAGCATTGGGGTGCATCACACCAAAGGCCAGCAACAGGCCCATCACCGCACCCGACGCACCCACCAGGAAGAGCGGCAGCTCACCCATAAGCAGGGCAACTCCATACTGTACCAGGGCTGCACCAATACCGCAAGCCAGGTAGTAGACCAAAAAGCGTTGCGAGCCCAACTCATATTCGAGCGTACGGCCAAACATCCAGAGCGCGAACATATTGAAGAACAGGTGCTCAAGGTTGGCATGCAGGAACATGTAGGTGATATACTGATAGGTATGGAACCAAGGCGATCCCAACGAGAGGGTAAACCACTCGCTTAGCAAACCACCCACGGGCAGCAACTTCACGGCCATAAAGGCCAGGATATTGATAATAAGCAGGTTCTTTACAACCGGCGGAGTATTCGAATTACGATTCATGAAAACGGTTTTTACAACTTTATGGGTTATCTTTAGGTGAGCTTTGCGCGCAACTCCTCGACACTCAAGGGGGCTACAATCGGCTTTCCTGCGGGTGAGAAGCTGTAATTCTCCACCTCAGCCAGACGATCGAGCAGGGCGCGAAGTTGTGCCTCGTGGGGTACCTTCGGCAGACGACGAGCACCGCTTGCCGCCAAGAGGGCTGCCGTGCGCTCACGACAGCGGTCGGGAGTAAGGCCCGGTTCGGCAAAGAGGGTCACCAGCTCATAGAGCACGGCATCCAACTCCTCCACAGCCATATCGGCCGGCAGACCGCGCACCACCACATGCTCATCGGCCTCAAAACTCAGGTCAAAGCCCAACGATGCGAGCTCCACCTCGTGCTCAACGAGCAGTGCAAACTCCTCCTTCGAGAAGACCACCTCCTCCGGGAAGAGCAGTTGCTGGCTCACCCCTCGCGAATCGCGCGCCATCTTCGTGTAATCCTCAAAGAGGATGCGCTCCTGAGCGCGACGCAGGTCCACGACCAGCGCTCCCGCCTCGCCCATCACCACCGCCAAGGCACCACCTACGGCGATCGGATTGCGGAAATCGGGTTTAACGGCCATCTCCAGACGTTGCTGCTCGCCTCCGGAGGCAATCTCAACAAACTCCTCTTCAAACGGCTCACTCGCGGGCATCGTAAAGCCTGCAGTCAGCTCCTCAGAGGCCATCGAACGGAAATCGTCAAACTCCTCCTCGCCAACCGAGAAACCAAGCGAGGCACGAGGCGACGATACTCGCATACTCGGAGCCGAGACACCGCTATCCGAGAGCACCGAACGCTCCGCTGCGCCCGTATAGGGGACATCAAATCCGCGGTAATCCATATTCGGATCGGGGGCCGACGGATCGATATAGCTATCACTAAAGGGGTTATAATCAACATTAGCCACCGCACTGGGCTCACCATACAGCACACCGTGCTGAGCCACCGGAATGTCGACACTCTGCTCGAGGTCAAAATCCATCATCGGCACTACGCCCGATTTGGCCAACGTTTCGCGCACGGCGGCATTAACAATCTGCCATACAGCCTCCTCATCGGCAAACTTCACTTCGGTCTTCTGCGGATGGATGTTGACATCGATGCGCGAAGGATCGATCTCGAGGAAGAGGAAATAGGAGGGTTGAGCTGTCTGCGGAATCAACTTTTCGTAACCGCGCAAGATGGCACTCACCAGATGGGGCGATTTGAAGTAGCGACCATTGACAAAGAGATATTGCTCCTGATTGCGCTGCTTAGCGGCAGCCGGTCGACCAATATAGCCCTTGATCGAGGCAATCGAGGTCGAGGCATCCACCTCCAGCAGGTTCTGCTTGATCGAGCGGCCCATCAAATCGACGATGCGCGTAGCGAGCGACGCTACGGGCAACTGATAGATCGGAGCATCGTTGGCATAGAGTTCGAAGGCTACCTCAGGGTGACACAGAGCCACGCGCTGAAATTCGCTCTTAATCTGCTTTGCCGACGTCGTGCTCTTCTCCAAGAAACGGCGACGGGCCGGCACATTGAAGAAGAGGTTGCGCACGAAGAACTGCGACCCCACAGGGCAAACTACCGGTTGTTGCGAAAGGAAGGCACCACCGTGGATCTCGGTCACCGTACCCAGTTCATCCTCGGCCTGACGCGTGCGCAGTTCGACCTGCGCTACGGCCGCAATCGAGGCCAATGCCTCACCGCGGAATCCAAAGGTGTGCAGGCGGTAGATATCCTCCACGGAGCGAATCTTCGACGTCGCATGGCGATCGAAGGCCATACGGGCATCGAGGGCCGACATGCCGCAACCATCGTCCACGATCTGAATCAGCTCCTTACCGCCGTCGCGGAAATTGACCTTCACGCACGATGCACCGGCATCGATGGCGTTCTCCATCATCTCCTTCACGACAGACGCAGGACGATTCACCACCTCACCGGCGGCGATCTGGTTGGCTACAACCTCGGGCAAGAGTTGAATTCTATCGGCCATCGTCTCTTCTTTAAGGAGTTTGAATTATTCGGTATAGTCGTTCGGCACCACCGTGATGGGCTGTGCCTGCCACTCGACGTCGCTGATACCGCTCTGATCCAGTTCGCTCTTGGGGGCGCGCTCGGTGGCCACCTGCTCCGTCGCCACGGTACGTTTGGCCATGCGGAAGGCCTCTGCCACACGCGGATAGACGATCGAGATGAACATCAGAATCAGCGCTGCACCAATCATCATCTTCCAAATCGGGCGGTTCGGGTTCTGCTTTTCCGACGCACGACGTGCATCTCGCGCCTCACGCTGGGTGCGGATGTACTTGCCGGGCATGTATTCGCCCTCGTCGTCCGAACGCTCACCGCGCAACTCGGCACGACGCTGCTCGCGCTGCTCCTTTTCAGGATCGAAGTAGCGCGGGATGTAATTGAAGCGGTTCGCGTGCCGCTTATAGGGTGAAAAGAGACCCATTGTTTAATTCAAAATTTAGAATGTAAAATTCAAAATGAAATTAAAGATAGTAATGATCTTAAAGAATCCTTAATCTCTTTATCTCATCTCCCTCCCCTTGATTTTGATTTTAGGCGAGCAGATTTTGGGCTTCTGAAGTCGGGCGAATTGGGAGCATACTAATGGTATGTGACCAATTTCGCACGGCAAGGAAGTGCAAAATATGCCGCATAAAATCAAAATCAACGGAAGAAGTTCTTCATACGCTCAAAGATATTCTGATTCTTCACCGACTCGGCCTTTTGGAAAGAGGGTTGCTCGGCGAGTTGCTCGACAAGTTTGCGCTCCTCTTTGGAGAGGCGATCGGGAATGGTGATGTCGACCACTACCAGCTCATCACCTCGGCCGTAGCCGTTCACATCGGGCAGACCCTTACCGCCCAGACGCAAAACCTTACCGGCGTGAGTTCCGGGGGCAATCTTGATCTTGGCGCGACCATCAACAGTCGGCACCTCCACCGTACCACCCAGCAGGGCAGTTGTCACGGTGATATTGAGGTTGTGGATCAGGTCGTTGCCATCACGCAGCAGCTCGGGATGCGGCTCCTCCTCGATGAGAACCTGCAGATCGCCATTCACACCGCCGTGACGGGCTGCGTTGCCCTTACCCGAAACGGTAAGTACCATACCTTCGCCAACACCGGCCGGAATCTTGATCTCCACGACCTCCTGGCCACGCGTAGTACCTTCACCACCACACTTCGAACACTTCTCGGTAATCACCTTACCCTCACCGCCACAGGTGGGGCAGACCGACTGCATCTGCATACGGCCGAAGAAGGAATTCTGCATCGTCACCACGTAGCCCGAGCCGTTACAGGTCGAGCAGGTGGTATAGGACGACGAATCCTTCGCACCCGTACCTCCGCAGGCATCGCAAGCGATCGTCTTATTGATCTTGAGTTTCTTCGTGACGCCCTCGGCAATCTCCTGCAGGGTCAAGCGCACCTTGATGCGCAGGTCCGAACCGCGATTTACCGTGCGGCCACCACCCGACGAGCGGAAACCGCCACCAAAGTGGCCACCAAAGATGTCGCCAAACTGCGAGAAGATATCCTCCATCGAGAAGCCGCCAAAGCCGCCTCCGAAGCCACCGGCACCACTTGCTGCACCACCCATACCGGCATGACCGAACTGATCGTAGCGGGCACGCTTGTCGGGATTCGACAACACGTCGTAGGCCTCAGCAGCCTCCTTAAACTTCTCCTCGGCCTCCTTATCACCCGGATTCTTATCGGGGTGATACTTGATTGCCGCCTTGCGGTAGGCCTTCTTTATCTCGTCGGCATTGGCGTTCTTCTCAACGCCCAACACCTCGTAGTAGTCTCTCTTTTCTGCCATCTTCTTACTCTCCTACAACCACCTTTGCGAAACGCAACACGCGCTCGCCCAGACGATAACCCGTCTGTACGCAGTCAATAACCAGCCCCTTCTGCTCCTCACCGGCCGCAAAACGAGCCACAGCCTCGGCAACCTCCTCATCGAAGGGCTTACCGACCACCTCGATCTCGATTACACCGCGCTGCTTGAGTGCATCGGTAAACTTCTGAGCGATGAGCTGTACGCCCTGACGCACCGACTCCACATCCTCGGTCTTCATCATGGCAGCCACAGCACGCTCTACGTCATCCTTTACGGGCAACATGGCCAGCAGGACCTCCTTACCGCCCGTCTCCACGAGCTCCATCTTCTCGCGCAGGGTACGCTTACGATAGTTATCAAACTCGGCCTGCAGGCGCACATATTTATCTTTCCACTCAGCCACCTCTGCAGCGAGTTTCACCAATTCATCTTCGGCTGCAGCCTCTGCCATTGTGTCAGTTGCAGCCGCATCCTGGTCTGCCACATTGGCACACGCATCGCCTTCGCCGGAAGGACAAGCCTCCGTTGCGGGGTTGTTGGTCTCGCCAGCAACCTCCTCATTATAAATATTTTCCTTGTTCATATCTCTATTTTTTCTTCGTTTCCACAACATACTATGCGCAAATTATATACCAACTACCCGATGATCCAAATAGCCGGGCGCTTGTTCAGTTCAGGCAGTTTCGTCTTGCGCCATTCGCCCACACGCATCGTACGAATCCACTCCGTGGGGGCGGTCAAATCCATCGCAACTGTCAGGCGAGTCTCCGCTTGCAAAGTCTGCAACAGCTCCTCGGCAAGCTTTTGGTTGCGGTAAGGGGCCTCGATAAAGAGCTGCGACTGGTGCTCCTGATGGGCTCGGCGCTCGTAAAAGCGAATCGCCTTTTGACGCTCGGGACCCTTCACCGGCAGATAGCCGTTGAAGGCGAACGATTGGCCGTTAAGACCCGAAGCCATCACCGCCAGGATGATCGACGAAGGGCCTACGAGCGGAACCACCCGAATTCCTTTGCGATGGGCCGCCTCAACAACCAGCGCACCCGGATCGGCTACGCCGGGCACACCTGCCTCGGAGATCACACCGGCCGAGCGACCCGCCATAAGGGGCTCCAACATCTTCTCGACAGCCTCACCGGCCACCGTATGTTCGTTCAGTTCGACAAACTCCAGTTCGTCAATCTTCAACCCCAAGGCCGCCTTCGAGAGGAAGCGTCGCGTCGTGCGCGTATTCTCGACAATGAAGTAGTCAAGCGACTGCATCACACCACGATTGGCCTCCGGAAGCACCTCCCACGGGGTTGTCTCGTCCGAAATCGGACACGGAATCATATAGAGTGTACCCTTATTCACGAATGTAGACTCGTTTTACGCGCATGGCTACGCTGGTTAAAATTTCATAGGGGATCGTCTCCAGCTTTTCGGCCATCGCCGCGGCATCGTTACCCGCTACGGCCGAGAAGACCACCACCTCATCGCCCTCCTTCACGCCTGCAACATCGGTCACATCGATCATGCAACTATCCATACAGATGCGACCCACAATCGGGGCAGGGATGCCTCCAAGGAGCATCGCCCAACGGCCGCAACCGAGCTTGCGATCCAAACCGTCGGCATAACCGATCGGGATTGTTGCCACCACCGAATCGCGCGTCAAAACACCCTGACGACCATAACCGATGGTCGTTCCCGCAGCATGGCGCTTGAGCTGTACAATGCGGGTCTTCAGGGTCGAGACGGGCTCCAACGGCTCCTCGCCGCTTGCTCCATATCCATACAGGCCGATACCCAAACGGCATGCATCGAAACGCGCTTCGGGGAATCGGCTCATGGCCGCCGAAGCTGCAGCGTGACGCATTACGGGATAACCAACGCCCTCCTGCAACTGCATCGAGAGGCGGTCGAAGCGGGCAATCTGCTCGCGCGTAAAGGCATCCTCAGCGGGATCATCGGCGCAACACAGATGGGTAAAGATCGAATTAACATGCACCTGCGACAGGATCTGCAGGCGCTCGATAAGCGTCTTGATTTCATCCTCTTCAAAGCCCAGGCGATGCATACCCGTATCAATCTTCAGGTGAATCGGATAGCGCTCCTCGCCGGCATGAGTCACAGCCGCGGCGAAGGCCTCCAGCGAATGGAGGCTGTAAATCTCAGGCTCGAGGCGGTAGGCGATCATCTGCTCGAAGCTGTCGGCATCGGCATTGAGCACTACGATCGGCATGCGCACACCGCGCTCACGCAGCAGTACGCCCTCGTCGGTGAAGGCAACAGCCAACATCGCAACACCTTGGTGTTGCAGCATCTGCGCCACCTCAAAATCGCCGGCACCATACGACGAGGCCTTCACCATCGCCACCAACTTCACCCCTTCGCCCACACGGGCACGGAAGCGGTTCAAATTGCGGGTCATGGCATCCAGATTGACCTCCAGAACGGTCGTATGGCTCTTCTCAGAGAGGGCATGCGCCAACTTCTCGAAGCGGAACGTGCGGGCCCCCTTAAGCAGCACCACGGACTCGGTGAGCGACATACGGCTCAACCCCGCCAAGGCAGCATCGGTCGTCGGATAAAACTCCTTTTGACACGAGAAGCTCTCGGCAGCGGCTGCAATGCGACTGCCGATACCGATCAGGCGATCCACACCGGCTCGTTGGAGCATCGTCGCCACACGGCTATAGAGCGCCTCATCAGGCAGGTTGCTTTGGGCTATATCGGATAGGATCAGCACCTTGCGACGCTCGCCGGCAACCGTATGCAGGTAGTCCAGCGCCAACGTCAGCGAGTTCAGATCCAGATTATAAGCATCATTAATGAGCAGCGAACGGTGAATACCCTCCTTCACCTCGAGACGCATGGCCACCGAAGGGGTCGTCGAGAAGGAAGAATGGGGGTAACCCATCACACCCAGGAAGGCCTCCACAAGCTGGGCATTGCGCTGCGAAGCCTCGCCACCAACCAACTCGATTGCGGGGGCTTCGAAGCGGGCCGCATCAACCAACGTACGGTCTGCATAGCGATTTTCGATTAGGGTCGCCATCTCATGATAGAAGCCGTGGTAGATCACCTTGCGGGCCGAGCGGGCCAAGATCAACTTCTCGCGCGCCTTCTGCTCTAAATCAACAAAATGTTCCTGGTGCGCATCACCAAGCGAGGTGAAGATCACCACATCGGGACGGATGATGCGCTCCAGGCGCTCCATCTCGCCCACCTCCGAGATTCCGGCCTCGAAGATGGCCACCTCCTCGTCACCCTCCAGCATCAGCACCGAGAGCGGCACACCGAGTTGCGAATTGTAGCTCTTCGGCGATCGGTAAAAACGCAGCGACGAAGGGAGCTCCTCGGCAATCCACTCCTTGATAACCGTCTTGCCATTCGAACCGGTAATACCGACCACCACACCTCGAAACAGCGCACGATGATAGGCCGCCAACTGCTGCAGGGCCTCGATCGAATTGCGTACCACCACAGCACCTTGACCCTCCGCCAGAGCCACTTCGTGCTCGACCAGGAAGGCCTTCACGCCGCGACGAGCCACATCGTTGATATAGGCATGCGAGTCGTGGTTTTGTCCATGCATGGCCACAAACAACGGTTCGGTGCCCAACTCACAGCCCAGCGATCGGCTGTCGGTAGCCACCGAACGGCACTCCAAATCTGCGCCGTAAAGACGACCGCCTGTGATGGCGGCTATTTGCGATAAACGATATCTCATCCGCTAAATAGGTTAGGGGTGAAAAGTCACAATGGTAATACCCGCACCGCCACGATCGGCATGCTCGTCAGTAGCCGAAGCCACCTCACGCACCGAACGCAGGTAACGGCGAATCTCCTCCTTCAGGGCACCCGTGCCCTTACCGTGGAGAATCGTTACGGTTCCGATGCCGACCATCACGGCATCGTCGATAAAGTCACGCACCTCCTCGAGTGCCTCTACAGCACGCATACCACGCACATCAATGTGGTCGCGGAAGTTGAGTTTACGCTCCGAAATCTCAGCCGAATAGACCGTGCGGGCCGTCGAAGGGCGGGTTGCCTCGCGATATTCGTTGTTCGAGACGGCCGTAAGCAGCGAGACGTTCACCGTCGTGAGCATCTGGCCAAAGGCCACCTGGGCACGCTTGCCCTGCAGCGACTGCACCACGCCCACCACGTCCTGGCCGACCATCTTCACCTTCGAGCCCACCTCCACCGGACGCGGTTTCTCCTTCGCCACGGCTACCGCCGGCTTCGCCTCACCCTGCTGGGCCTTGCGCTCCTCTCGGCGCTGGCGACGACGCTCGATGCGCTCGATCTCGCGCTGTACGTCCTCCTCGCGAGCCGCCTTTTCGGCTTGCTCGACCTGCTGGCGATAATCATCCAGCTCTTTACGAGCCAGACGCGTGAGCTCCTTCTCAGCCTGTGCCTCGCGAATCGTTTTGATCGTATTCTCGATTTGACGGTTCGCGCCGGCAATCAGTTCTTTAGCCTCCTGCTTTGCCTTGTGGAGAATCTCCTGACGCTCGGCGCGGATCTTCTGCAACTGCTCGGCATAGCTCTGCTCCAACTCCTCGACCTTGCGGTCCGTGAGGCGGATGCGGTCACGTTTCTGCGACCAATAGTGCTTGTCGCGTGCAATCTCACGCAACTGCTTTTCGAGGTTGATATGGTCCGAACCGGCCTTCTCGCCGGCACGACGGATCAACTCCTCGGGAAGACCGATCTTGCGGGCAATCTCCACCGCGAACGAGCTTCCAGGCTTACCCTGCTCCAAACGGAACAACGGGCGTATGTGTTGCACATCAAAGGCCATCGCACCGTTCGAGATGCCCTCAGCCTCCGAGGCGTAGTATTTAATGTTCGTGTAGTGGGTCGTAATCACGCCGTAGCACCCCTTCTCAAGCAGTCGCTCCAGAATTGCCTCGGCAATCGCACCACCCATCACAGGCTCGGTACCCGAACCAAACTCGTCGATCAGAACCAACGTCTGAGGCGAGGCGGCCATGACCATCTGCTTCATGTTGTGCAGGTGCGACGAATAGGTCGACAGGTCGTTATCCATCGACTGTTCGTCACCAATGTCGATCATCAGCGAACGGAAGATCGGCAACTCCGAATTCTCGGCGGCCGGCACCAGGAATCCGCATTGACACATATACTGCACGATGCCGGTCGTCTTCAAGCAGACCGACTTACCGCCGGCATTCGGGCCCGAGATCACCAGCAGGTGTTTCGTGCGATCCAACTCCAGCGACAAGGGGACAATCTCACGTCCCTGTGCACGCAGACTCTGCTCCAGAATCGGGTGACGTGCCTCGCGCAACACCAAACGATCATCGAGCGAGAGAATCGGGCGCGTACAGCGATTCTCGATTGCCCAACGTCCTTTGGCGCGCAACATGTCGATCTCGGTCAGGTAATGACCCGATGACTCGATCAGCGCCTCTTCGGGACGAATCTCCTCGGTCAGTTCACTGAGGATACGCACAATCTCGCGACGCTCGGCATACTCCAACTCCTTGAGTTCGTTGTTCAACTCAACCACCTCCACCGGCTCGACGTAGAAGGTACGCCCCGTAGCCGATTCGTCATGGATAAAGCCCGCCAACTTGCGTTTGTTGGCCGCCGAGACGGGAATCACGGTCTTGCCGTCACGCACCGAAAGCTGGGCATCAGCTTCCACAATACCGGCACGTTTAGCCGCCTGCAAGACCTGCTGCAGGCGCTTGGCGGCCTGTCCCTCGCGCTCACGAATCGAGCGACGGATGGCATAAAGCTCCTCCGAAGCCGTATCGCGAATCGAACCGTCGGTATCGACCACGCGCTCCATGCGCTCAACCAGATGCGGGAAGGCCTCCACGCCACGCGTCAGGGCATAGAGGGTCTTGTATTGCGACTCGCGCTGACGAATAAAACGCACCACCTCGCCCACCGTGCGCAGCGCCGCGAGCAACAGCACCACCTCCTCCACATCGAGGAAGGTGCCCTCAACGGCCAACTTTTGCACCACCTCCGTCACGTCGGCATACTCACCGCCCGGGAAGTCGTACTCCATCATCAGCAATTGGCGCATCTCATCGGCCAGCAACAGACGATGCTCGATCTCGCGAGGCGAGGTCGAGAAGCCCTCACCCTCGATGCGTCGTCGCGCCGAGGGCATGGTCGTGAGCGCGGCCACCTGCTCACGCAGACGGTCGAAGCCTATCTTCTGTTCAAACGAGACGGGATAAATCATCGTTCTTACTCGTTTTGCGCAGCCTTCTTGGCAGCCTTTGCTGCACGCTTATCGGCCTTCGCCTTGGCCTTCTCGGCATCCTTACCAAAGACCGAAAGGTGCACATAGCGCGCGGGGTTCTCCTTCAAATCGGCCAAGAGCAGCGACAAGTTCTCGCTTGCTGCCGTAAGGTTTGTGTAGAGTTGTTCGTCGCTCATCAATCGGCCAACCGTACCCTCGCCGCCCTCGATCTCGGCCAATATAGCGTTGAGCGATGCGATAGTCGAGGCAAGTTGCTCGGCCACCTGCTCCTTCTCGAGCGTAGCGACCATGCGGTTCACGCTACCCAGCAAGCTATCCATCTTCGGAGCGTTCTCGCCGAGCATCGTAGCAAAGGTCGAAAGACCCGCTACCGTTTTGGCCAGGTTGTCCTTCTCCTCTCCCAGCAGATCGGCGGCATCGCCCGAAAGTTGATCCAGGTGATTCATCGTATTGGTCAGATGGGCAGCGTTGGCCTCCAAAATCTGATTCAAGTTATTCAGTGTACGACCCAACTCATCGGTAATGGCAACGAACTGGCCCTTAAAGAAATCCAACTCCGAGCCGGCCATATCCATCAAATCGGGCGTACGGCTCGAGCGAATCGTATCGCCCTCCGACAGATACTCCGCGTCTGAACCCAAAATGATCTCCACAGCTTTACCGCCCATCAGACCATCGCTAAAGATGCGGGCCTCGGAATTCTTCGGAATGCGGTATGCGTTCTGCACGAGCAGGTAGATTGCTACACGATCGCCCGTCGCGTCGAGTTTGATATCCGACACGGTACCGACCTTAACACCCTTAATCATAACGGCCGAAGCCTCCTGAACGCCATTCACCTGATCATAAACGGCTACATATTCTACGTTGCGCGCCAACACATCCAGGCCGCTCAAGAAGCGCGTACCGCCCCAAGCCAGCAAGATCATGGCTACGCCAAAAATGCCGATTTTAACCTCTTTTTTCATCTTAGTATCTAAATTTTCACGTTTCAAATTACTTTTTCGAAGTCACAGCCACACCATTCTCCACCGCCACAACAAAGGCCTGCGGGAAGGTTTTACGCACTGCCTCGGCCGCCTTGATCGCCTCGGCACGCGTGGCGTATTGTCCCACGCCGTATTTATAACGATACTCGCCCTCGCTCTGGTATTGATGCACGCGGTTACGATAGCTCTTAAACTCCTGCGAGGCGAGCGGTTGCACCCGCTTCGAAGCCATCACCTGCACCGTGTAGTAGCGTTGTGGCGTCGCCTCAACGGCCGGTTGCTGCGCAGAGCTCTTCTCTACTGACGAAGTTGCACTCGGCTTGGATTGCGTCGCAGCCTCGGCCGTTTTTTGAGCCGTTCTCTGAGGTTGCTGACCGCCATACAGACGCGCATCATAGAGCTTCGGCTCGTCAGCCTTGGGCGTTTCCGGTGCTTTCACTTCGGGTTTTGCCTCCGGCTGAGGCTTCACCTCCGGCTTGGATTCGGGTTTTGCCTCCACCTTAGGCGCAGGGGTCGGTTTCACCTCGGCCATATCATCTACAGCCAGGCGAGTCTTCAGCACATAGGCCGAATAATCCTGAACGGCCTGATAGAGGGCATTCACAATCGACGTCAATCCCTTATCCGATTTCAGGAAGGCAAAATCCTCCTTATTCGACAAGAAGCCGATCTCGGTCAACACTCCGGGCATATTCGTAGCATAGAGCACACGCAGAGGCTGCTGCTTCACGCCACGCGAATAGCACCCTGCCTGCATGTAGTTCTGCTGCACACAGCGCGCCATGGTCATGCTGTACTCACCATAGGTGAATTGCAGATTCTGGATATAGGCACGAATAATGGCCGCCTCCTTCTCGTTCGACATATCAAGCAGGTCGTCACGATTCGACTCAAAAAGGGCATTCGTGTTATACTGCTGCTCTTTGGGCGTCTCACCCATGATGAGGGTCTCAACACCCTTCGCCGAGGTCGAACGGGCCGCATTGACATGCACCGAGAGGAAGAGATCGCCCTCAGCCTTGTTGGCAATATCGGCACGCTTCTGTAAATCCTCGATCTTGGTCGGCGCCAACGCCTTGTCGGTCGTACGCGTATAGACCACCTTCACGCCGGGCATTCCCTGCTCGATCTTCTTACCCAGGCGCAGGACCACTTTCAGTGTCAAGTCCTTCTCCTTCACGCCACCATACACCGCACCCGGATCGTTGCCTCCATGACCGGCATCAAGCACCACAACCCGCACACCATGCTCCGTGGCGGCATACACCTCAGAGGGCAAGGCAAGGGTCAGAAAGAGCACCAAAAGGGTCAGAATGTTTCGCGCGCGCATTTTTAAGGGGTAGTTTATGTGGCTATCTCGTAAATTTTATCTATCTTTGTCGGTTGAAGTTACTCTCGAAAAGAGGCCACAAGGGTCCCTTTGAGGAGGTTTGCCGACTTTGTCGGCAAAAGTAACGAAAAATTCGGATATTTACGCAGATTTTGAAGAAAAGAACCACAAAATATCTCTTTTCGACGGCTTTGTTGCTCGCCATGGCACAATTGGTCTTCGGTTTCAGCTCGCCGCGTCTGATCGATGCTCCGACTGAGCAGGACTCGTTGCGTGCCGCGATGCTTGGCGTCCCAAGCAGCGATTCGGTGATCGAAGAGGCGCCCGTTGCACTTCGCGAAACTCGTCGCGAAGCACGCCGTCGTCGCGCCATCGATCGAACGACGATCGACAGCCTCGCACCGCTCTCGCCGGCCGACAGCGCCCTGATGACCGACGACGAGACCGCCAAGCCCGCGGTCGACTCTTCGCAAATGCCCCGTCCGGCAGGTAAGTTTATCGACGAGCCGATCATGGGTAAGAATGCCGACTCGCTGGTCTATGACGTACGCAAGAAGCTGGTTTACATCTACAACCAGGGTGATGTTTCGTACCAGGAGAGCAACCTGAAGGCCGATTACATGCAGATTGACCTGAGCACGAAGCTCGTCTATGCCTACGGTAAGCCCGACTCGGTGGATGGCAAATGGACCTCCACCAAGCCCGAGTACACCGAAGGTAGCACGAGCTACAAGATGGATACGATTACCTACCACCTCGACTCGGGCAAGGCCAAGATTAAGGGCGTAGCCACGCAGCAGGGTGACGGCTGGCTTGTCGGCGGTTCGGTCAAGAAGATGCCCGACAATGTCATCAACATCGAAAATGGTAAATACACCACTTGCGAGAATACCGACCATCCGCACTTCTATCTGGCAATGACCAAGGCGAAGGTAATTCCGGGCAAAAAGGTGATTACGGGTCCGGCCTACCTGGTACTGGAGGATGTACCCATCTACTTCCTCGGCATTCCCGAAGGTTTCTTCCCGATCAGTTCAGGTCCGAAGTCGGGTCTGCTGATGCCTACCTTTGGTGAGGAGTACTCAAAGGGATTCTTCCTGCGCGACCTGGGTTACTACTTCACCCTCGGCGAGCATGCCGACCTGGCCGTACGCGGTGGTTTCTACACGCTCGGTTCGTGGGAGGCATCGGCCGCTTCGCGCTACATCAAGCGTTACAAGTACAGCGGTAGCTTCAACCTGCAATATTCGAGCATCAAGACCGGCGAAAAGGGCGAGCCCGACTTCATCAAGCAGAACAACTTCCGCATCCAGTGGTCGCACCAGCAGGATGCCAAGGCGAACCCCGGATCGACCTTCTCGGCTTCGGTAAACTTCGCCACGAGTGGTTATAACAAATACTCGGCAACAAATCTGAACGACATTCTTGCTACGCAGACCAACTCGTCGATCTCCTACTCGAAGAATTGGGCGGGTACCCCCTTCTCGCTCTCGGCCAACATGGCCATCTCGCAGAACTCGCAGAACGAGACCATCTCGGTAACACTGCCGACCATGGTCTTCAACATGTCGCGTATCTACCCCTTCAAGCGCAAGGAGAAGGTGGGCAAGGACCGCTGGTACGAGAAGATCTCGATGCAGTACACCGGTAAGTTGACGAACTCGGTGACCACAACCGAAGACAAGATCCTCTCGCGCGAGACCTTCGACAATATGAAGAATGGCGTGGAGCACTCGCTCCCCGTATCGGCTTCGTTCAACATCCTGAACTACATCAACTTCTCGCCCTCTTTCAACTACAACGAGAAGTGGTACTTCAAGCGCCAGGAGTACGAGTGGAATCCCATCACGAACCAGACCGACACGCTAGCCCCTGAATACGGATTCTACCGCCTGTATAACTACTCGCTGTCGGCTTCGGCCTCGACCACCATCTACGGTATGTTCGACTTCACGAAGAAGCGCCGCGACCGCAAGATTCAGGCCATCCGCCACACCATCTCGCCCTCGGTCGGCTTCTCGTATGCCCCCGACTTCTCGGATCCGAAGTTCGGCTACTACCGTACGCGCCAGACCGACTCGACGGGTCGCTTCACGACCTACTCGCCCTATGCGATTAACGCCTACGGTGTTCCCTCGTCGGGTCGCGCGATGTCGATGAACGCCTCGCTGTCGCAAAACCTGGAGATGAAGGTACTCTCGAAGCGCGACACCTCGGGCGTGAAGAAGATTAAACTCATCGACGAGTTCCGTCTCAGCGCTTCGTACAACTTCCTGGCCGACTCGATGCGTCTGTCGACCATCCCGGTCTCGTTCCGCACAACGCTGATCAAAAACTTCGGTATCAACTTCTCGACTACGCTCGACCCCTATCGCGTCACGCCTGAGGGTCGTCGTATCGACAAACTCTTCTTCCCGGGACGTCTCACATCGCTCGGCTGGTCGTTTGGTTATACCTTTAAGTCGAGTCAGGACCGCGCACAGCAGGCCATGAACGACATCACAACCCTACCGCCCGAGTATCAGAACCCCTTCCATGACCCCTATGGGCACATGGACCCCGTACTGAGAAGACAGTATATGGCTCAAAGCTACTACGACTTCTCAATCCCGTGGAACTTTGGCTTTAACTATGCGGTGAACTACTCGATTTCGTACGTAAACAACGGCACGACGGGTTATCGCAAAAACATTACGCAGACCGTGGGCTTCAACGGCTCGGTTAACATCACGCCCAAGACCGGTATCACCTTCCAGGGTGGCTACGACATCAAGACCAACAAGCTGACCACCTCGGCCATCTCCATCACACGCGACCTACACTGCTGGCAGATGTCCTTCTCGTGGATTCCCTTTGGATTCCACCGCAGTTGGAGCTTTAATATCGGTGTGAAGGCCGCCTCACTGCAAGACCTGAAGTACGACAAGTCGCAGTCGATGTACGACAACCTTTACTAAGGGGTAAGACTATTAGGCGCTAAGGCGTTAAAGGCTACTAAGGGTAGCTAAAGACGACTAAAGGAGATTAAGGAGTTTATCTTTAATCTCCTTATTTCTTTAATTTTTCCTGTCAAACTCAACACAAGGTCCCGCTCTTAGTGGGGTTTTAGAGGAGCAGATTTATGCTTAAACGAAGTGAGGCACGGATGGCCGGCTAAGAGCCGGCTTTTGTGTTGGGGTTGTCAGCTCTACCACCGTTTTTTGATTTTAGAGGAGCAGATTTGTGCTTAAACGAAGTGAGGCGCGGATGGGACATACTTGAGCGTATTTCCCATTCGCGCCTCGCAAGTGCAAGTGCAAATATGCCCTATAAAATCGAAAAATCAGAAGGGGTAGCCCACACCAAAGTTGAGCGCCGTATTCCGCCAACGGAGGTTGTGAATCCATCGCTCGCCGACGGGGCGATTGGGGTTATGGAGCTGAATACCCCAGTCGAGACGGAGAACGGCAAATTTAATATCGAGACGAATACCCAAACCGGTATTAAAACCGAGTTGCTTGTAGAAGTCGTTAATATGGAAAACGGCCTCCTCGGCATACTCCGAGGGGTTTGACTCCATGTACCAGATGTTACCCAAATCGAAGAAGGTAGCTCCATGCACAATGCCCCAAATCGGGAAGCGGAACTCCAGGTTGGCCTCGAGCTTCATATCGCCGAGCTGGGTCGGATAATCCGAGTTGGGATCAGGCACCGAACCCGGTCCGAGGGTACGAGGTGCCCAACCACGCATACTGTTCGAGCCACCCGCATAGAAGAGACGGTCGAAGGGCACAGCATCGGAATTGCTGTAGGCGCGCGCCGCACCGCCATAGATACGACCTGCCAAGGCGGTCTTCCCGCCCAGGACAATCTTACGACTGAGGCTCATATCTGCACGCACATACTGCGAATAGCGAATGCCGAAGATGGTATAATAGTCGCGGTCGGCACGTTTCTCGGCAAAGAGGCGTTCGAAGGCATCGACGAGGTTGCCGGCGCTCTCGAAGTTAAAGCGGAAGAGCGTGGCATTGCCTCCCAGGTTGCGTCGCTGATTATTATAGGTGTAACCAAATGACAGGCCCGCAATAAGCTGCGTCTTGTAACTATTGACCAGATACTTGTTTTGGGTCGAGGCAAGGAAGGTTGAATCCAGGCGCGTCACGTTGATGACGTTAATGTCAATCGGACGCAACGAGAAGTTCGAATAGCGTCGATTGGCCCACTGGTAGCCCAGGCCCACCGAGGTGAGCGTACGGCGATAGTAGGGACGGTCCTGGAAATTAACCGAGGCCTCAAGTTTACTCTTAGGTTGCACCGCCGATCGGAAATAGGGATCACCGGGCAGCAGGAAACGCGGGAAGGTCAAACCAGCCGTCACACCCACCTCCGTAGCACGGCGCATGGCAGCATCCTTGGCCTTCATAAACTCATATCCGCCCGTGAAGGAGATGTCGAGTGCCTCGGCACCGCGGAAGATGTTGCGATTTTGGTAGCCGACGGTCGCCTTCAGACCGTAGAAGCTCGAGGTGGTCGATCCCTCCAGCTCGATCTTTGCACTCTGTTTCAGGGTCGGCGAGCAGAGGATATCGCAGGAGAGCAAGCCCTCCGTGGTTCGTTGTACAATGGTCTGTTCACCCTCAAAATCATCGATGCGCATCGTATCGACAAGCGTCAGACGCTCGGGCAATTCGCGAAACGAGATTTTAGCACTACGGAAGTAACCCAGCGAGGTCAACTCGGCATAGGTACGATCCACCTCCGAGGTGGAGTAACGCTGTCCACGCTCCAGCGTGACAGCTCGACGCAACACCGAGCGACGCAACGGCAAACGGCCGTCATAGACAATATCCAGTCCGCGGTACGCCAACGTATCGAGGTGCAGATCGAGGCTATCGAGCGAGGTAGTGGTATTGGGGAGAATCGTCGGATCGTAATCCGGCAGGATGCGAAGTGCACCGATGCGGTAGGCCAGGTTATCCTCCAGCTGCGCCTCGCCACGTTCGTTGTAGCCCGTCAGGTGTTGTTTCACGACCAACGTCACATCTACCGTACGATCCGAGCGCAACGTATCGGCTATATACTCGATGTTGCCGACCGTAAAATTGTAATAGCCCAGCTCCTTGAGGTAGATCGCCAAGCGTTCGCGCTCGGCGTCGAGCACCGTGATATCGAAACGATCGCCCGCCTTGAGCAACGTATTGACCGTATCGGCCAGAATAATCGGTTCGAGTTTCCGATCGCGGAACTCGTAGTCCAGCGAGCGGATGTGGTACGGCTCGTGCTGACGCACGCGGTAGGTCACCGTGGCACGTTTGTGGCGCGTGGTATCGATTTCGTAATCAGAGATGGAGCGGAAGAAGCCCTTCGAATCCATGAAGATCTTCAGATTGCGAGCACTGCGTTGCGTGTAGTTCTCATCCAGCAGCACCGCCTCCTCGCCTACGCGGCGTTTCCAGTCGTTCCAACCGTTATGCTTCGACGAATCAGCCTGCTCGTAGAGCCAAACGTAGAAGTTGGTACCCAAAATACGCTTATTGGGAGTCTGGCGGATAAACTTCTCAAACTCATCCTTCGGGATGCGCTCGCGACGCGGGGTCTCCTTATCGGTCTCAATATGGACCTTATGCAGCAAGTAGGCATTATCGGGGATATAGCGCGTAACAGAGCAGGCCGCACACACCAGTGTCGACACCACCAACATCGCCAAACGAGCAACCCAACGCTTCATATCCCTCAAGCCAACGTCTCGCTATTGATTCAGAAAACCGTGCTCCTTGAGTAGGTTGAGATAGGCACGCGAGATGGCCACATTATCCTCCTTCACATAGCGACGCTCGGTAAAGATGCGCGCCAGATTCGGCAAGTTGTTCTCCTCGAGGAGTTTCTTCGTCAGTTCCGACTCCTCACGCTCGGCCCACAACTCATCGATCTCGGCCGTCGTGTAGTCGTTATACTGCTCAAAGTGCACCACAGCATCGAGCGGCAGACGATCCGTCAGCTCAGGCTTCTCGTCGGGATAGCCCAGCACGATGGTCGTAATAGGCAATACGCCCTTCGGGAGCTTCAGCGTGCGAACGATTTCGCCGGCGGTATAGAGGGTTGTACCGAGGTAGCAGACACCCAAACCATGGGCTTCGGCAGCCACCACCAGGTTCTGGGCCGCCAGCATGGCATCGATCGTGGCCGTAAGGAACCAAGCAAAGTTATCGTAGGCAGGCTCGGCCTCGCGCTGCTCGCACCACATCGAGAAGCGGTGCACATCGGCACACACGGTCACCACGCAGGGAGCCTCAACGACCATCTGCTGACCAAAGTGGCACGGCAGGAGCTTCTCGCGCATTGCCTTGTCGCGCGTCACAACCAACGAGTAGAGCTGCATATTTCCACAAGTCGAGGCACGCGAAGCAGCCTCCAGCAGCTCGCGCAACTCCTCCTCGGGAATCGGTGTCGATTTGAATTTTCGAATCGAACGGTGTTTAAGTAACGTATTGATCATAGCTTTTCGGCTTGAATTGTTTGCAAAAATCGTTCATATGTGGTGCGCTCCTCCTCAAATTCGCAGTAGGGAGCACCCAGGCTGTAATCCGCCTGCTCGAAATCGAGCAGCAGTTCGCCCTCACCTTCATAGGTGGCATTGCCCGAGAGTGTCGTCTCGAGCCCCTCATCGCCCTTCGAAGAGCAGCAACGCACTTTTCCACCACTGTTGAGCACCTCTATCGGCTCATCATGACGGCAATAACCCAACAGACAGGCGGCTGTCGAGCAGGCAGTCATCGCCGTACCACACGAAGCGGTCAGTCCCACCCCACGCTCATAGGTCGCCGTATAGATGCGCTGACCACCCAACGGGCGATAGAAGCTCACATTCGTGCCATGAGGCAGCAGTTCAGGCAGCGCCTTCACCTTCTCACCCAGACGGCTCAACAGTTCGAGGTCGATCTCCTCCACGGCAGCCACCAAATGCGGATTACCCAGATTCAGATAGGTAAACTTCAGCGCAGGGTCGAGCGCCTGGATCGTCTCGCCCACGAAGCCCTCTTCACGCCCCAACGAGGGGACAAAGTCGGCCGTTGAGAGGCGAATACCAATAGCCACGCAGTAGGTCGGCAACGAGCCAAAAATCGGCTCCTCGCGACGAATCGCATAGCATCGCCCACCAGAATAGAGCACAAAGGCATCTTTGTCGCCCACGTAAGTTTGCGCTTGACGGGCCACACAACGAATGCCATTGCCACACATCTCGGCCTCCGAACCATCGGTATTGAACATGCGCATACCGAATCCGTCCGCCGTCCGCACCGTCAGGAGCAGACCATCCGTATTGCCCACCTCACGACAAAGGCGCGCTACCAGCTGCTGCTTTGCAGCTAAGAGCTCCACTCGAGGTTCGGCAACGGCATCCAGCATCAGAAATCGATTACCCGATCCGTGACAAAGTATGTATTTCTGCTTCAGCATCTTTTCACTCCTTCCCCGAAAAAAGAGGGGGCTTTAAGATTCAAAATTACGAAAAACTCCAGAAAAACCGACCGCTTTCGAAAAAAAATGCGTAAAATTGCAGAAAATAGCACTGCAACTATGACCGAAAAATTCATCATGGCCGGGGAGACTCCCCTCCACCTCTGCGATTCGGAGCAGGGCGAAAAGTGTGTTGTGCTGCTGCACGGCTACCTCGAATCGATGCTCATATGGGAAGATTTCATCCCCGCACTCTACAAACAGGTGCGCGTCGTCACGCTCGACTTGCCGGGCCACGGCATCTCGGTTGTGCAGGGCGATTGCCACACGATGGAGTATCTTGCAGATGTGGTTGCCGAGGCGATGACGGCCCTCGGCGTGGAGCGTTTCACAGTCGTAGGCCACTCGATGGGCGGCTACGTAGCGTTGGCCCTCACGGAGCGCCACCCCGACCGTCTGGAGGGTATTGTTTTGCTCAGTTCGACCCCCAACCCCGACACGGAAGCCAAGAAGGAGAATCGTCGCCGCGAAATTGCCCTCATTCAGAGCGGCAAGAAGGAGACCCTGGCACGCATGACACCATCGGTCGGTTTTGCCGCCGACAACCGCAAGCGGATGCAGGATTACATTGCCGACCTTCAAGAGATGGTACTCATCACCGAGGATGAGGGCATCATCGCCCTCTTAAACGGCATGATGGAGCGCAAGGACCAGAACGAGATGTTGCAAAAATCGGCTGTTCCCCAACTCTTTATCCTGGGCTGCAAGGACGAATATATCACGCAGGAGATGGCCACCGCGATGGTCGAAAATCACCCGCAGGCGAAGGTCGTTTGGTTGGCTGAATCGGGCCACATGGGCTTCCTCGAAGAGCCCGAGCACACAGCCGAGGCACTGCTCGATTTTATCGGAATCGCGCCCGAAAAAGTTGAACAAAACGAATAAAAACGCTATCTTTGCAACCACGATAAGAAAACTCATAAAAAGCAAACACTATGGAATTCGAAGGAACCGTATACAGAATCCTGCCTGTCACGAAAGGCACCTCGGCACGCGGCGATTGGCAGCGTCAGGATGTTATTTTCGACTATTCGGATGGCGGCAATTTCACGCGCAAGATGTGCGTAACGTTCTTCAACCGCCCCGACGATGTTTCGAAGCTCCGCGAGGGCAGCCGTTACCAGGTTTCGGTCAACATCGACGCCCGTGAGTACAACGGCCGTTGGTTTACCGACATCCGCGCATGGCGCTTGCAGCCCGTCGAGGCTGCTGCTGTAGCCCCCGAGGCTCCCGCCATGCCCGACCTGCCGCCCCTGGCAGCCGAGCCGACCTATGCTGCAGCTCCCGCGCAGGAGGTAGACGATCTGCCGTTCTAAAGGACGACACACAGCAAACGAAAAGGGGTTGCTCAACCAATGGTTGGGCAACCCCTTTTTCGTTAGACTGCGTCTTCGCTTTATCGACGAATCTTATTCTGCGGTCTCATCAACAACCTCTGCATCGGGTGCATTCTTCTTTACCGACGCAATGCCGTTCTCGCAGGCAGCCACGCTCGAATACATCTCGCTCGAACCGATCACCTGACCATTTCCGGCCTTGAGGTTGAAATAGGGAGCACCGTTCTTGGCCTCCTTACGCTCGTAGCGAGCATCCTCCACGGCATTCTTCTTCACCGACTCGATACCGTTCTTGCAAGCAGCCATCGTCGTATACCCCTCGCTCGAGAGAATCACCTGACCATTACCGGCCTTGAGGTTAAACTGGAACTCACCATTCTTACGCTTCGTAATTACAAACTTTCCCATAATCTTTGTTCGTTTTAAGGTTAGTAACTTAGTCGTTGCTGCTACAAATATACAAAAAATTCTTCATCTTCGCCACATCGGGCCGCTGTTCTCGTCGCCCAACCGGCACAATTCGTCGGTCGGAAGGCTCCGTTGGTCGCAAACAACCGCGTAGAGCCCCGCCTTTCAGACATTTTTTCTAACTTTGCACAAGATTAAGAAGTATACAATCTAAAATTAAACCCCTATGAAACAGATGTTAAAAACCGCAGCCATGTCGCTATTCCTCATCGGCGCCGTAGGCTGTTCGTCGAGCTCGATCGAGGGCGGTTGGCCCGTACCCGAGGAGCCGATTTGCGAAATGAACTACACCCCCGAGAAGAGCCAATTCACGCTGTGGGCCCCGACGGCCGAGGAGGTCGAAGTGCGCCTTTACGCAGCCAACGAGTTGGAGGAGGTGATCCCCATGCAGCCTGTCGAGTGCTGTCTTTGGACGGCCGAGAAGGAGGGCGACCAGCAGGGCAAGTCGTATACCTTCCGCGTGAAAGTTGATGGCGAGTGGCTCAAGGAGACTCCGGGTATCTTTGCTCGTGCCGTGACGCCCAACGGTGAGCGCGGTGCGATTATCGACCTCGCAGCGACCAATCCCGAAGGTTGGGATGAGGATCGAAGCCCCGCATTGACGGCCGCCAACCAGATTGCCGTCTACGAGATGCACTATCGCGACATGACGGCCCACGCCACGGCCGGCGTACAACACGCCGGAAAATACCTCGGCATGGCCGAGCGTGGCACGAAGAGTCCCGATGGCCTTGCTACGGGTCTGGACCACCTCGTCGAGCTGGGCGTAAGCCACGTGCATCTGCTGCCGACTGCCGACTTTGGCTCGATCGACGAGACGGTGGAGAACAACACGCAGTACAACTGGGGCTACGAACCGCAACACTTCAACGTTCCCGAAGGCACTTATTCGACCAATCCGGCCGACCCCACGGCCCGTATCCGCGAGCTCAAGAGCCTCGTGCAGGCGATGCACAAGGCAGGTCTGCGCGTAGTACTGGATGTGGTCTACAACCACACAACGGGGGTAGATCGTTGCGGCTTTGAGCTGACCGTTCCGGGCTACTACTACCGTTTCAACGCCGATGGTTCGTTTGCCAACGGTTCGGGTTGCGGCAACGAGACCGCCTCAGAGAAGGCCATGATGCGCAAGTTCCTTGTCGAGTCGCTCGAATATTGGGTCAAGGAGTACCACATCGATGGTTTCCGCTTCGACCTGATGGCCATCCACGACATCGAGACGATGAACCTCATTCGCGAGCGTCTTTCAGCCATCGACCCCACGATCTTGATCTACGGCGAGGGCTGGGCAGCCATGGCCCCGGCCTACGACGAAAAGAAGCTGGCCTTCAAGCGCTACACCTACCAAATGCCCGGCGTAGCAGCCTTCAGCGATGATATTCGCAACGCGCTGCGCGGTACGCTCGACTGCTCGGCTGGTGGTTTCATCCACGGCGTAGCGGGCAACAAGGAGGGGCTGAAGTTTGGCATCGCAGGTGGTGTCGAGCACCCCGCAGTAGCCCACGCAGAGGCTGCTTGGTGCGGCGAGCCGACCCAGCACATGAGCTACGTCACTTGCCACGACGACCACAACCTGCGTGACCGTCTGGAGCTTCTCTCGCCTGAGGCAAAGGAGGAGGAGTTGCTCAAGATGGCCAAGCTGGCCCACGTGGGTGTCTTCACCTCGCAGGGCCTGCCGTTTATCTTCTGCGGCGAGGAGATGTACCGCACAAAGCTCGGCGAGAAAAACACCTACAACATGCCCGACAAGTACAACGCCATCGATTGGGGACTGAAGAAGCAGTACGGCAACCTGGTAGCCTACGTCAAGGGGCTGATCGCCCTGCGTAAGGCCTACCCCGCCTTCTGTCTGGGCAAGGCTGAGCTGGTCCGCGAGCACCTGAGTTTCCTCGAGAACGAGGAGCCGTCGGCCCTTTCGTTCCGCCTCACCGACCCCAACTCGACCACAGAGATCTACGTACTGATGAACGGCGAAAGAACACCCATCGCCTTCCAGATTCCGCAGGGCGACTACAAGGTAGTAGCCAACGGTGAGGCCGTCTGCCCCGCAGGTCTTTCGACGCTCAGCGTGGACGCCTCCGCCTCACTCCAGGTGGACCCCATCGAGGCGCTGATCCTGGTTCGCCAGTAGCGACCACACGCCATCAAAAAATTAGACGCACACCTTTTTCGTGTGCGTCTTTTTTATTATCTTTGAGATAAACCTCTTAGATACTTTCGCTCGCCGGGAAAAATATTCAAGCAAGCTTGATATTTCTCGCTCGCTTATTCGTATCTTTGAAGGTCATTTATACCAATACTAAAACGCATGAAACGCTACCAGATACTTTGCATCCGTTTAACGGCCTTGTTGCTGCTTAGCACCCTCGTGGGTTGCCACACCGAACATCCCGACTCGTGGTATCCGACCCGCAAGGAGCACCGCCCCTACCTACGTTGGTGGTGGTTAGGCAGTGCCGTGGACGAGACGGGCCTCACGTTCAACCTCGAGCAGTTTGCCGATAAGGGTTTCGGAGGCGTGGAGATCACCCCGATCTACGGCGTACAACGCAACGAAGAAAACGATGTGGAGTACCTCTCGGAGCGTTGGATGGAGTTGTTGCAACACACCCTCAAGGAGGGGCATCGACTGGGGCTTGGCGTCGATCTGAACAATGGCACGGGATGGCCCTTTGGCGGCCCGAATATCTCGACCGACCACTCAGCCCGCAAATACATCCTCGAGCAGATTGCCGTAGCGCCCGACACGCTCTTCGTGGGTGCACTGCGCCCGCGCGAAGTAAAGCAGCAGGGTGTTGCAAAACTCATCCGTGTACAAGCCGTACGCGGGGATGAGCGCATCGACCTTACACCCCTTGTCGAACACGACACACTCCGCTGGCAAGCGCCAAAGGGAGCGGATTGGACCCTCTACACCCTCTACTCTGGACGCACCTTCCAAAAGGTTAAGCGAGCCGCTCCTGGTGGCGAGGGATTGGTGATGAACCACTACAACCGACTCTCGCTAAACCACTATCTGGAGCGCTTCGAGGAGGCCTTCTCAAAGACCAACACGCCCTATCCCGACACCTTCTTCAACGACTCGTTCGAGGTCTATGGTGCCAGCTGGGATGAGAAGATTCCCGCCTACATCCGCGACGAGTGGGGCTACGACCTGCTGGACTACCTGCCCGAATTGGCTGGCGAGGGAGACCCCGAACGTTCGGCCCGCATCATCAGCGATTACCGCGAAGCCCTGGCTAAGTTGGTGCTAAACCACTTCACCCGTCCCTGGTCAGCGTGGGCACATCGCCACGGATCGAAGACCCGCAACCAGGCTCACGGCTCGCCGGGCAACCTGATCGACCTCTACGCTGCGGTAGATATCCCCGAGTGCGAATCGTTCGGTCGCTCCGAGTTCGACCTGCCACAGCTTCGCTATGACTCAATTTTCAAGCCCAACGACGGCACTCCCGCCGTGCTGAAGTTCGCCTCTTCGGCTGCCCACCTAAAGGGAAAGCCGCTCACCTCGGCTGAGGCCCTTACGTGGCTCACCGAGCACTTCCGCACCTCATTGGCGCAGTGCAAACCCGAGATCGACCTGATGTTGGCAGCAGGAGTAAACCACCTGGTATTCCACGGCGCGCCCTACTCACCCAAGGAGGTCGCCTTCCCCGGTTGGCGCTTCTACGCCTCGATCAACCTCAGCCCGACGGCTGCGCTGTGGGAGGATGTGCGCCCCTTGACGCGTTACATCACCCGTTGCCAATCCTTCCTCGCTGCCGGCAAGCCGGATAACGAGCTGCTGCTCTACCTGCCGCAATACGACATCTGGCACGAACAACGTGGCAACCCCTTCCTCACCTTCAGTATCCACAAGATGGACCAAACCATCCCCCACGTCAAGGCGGCTATGGATGCGCTGGTGGCTGCGGGCTACGACGCCGACTACATCTCGGATCGTCAACTGCGCGCCCTCTCAACCAAGCGGGGCGAGTTGATCTCGGAGGGCAACACCCATTATCGCGCCCTGCTCATGCCGGCCTGCCACAAGCTCCCGACCGAGACCCTTGAGCACCTGATCCATTTAGCCGAGAAGGGAGCCTCGATCCTCTTCCTCGACTGCTATCCCGACGACGTACCGGGCTATGGCCGCCTGGAGGAGCGTGACGAGTTCCGCGAGCTACTCGCCCGCCTGCCGAAGGAGGCCACCTTTGCCGAAGCAGAGAGCTTCTCACTCGGTCGTGGCCGCATCATTACGGGCAACGATTTTGACGCTTTGGTCCGTCTGGCGGGTATTTGTCCCGAGCCCTTCAAGCGCGAATTAGGTGGCGTTATGATGCGTCGCAAAAATGAGGTGGGTGGCCACAACTACTTCCTCTCGATGCTCCGCAACGAGCCCATCGACGGTTGGGTAACGCTGGCCACCTCGGCACGCGCCGCCATGATCTTCGACCCGATGACGGGTAACGCCGGCGAGGCGATGATTCGTCCCAACGAGGCTGGCACGATCGATATTCGCCTGCAACTCGAGCCGGGCCAATCGCTCTTGGTGAAGACCTTCGCCAAGCCGATTGAGACCACCGCCTGGCGCTATATCCAGCGAAAGGGCGAGCCGATGGAACTCAATCGCGGCTGGTCTCTCTCGTTCCCCGCAAGCGAGCCCGCTATCGAAGAGCTCTTTGCCATCGATCGACTGATGCCCTGGACCGATTTGGAGGATCCGCGCACGCAGATTAACAGCGGAACCGGCCGCTACTCCATCAAACTCACGATCGACAACCCGCGCGAGGCGGACGATTGGATACTCGATCTGGGCGATGTACGCGAGAGCGCCATTGTGCGCATCAACGGTGAGCGTATCGCCACGCTCACGACCATCCCCTACCGCACCACCGTCGGCCAATGGCTGTGCGCGGGCGAGAACCTCATCGAGATCGACGTGAAGAACCTCCACGCCAACCGCATCGCGGAGATGGAGCGCAACGGCGTACCCTGGCGCATCTTCAAGGATGCCAACATCGCCTCGGTGACCGGTGCCAAGCAATTCTCGTTTGGCGACTGGCCGGTGATGCCGGCCGGTCTGAATTCGGCCGTAAGCCTCACCCCAATCTACTACGAGCAACTTCAAAAAACAGAGAAATAGATGAAACAGATTCTGCTGTCGCTGGTGGCACTCATAAGCCTCGCCACCACCCTGCAAGCCCAAGAGTTGCCTTCGCGCGAGGAGCGCCTGGCCGTTACGCGTCGCGTCAACGAATACCTGATGACCAAAAAGCATCCCGATCCGACGGCCGTCATGCCCTACTACGCGCGCAAGAAGGTCTATGAGTCCAACATCTGGACCCGCTCGGTCTATTACGAAGGATTGATGGCGCTCTACTCGATCTGCCCCGACAACCGCTACTACGACTACGCGGTGCGTTGGGCCGATTTCCACAAGTGGGGCATGCGTCGCGACGACACGACAACTCGCAACGCCGACAATTACTGCTGCTCGCAGACCTACATCGATCTCTACCGCCTCGAGCCGCATCCTGAGCGTCTGCAGAAGACCATTGCGTTGTGCGACATGCTTGTCAACACACCGCAGGTGGAGGATTGGACCTGGATCGACGCCATTCAGATGGGCATGCCCGTACTGGTGAAGCTTGGCACGCTGAAAAACGACACCCGATACTACGAGAAGGCATATGCCATGTATGCCTGGGCACGCAACACGTTGGCCGGTGGTCTTTATAATAAAAAGGAGGGACTTTGGTGGCGCGACGCCTCGTTCGTACCGCCCTACAAAGAGCCCAACGGTGAGGATTGCTACTGGTCGCGCGGCAATGGCTGGGTAGTAGCGGCCCTGGTGCGCGTACTGCAGGAGCTACCGAAGGATGCAGCTCACCGCGACCTCTACATTGCCGACCTGAAGGTGATGTGCAAGGCCCTCAAGGCCTGCCAGCGCGAGGACGGATTGTGGAATGTCAGCCTACACGATGCCACGAATTATGGAGGCAAGGAGCTGACCGGCACGGCGCTGTTTGTCTACGGCATGGCCTGGGGTATCAACAACGGCGTGCTGGATCGTGCCGAGTACCTGCCCGTGGTGACGAAGGCTTGGAATGCTATGGTGAAGGATTGCGTCCACGAAAATGGGTTCCTGGGCTACGTGCAGGGCACGGGCAAAGAGCCGAAGGATGGCCAACCGGTGACCTACACCTCTAAGCCCGACTTTGAGGACTACGGCACGGGATGCTTCCTGCTGGCCGGCTCGGAGGTCTACAAGTTATAGGCCATATTCGCAAACATAGAATAAGGGGCTGTCCTTTTGGGACAGCCCCTTATTATTGTAGGAATCACACTTATTGGAGTTCTACATTTTTCCACACAAAGCGCTCGATCTGCGAACGGTCACAATCACGATTCTCGGCCTTGATCTTCAGGTTCTCGAAGGTAAAGTCGGAAAGCAGGTACTGATCGTCGGCACGGCGCACATTAAAGAAGGTCTTACACTCAGCCTCGATGTTGCGCATCACCACATTTCGACCGTAGGACATCGGCATATCCTGACGACCCTTCAGGTCGAAGAACTGCGTCCAGGGACGGATATAGAGGAACGAACCGACATTACCGGTAATCTCCTCAACGGTGATATATTCGTAGTTCTGAGGCGTATCGGGACGCATCTTGAGCCACAGAAGACGCGTTGCCTGATCCACCTGGATACGGCGCAAGACGATATTGCGGTTGTGGATCGACTCCGAGCCGCAGGTCAGGCAGCTGTGGCAGAATCCAAAGACACAATCCTCGATCAGGATGCGCTCGTTCATGCCGTTATTGGGGTCCTCATCGGCCCAAGGACCTTTACCGCCCTTCAGCGCAATGGCATCGTCGTTGACCGAGAGGTAGCAATTCTTCACCAGCACATCACGGCAGACATCCAAATCGATGGCATCCGAGCTGGGAGCCTTGACCGGAGCCGCAGGGGCAAAGAGGCGCACGCCCAAAATCTTGAGGCGCTCAACACGGTAGTAGTGGCTGGTCCAGAAGGGCGAATTCTGGAGCGTTACCCCCTCGATCTGCACATTCTTGGCATTCGAGATGTAGAGCAAGCGGGGACGCAACTCGTCCATATTCGTGCATTTGGGATTCACCTTGCGACGCAACCAGAACGACTTCCAGTAGCGCAGGCCATTGCCATCAATCGTACCTTTACCCGAAATGGTGAATCCATCCACACCGTCAGCATTCACCAGCGCAGCAAAATAGCCGAGCGTCTGGCCCTCGATGCGCGTCTCCACGATCGGGAAGTTCGAGATATCATCACTACCCTTTAAGCGCGCCCCCTCCTCAAGGTAGAGGTGTGTACCCTGCTTAAAGAAGAGCGAACCGCTCAAGAAGGTTCCTTGCGGAATGACCACCACACCCCCCTTTTCAGCCGCGCGATCGATGACTGACTGCAGCGCTTCGGTCTGGATCAGCGTGCTATCCTGCTGCACGCCGTAGTCCGTCACCACAAACTTTTCGCCCAACTGCGCCACGTCAACGGCCTGGACCTCGTAGAACCAGGGATCAATCGGCGTCCCATCGGGGAATTTTTCTTGAGCCGTCACACCGCACCAAGCGACGAGCAGCCCCATCAGAAGCGTAAATCGTTTCATAGTCTTTTGGTTAGTTTGAACAAAGATAGCCCTTTTCCCAACAAAAAGCAAACTGCTCGTCCGAGGAGGGTTTTCCTAAAACAAAAAAGAGCCGCGAGGCGACCTCATGGCTCTTATCTTTTTACACATAACGCAGAATCTCTTCAGCGCGATCCACAATGCAGTCGGCTGCATTATGTTCCAACTCCTCGCGACTGCGGAAGCCCCAGCTCACCCCCACCGAGCGCACACAAGCGGCATGAGCCGTCTGCATATCGACACCCGAATCACCTACGTAGAGTGCCTCCTCGCGGGCCACACCCGTCAACGTGAGGATCTCCTCCACCACTGCCGGATCGGGCTTAAGGGCCACCTCGGGACGTTGTCCGAAGACCACCTCAAAGCGAATCTTCGGGAAGAACGAGCGAATCAACTTCTCGGTGCCGGCCTGAAACTTATTGGAGGCTACGGCCAACCGAATGCCCGCCGCCTGCAACTGCTCGAGCAACTCCACGATGCCGGGATAAGGCTTTGTCTTTTGGTCGATATGGTCGATGTAGTAGGCCAAAAAATCCTGACGCGCCGCAGCCACATACTCCGCCTCCCGCAACTCCTCGGGCAGGGCTCGCTCCACCAGGCGCATGATGCCATTGCCAACAAACGAACAGTAGGCAGCATAGTCGTGACGGGGCAGGTCGCGCAGGGCCAACATATGATCGGCAGCCTCAGCCAAATCCCCAATCGTGTTGAGCAGCGTGCCGTCCAGGTCGAAGATTACGAGCTTTACAGCCATTACTTCGCACGTTTAATGCGCCATCCGATCGTCGCCACGAGGATCGACATCAGCGGGCTCACCAGGTTGAAGATGCAATAGGGCATGTAGGTAAAGGTTGCCACGCCCAGCACCGTGGCCTGCGTCATACCGCACGAGTTCCACGGAATCAGCACCGAGCAGACCGTTGCCGAGTCCTCGACAGCACGACTCAAAAGGCGGGGCTCAAGACCGCGATCTGCATACAGATCCTTAAACAGGCGACCCGTAAGGATAATCGAAATGTATTGGTCGGCCGTGCAGAGGTTGAAGAAAACACCCGCACCAACCGTCGAAGCCACCACAGGGGTCGTGCGACGTACGAAACGCAGGAAGAGCTGCGTCAGCGAGCGTAGCATACCACTACCGGTCATCACACCACCAAAGACCATGGCGCAAAGAATCAGCCATACCGTATTCATCATACCGCCCATACCGCGCGTAGCCACCAGGTCGTTCAGCGCCTCCGATCCGGTCTCGATAGCCGTCGAACCGTAGCAGGTCATCACCACGCCCTTAAAGCCGGCCAAGAAATCCAACTGCGCCACCTCGGCGACCTCCGCCACCAGGTTCGGCTGGGCAATCACCATGGCTACGCAAGCCAACACCACAGCCACAAAGAGGGTAATCAGCGCAGGCAGTTTGCGGACAATTAGCACACCCGTCAGCAGGGGCACGATGAGCAACCACGGCGAGATGCAGAAGACCGAGTTAAGCATTTCGGCATACTGGTCCACCGTAGCAGCCGAAGCGTGGTCGAGCGTAAAGCCGGCTACACCAAAGACCACGAGGGCCACCACCATCGACGGCACGGTCGTAAAGAGCATGTAGCGGATATGGGTGAAGATATCTACCCCAACGGTCGATGACGCCAGTACGGTCGTATCCGACAGCAAGGAGAGTTTATCACCGAAGTAGGCACCCGAAATGATGGCACCGGCCACCCAACCTTCGGGCAGACCCATCGCCTCACCTACACCCATCAGCGCCACACCGATCGTAGCAATCGTCGTCCACGAGCTACCGGTCATAAGCGACACGACGCCACAAATCAGACACGAAGCGCAAAGGAAGTAGCTCGGATGCAGAATCTTCAAACCGTAGTAAATCAACGTCGGAACTACACCCGACACCATCCACGTACCGGCAATAGCACCAATCAGAAGCAGGATCAGGATGGCCGATGTAGCCGAGCGGATGTGGTTGATAATCGACTCTTCCAGCTCGCTCCAGGTGCGACCGTAGCAGAAGATGGCCAACATAGCGGCCACCGACGAAGCTGCAAGGAGGGCGATCTGGCTACCACCGAGAATCGAATCACTACCGAAGCAGCGAATCACACCATATAAAATCAGGGTCAGCAACACCAGCGGAATGGCGGCAACCCAAGCTGAGGGGTTCTTTTGCGTTTTCTGCATCATTTTTTCGATCAATTGATGCCGCAAAAGTACAAAAAAATCAAGACTTTTCGTCCATATGCACCTTTCGTGGGAACATTTTTCGCAATCGCAACAGCCAGACCGGCACCTCCTTGCCGGCCACCACCGCCGTCACGGCCAGCAGGATCAGCATCACCCCCAGCCCTTCGCGAGCCGTGATGTGCTCGCCAAAGAACAACGCCCCAATCGCTAATGCCGTCAGCGGCTCGAGCGCCCCGAGAATGGCCGTAGGTGTTGCACCGACATAGAGGATCGCCTGCGTCGTACAGAAGAAGGAGATGGCCGTCGGCAGCAGTGCCAAGGCCACGAGGTTCACCCACAAATAGCCCGCGTCGGGCAACTGCACCGTGCGCCCGAATCCAAGACGCCCGGCAAAGAGCAATAGCCCGAAGAGCAAGACGTAGAAGGTGAGCTTGAGCGTCGGTAGCGATTGAAAGAGGGGGCGATTAACCCCGACGATGTAGATCGCATAGCTCAACGCCGACCCCACAGCCAACAGACGCCCCACCAGGCTCAAGGGTTCGCCATTGGCCGTTTTATAGAGCAGGCCGATACCGATCAGCGCAACGGCCATACTGAGCGCCACCTGCCACGAAATCCGTTCGCGAAAGAAGAGCGCCATCAAAAGGGCCACCAAAATCGGATAGACAAAGAGGATCGAGCAGGCAAGTCCGGCCGCCATGTGGTTGAAACTCTCGAACAAACACAGCGACGAGAGGGCCAACATCCACCCCATCACCGCCAACGGCAGAATCTGCTGTCGCTCGATGGCCAGTCCATGGCCACGCGCCAGGAGCATCACCCCCACAATAAGCGAAGCAAAGAGGTAACGAAAGAAGAGCACCGAGTCGGGCTCCATGCCGTGGTGATACAGCGGCAACGTAAAGAGGGGGCTCATGCCATAGGTGGCAGCCGCTACCGCCCCCAAAAGGTATCCTTTGGCCTTCTTGTGCATAGTTTTCGGATGATAAAGAGCACTCGCAAAGAGTGTGCAGAAGTTATTTTTTTATTTTTTTTGCGAAAAAATTTGCAAACTCAGATTTTTGCCGTATATTTGCACTCGCAATTGCGGAAATAGCTCAGTTGGTAGAGCATAACCTTGCCAAGGTTAGGGTCGCGAGTTCGAGTCTCGTTTTCCGCTC
>JAFZFJ010000144.1 GCA_017555975.1 Alistipes sp. | reverse complement strand
GCCAAAGAGATCCTCTCGAAGCTGGCCATCACCAACTTCACGCAACCCGTCGAGGAGCTTTCGGGTGGACAGATCAAACGTCTGGCCCTGGCGCAGGTGCTCGTTGCGAAGCCCGATCTGCTCATCTTAGACGAGCCAACCAACCACCTCGACCTGCAGATGACCGAGTGGCTGGAGGAGTATCTGGCCGCATCGCGCCTCACGCTGTTGATGGTGACCCACGACCGCTACTTCTTGGATCGCGTCTGCACGCGCATTGTCGAGATCGACGATCGCCAGCTCTACGCCTACCGTGGCAACTACACCTACTACCTCGAGAAGCGCCAGGAGCGCATCGAGCTGATCAACCTGGCCGCCGAGAAGACCCGCAACCTCTATCGTCGCGAGTTGGAGTGGATTCGCCGCACCCCCTCGGCTCGTACGGGCAAAGCGAAATACCGCATTGACGCCTTCGAACAGCTAAGCGAGGAGCGTCGCACGCGCCTCCAAGAACAGCGTGTCGAGATCGGCATCGAGTCGTCGCGCATCGGCACCAAGATTTTCGAGATGAAGAACCTCACGAAACGCTACGGCGAGAAACGAATCCTCGAGCAGTTCAGCTACCTCTTCTCGAAGGGCGAGAAGCTCGGCATCGTGGGCGAAAATGGTGTCGGCAAATCGACCTTCGTAAAGATGTTGCTGGGCGAAGTTGCCCCCGACAGTGGCACGGTGGAGGTGGGCCAGACGGTCCGCTTCGGCTACTATGCCCAACAGGGCATGTCGTTCAGCGACGAGGACCGCGTGATTGATGTCGTGAAGCGTATCTCGGAGGATATCACCCTCGCCGATGGCAACCGCATCAGCGCCTCGCAGCTACTCAACCGCTTTCTCTTCAGCCCCGCCGCTCAATACGACTATGTGGCCAAGCTCAGCGGTGGCGAACGACGCCGTCTCTACCTCTGCACGATTCTCATGGCGAACCCCAACTTCCTGATTCTCGACGAGCCGACCAACGACCTCGACATCCAGACCCTCAACATTCTGGAGGAGTATCTCGAAGCCTTCAAGGGGTGTGTGATTGTCATTTCACACGACCGCTATTTCATGGATAAGATTGCCGACCACCTCTTTGTGATGCAGGGCGAGGGTCGGATTAAGGATTTCCCGGGCAACTATACCCAATACCGCCAATGGCGCCGTGCCGAGGAGCAGCGCGAAGCGGAAGAGCGCGCCGAGGAGGAGCGTCGCCGCCAGCGCCAGCAGGCCACGCCCGCCCCGAAGGCAACACGCACCTACACGAATCGCCTCTCGTTTAAGGAGCAACGCGAGTTGGAGGCCCTGGAGCTGGAGCTACCGCAACTCGAAGAGCGCAAGCAAAGCCTCGAAAATCAGATGAGCAGCGGCACCATGGAGGTCGACGCCCTACTCAAGGCCTCGGGAGAAATCACGGCCCTGATCGAGGAGATTGAACTCAAGACCCTTCGCTGGATGGAGCTCAGTGAGAAAAACTAACCCATATCCAACTCCTATGCACGCTTTTCGTCTCAAGATACGACAAATTGTCGCTACAGCCACCCCGCAAGCCTTCCGCACCATCGGCTGGATTGTCCGCCTCACGGTGCTGGTCTCGTTTGTCGTCTTTTTGATGCAGTATACGGGACTGATCAACTGGATCTCGGCGCTTGTCAGCCCCATTTTCCACCTCTTCGGACTGCGCGGTGATGCAGCCATGGCCTTCGTCAGTGGTTACTTCATCAACATCTACACCTCGCTCGGTGTCATCACGACGCTCGATCTCACCGTGCGCGAGATCACGATCTTGGCCACCATGTCCACGGCCGCTCACGCCATCATTGTCGAGGGCGCTGTACTCCGCAAGACAGGCACCCCGACCCTCTACACGATTCTGGTGCGCACGCTTGCATCGCTCACGCTTGGTCTGGTGCTTAATCTGCTGTTGCCGGGACGTCCGGAGGCGATTGTCGGCAGTTCGATGGTCCTCTCCGATGTGCCCGTCTTCGCCATTCAAGGCGATTTCTGGCCACTTTTTGGCACCTGGGCAAAGGGGATGCTGCGCCTGGTGGTGATGATGACCGTGCTGATCTACCTACTGAACATCGTCCAGCGTATGCTCTACGAATTTGGCATCATGGAGCGCATTTCGCGCCTGCTGCGCCCGTTGCTCAAGCTCTTCGGCCTGCCGGAGAAGACCTCGTTCCTCTGGATTGTGGCAAACGTTATCGGCCTTTCGTACGGATCGGCCGCCATGCTCGATGAGGTGGCTCGCGGTAGCATCACCCGTAAAGAGATCAACCTGCTAAATACCCACATCGGCATCTCGCACAGCAACCTGGAGGATCTGCTGCTCTACGCCTCAATCGGTGGCATCTGGTGGGTGATTCTCTTTTCACGCTGGGTAATGACCACCCTCTTGGTTTGGTCGCTAAGAGGTTATTACCGACTGCGCGGGTGCTAACCGGCGAAGCTACACAAAACAAGCAGGGCTGGTCAATCGAAATTGAGCAGCCCTGCTTATAAGATATGGGAGTTGTATAACAACTACTTCAGGTAGTCTTCGAAGTAATTGGTTACCTTCTGCATCAAATGCACACGATCCTTACCCATCACATTGTGCTCGTGGCAGGGATAGGGGAAGTAGTCGAGCTGCACACCGGCCACAACGCAAGCGCGCACGAAGCTCAAGCTGTGCTGCCACAGCACCGTGGGGTCGATAGCTCCCTGGCAAATGAGGAGCTTACCCTGCAGCTTCTCGGCCATCGGAATCAGGCTCGTAGCTGCGTAGCCTTCGGGATTCGACTCGGGGGTCTCCATGTAGCGCTCGCCATACATCACCTCGTACCACTTCCAGTCAATCACCGGACCTCCAGCCACTCCCACCTTGAAGATCTCGGGATAGTTCGTCATCAGCGAGATGGTCATAAAGCCACCATACGACCAGCCGTGAACACCCACGCGGTCGCGGTCGCACCACGAGTGGCTGAGCAACCACTCCAGACCGGCGATCTGATCGGCCATTTCGCACTTGCCACACTGGCGGTGAATCGCCTGCTCGAACTCCAAACCACGGTTCGTCGTGCCACGGTTATCCATCACAAAGACAACATAGCCGCGCTGAGCCATATACATCTCCCAGCGACGCAACTGACCCTGGAAGGTGTTCTTAACCATCTGCGAGTGGGGACCACCGTAGACATAGAGGATCACGGGGTACTTCTTCGCGGGGTCGAAGTCGTGGGGCTTAATCAGGCGGTAGTAGTTGTCGTACTTTCCATCGGCGCTCTTCACCGAACCCAACTCAATCGAGCCAAAGTTCAGCTTCTCCGAGGGGTCCTGGGCGCGCAGCAACTCACGGCTCTTCTTGCCATCGGTCGAGGCCAGGCGCACCACGCGAGGCTCGTTGAGCGACGTGTAGGTATCGATCACGTAGCTGCCATCGGGGCTGATGTTGGCTGCATGCCAACCGGCATCGGGGGTCAGGCGCAACGTCTTGCGACTCTTCAGGTCGAGGCGGAAGAGGTGATTCTCGATGGGCGAGATCTCCGCCGACGAGTAGTAGATGTAGCGACCACGCTCACCCTCCAGCGTCACATCCGCATCCACCTTCGTGAGGCGCTCCACCGTGCCGGCCGCGAGCGAGCAGAGGTAGAGGTTTCGCCAGCCATCGCGATTCGAGGTGGTGTAGATAAACTTATCGGGGTCACTCTTGAGGAAGTGGAGCGCATACTGCGGCTCGACAAACTTCTCGTTCTGCTCCGTGAGGATCGTGCGCACAAAGCGACCATCGGCCGCGCAGTACTCGTTCAGGTGCATCTGCTTCTGCGCGCGGTCGAGCACCTGGATATAGATGTGCTTCGAGTCGGGAGCCCAGCTGATGCAGGTCAGGTAGCGCTCCTCGGTAAAGTCGGTCACCTCCACCCACACGGTCTTCTGGGTTTCGTAGTTGTAGATACCCAGGCGCACATGCTCCGAAGCCATGCCAGCCATCGGGTACTTAATCTCACGCAACGTACCCGTGCGCGAGTTGATATCGAGCAGCGGGAAGGTCGAAACGTGGCTCTCGTCTTTCTGATAGAAGGCCACCTGGAACTTATCGGGAGCCGGGAAGAGGCCACCCTCGATGCCAAACTCGTTGCGGCTCACCGACTGGCCGCTCACGATGTTCTTGTCCGTGTTGTTCGTGATGGCATACTCCTTGCCCTCGCGATCGCTCCAGTAGAGGTTGTTCTCGCGCGTATAGAGAAAGCGGCCCTCATCGCCATAGAGCGCATTCTCAGCCCCCTCAGGGATGGCATAGCGATGCACCACCGTATCGGCTACGGGGTCGATACCCACCAATTCGCGACCCGCCATGAAGCGCATCGTACCCTTGCCCGTAAGCGTGTAGGCGGGCATGCGTTTAAGGTCCGTACCCAGCAGGGCATTGATCTTCTCGAGCGTCGTGAGCTCGGTTTTCACACCCGTGCGCGCATCTACATCGTAGATTACGCCCTTCTCAACGGTGGTGTATACGGGTGCGTTGGGACGCCACGTGCAGGGCAGATTCTCCACCGCAAGACCGGTACCCAATACCGCCTCCTCCATCGTCAACAGGCGCGGCTGTTCGTCGGCCAAAGCCGTGTTAAAAGTTGCTACCATAGCGACTAATGCGAGATAAAAAAGTCTCTTCATCTTTTTTTCGGATTAAATTTTGGGTAAAATTAACCATCCTTGGCCAAAAATGCAACCCCACCTCCCTTTTTTATGCATTAACCATGAACGAATCGCGGAGCTCAACTCGCCCACCATAAAAAATAGTGAAGTAATCTTCACGTTTCTTGCTCGCTTATTCGTATATTTGTAATCTAAGAAAACCCGAAAAGAGAGAATCATGAAACTTTTGGAAGGAAAAACCGCACTCATCACGGGTGCTACACGCGGCATCGGTCGCGCCGTCGCCATTGAATTTGCTAAGCAGGGGGCGAACATCGCCTTCACGAGCGTGCGCAGTGGCGAGATGAACAAAGCCCTGGAGCAAGAGCTTCAAACTTACGGTGTTAAGGCTACGGGCTACCTTGCCAACGCCGCCGATTTTGAGGCTACCCACACGCTGGTCAAGCAGATCCACGAGGAGTTTGGCCGCATCGACATCCTGGTCAACAACGCCGGCATCACCCACGACACGCTCATGATGCGCATGAGCGAGGAGCAGTGGGATTCGGTGGTCTCGGTCAACTTGAAGTCGGCCTTTAACTTCATCCATGCCGTCACGCCCATCATGGCGCGCCAGCGCGGAGGCTCGATTATCAACATGTCGTCTGTAGTGGGCGTAAACGGCAATGCCGGCCAGTGTAACTATGCCGCCTCGAAGGCGGGTCTGATCGGTCTCGCCAAGTCGATTGCCAAGGAGATGGGACCGCGCGGCATCCGTGCCAACTGCATCGCCCCGGGCTTTATCCTCACCGACATGACTGCCACGCTGCCCGAGGAGGTGCGTGAGCAGTGGGCCAAGTCGATTCCCTTACGCCGTGGCGGTACGCCCGAAGATGTGGCTCAGGTGGCACTCTTCCTCGCCTCGGACCTCTCGAGCTACGTCACCGGACAGACCATCCACTGCTGCGGCGGCATGAGCTGCTAAGCAGATTTTCAACCTTAAAAACCCTCCACGGCCACCCCTTCGGTGGCCGTTTTTACGCTTTTTCTACCAAAGATTTTGCAAAACAAAAAAAGGGTCGTATTTTTGTGGTCTCGGAGAGATGGCAGAGTGGTCGATTGCGG
>JAFZFJ010000012.1 GCA_017555975.1 Alistipes sp. | reverse complement strand
TTAAATATTGAATTAAAAACTATATAAAAATAAAAAGACAATGGTTGAAAACCTCCAAGCACGAATTGCTGAACTCAAGCGAGCGAAAAATGCCGTCATCTTGGCGCATTACTATTGCACCCCCGAAGTCCAGGCTGTAGCCGACTTCCTGGGCGACTCGTTAGCATTGTCACTCCAGGCTCAGTCGGTCGAGGCCGATGTGATCCTCTTCGCCGGCGTGAACTTTATGGCCGAGACTGCCAAGGTGCTCTGTCCCGAAAAGCGCGTCCTCATTCCGCGACCCGATGCCGGATGTTCGCTGGCCGAGTCGTGTGATGCGAAGGACTTTGCCGCATTCAAGGCGCAGTATCCCAATCATAAAGTGGTCTCCTATGTAAATACAACGGTGGGCGTGAAGGCCCTCACGGATATCTGCTGCACTTCGTCGAATGCTCTGGAGGTTGTGGAATCACTTCCTAAAGATCAGCCGATCATCTTTGCTCCGGATCGCAACTTGGGTTCTTATATCCAGAAGCTCACGGGTAGAACCAATATGGTGCTTTGGGATGGTGCATGCCTGGTGCATGAGGCCTTCTCGTTGGAAGGTTTGAAGCGTTTGAAGGAGGCGCACCCCGAGGCTAAAGTGGTTGTGCATCCCGAGTGTAAGGCCGAGGTGGTTGCAGAAGCCGATTTTGCGGGCTCTACGGCCGCTATTTTGACCTATTGTGGTCAGGTTGATGCCACGGAGTTCATTGTGGTCACAGAGGCCGGCATTTTGGCTGAAATGAAAAAGCGTATGCCCGAGAAAACTTTTATCCCGGCTCCGACCGAGGATCCTACGTGTCGTTGCAACGAGTGTAAGGAGATGAAGAAGGTGACGCTTGAAAATATCATTACGACGCTCGAAGAGATGGCACCTGAGGTGTTGATCGACGAACAGACGCGTAAAGCGGCCGAGAGTGCCATTTTAAATATGGTAAAAAATAAGTAAGAAGAATAAGTAAATGATTACGGTTTTAAGGGTAAGAAAGAGTAAAAAACAAACATCTTTATTTTTCTTTAAATTCCTTAAAACCATTAATTTATAAATAATAATGAAGAAACTTTTTTTAACGCTTTGTGCTGCTTTTGTAGCACTGTCGGCTGCGGCCGATGAGGGTATGTGGTTGCTCCCCTATCTGAAAAAGATGAACGAAAAGGATATGCGCGAGAAGGGCTTTAAGCTCTCGGCTGAGGATGTCTATTCGATGAACAAAACGTCGCTTAAGGATGCTATTGTGATCTTTGGTGGTGGCTGCACGGGTGAGATTGTTTCGAAAGAGGGTTTGATCTTTACGAACCACCACTGCGGTTTTGGCTCTATTCAGTCGCTTTCGTCGGTAGAGCACGACTACCTCAAGGATGGTTTCTGGGCACGCAACCACGAGGAGGAGCTCCCTGCTCCGGGTTTGAAGGTACGTTTTATCCGTCATATTCAGGATGTAACGGCCGAGATCGTGGGTAACATCCCTTCGATTGCCTCTGAGGAGGAGTATTTGCGTATTGCTAATGAGAATAAGGTGGCTCTTATCGAGAAGATGGAGCAGGAAAATCCGGGTATGAATGTTATCATTCCGAGCTTCTTTGGTAATAACCAGTTCTTCGCCTTTGTGATGGAGATCTATTCGGATGTACGTTTGGTAGGTACTCCTCCGCAGTCGATTGGTAAGTTTGGCGGTGAGACTGATAACTGGATGTGGCCGCGTCATACGGGTGATTTTTCGATTTTCCGTGTTTATGCGGATGAGAATAACCGTCCGGCCGAGTACTCGCCTGAGAACAAGCCTTACCGCGCCGAAAAATATTTGAAAGTAAATATTAAAGGTGTTAAAGAGGGTGATTTTGCGATGGTGATGGGCTTCCCTGGTTCGACAGACCGTTACATGACCTCGTACGAGATTGATTATATGTTGGAGGTGGATAATCCGCAGCGTATCTCGATTCGTGGTGCTCGTCAGGAGATCTTGGCTGAGGATATGGCAGCGAGCGATAAGGTGCGTATTCAGTACGCCTCGAAATATGCCTCTTCTTCTAATTATTGGAAGAATTCGATCGGTATGTCGAATGCCGTGAAGAAACTCAACGTAAAGGGCAAAAAAGAGGAGCAGGAGCAGTCGTTCCAGGCTTGGGCCAATCAGTATACGCTACCCGAGGAGGGTTATATGGATGCGCTGTCGAAGATTAAGGAATATGTGGAGAAGTCGGCTCCTGCAAAGAAAGATTTGCAGTATATTCAGGAGTCGATGATGCGTGCCATCGAACTCTTGCAGTTGGGGCGTGTTTTGAACAGCGTGAAGGAGGTTGATGTTGAAAAAACGATGGCTGTTGCTAACCGTATCTATAAAGATTTCAACCTTCCGACCGATCGTCGTGTCGCGAAGCGTATGCTTAAAATGGCGCGTGAAAATATGACGACGTTACCTTCGTTCTATGCGGAAATCATCGACAAGGATTTTGGTGGCGATGTGGATCAATATGTAGACTATCTGTATGATAATACGGTAGTTGCAACGCCCGAAAAGTTGGAGGCTTTCTTGAAAAATTACGATGCTGAGAAGGCTGCTTCGGATCCTGTTGTTCCCTTCTTAAAGTCGATCATGACCCTTTCACAAAAGCTGGGTAAAGAGGCTTCGAAGTATGAGATGCTTTATGCTGAGGGTCACCGTAAATACATCGCCGGTCTGATGATGCAGCACCCCGAAAAGGCATGGGCTTCGGATGCCAACTTTACGATTCGTTGCACTTATGGTAATGTGCTTCCCTACACTCCTGCTGATGGTATTCGTTACAGCTACTACACCACCTTGAAGGGTGTGATGGAGAAGGAGGATAAGAACAACCCCATTGAGTTTACCGTGGAGGAGCGCCTCAAGGAGCTTTACAACAACAAGGATTATGGTCGTTATGCGAACAAAAAGGGTGAATTGGTGACCTGCTTCTTGGCTAATCTCGACATTACGGGTGGTAATTCGGGTTCGCCGGTTCTGAACAAGAAGGGTGAACTGATCGGTCTTGCCTTCGATGGTAACTGGGAGGCTATGTCGGGTGATGTGGCCTTCGAGCCGGAGTTGCAGCGTATGATTGCCGTTGATGCACGCTACGTATTGTTCATCATCGACAAGTTCGCCGGCCAGCAATGGCTCATCGATGAGATGGATATTGTCGATTAATTTTTTAATTCAAAGAATTAAATATTACTTTTGCACCACTTAAATCAAAACAATCATGGCAAAAGAGTTCAAAAGATATCTTGTAACGTCAGCACTCCCCTATGCCAACGGTCCGGTTCACATCGGTCACCTGGCAGGCGTTTATGTGCCCTCGGACATCTATACGCGCTATTTGCGTTTGAAGGGTTGTGATGTAGTTTCGATCTGCGGATCGGACGAGCACGGTGTTCCCATCACCATTAAGGCCCGTAAGGAGGGTGTAACCCCTCAGGATATTGTTGATCGTTACCACAACCTGATCAAGCGTTCGTTTGAGGGTCTCGGTATTTCGTTCGACATCTATTCGCGTACTACGTCGCCTACGCACAACGTAACGGCTTCGGAGTTCTTCCGCAAGCTCTACGACGAGGGTAAGTTTATCGAGCAGAGCTCGGAGCAGTACTACGACGAGGAGGCTCAGACCTTCTTGGCTGACCGCTACATTGTGGGTACTTGCCCCAAGTGCGGCAACGAGCGTGCCTATGGCGACCAGTGCGAGAAGTGTGGTTCTACCCTCTCGCCCGATGAATTGATCGATCCGCACAGCGCTGTTTCGGGTTCGAAGCCCGTTAAGAAGGAGACCAAGCACTGGTACCTCCCCTTGAACGACTATGAGCAAATGTTGCGCGAGTGGATTCTGGAGGGTCACAAGGAGTGGAAATCGAACGTATATGGTCAGTGCAAGAGCTGGCTCGATGGTGGTCTTCAGCCGCGTGCTGTAAGCCGTGACTTGGATTGGGGTATCCCCGTTCCGGTGGAGGGTGCCGAGGGTAAGGTGCTCTACGTTTGGTTCGATGCTCCGATTGGTTATATTTCTGCTACTAAGGATCTTACGCCCGATTGGGAGAAATATTGGAAGGATGAGGATACGAAGCTTGTACACTTTATCGGTAAGGATAACATCGTATTCCACTGCATCGTATTCCCTTCGATGCTGAAGGCTCATGGTGACTATATCTTGCCTGAGAATGTTCCTTCGAACGAGTTCCTGAATCTGGAGGGTGATAAGATCTCGACCTCGCGCAACTGGGCTATCTGGTTGCATGAGTACCTCGAGGAGTTCCCCGGCAAGGAGGATGTGCTGCGCTATGTACTTTGTGCCAATGCTCCTGAAACGAAGGATAACGACTTTACGTGGAAGGATTTCCAGGCCCGCAATAATTCGGAGCTGGTGGCCATTCTGGGTAACTTTGTGAACCGTGCTCTGGTGCTGACTCAGAAGTATTATAATGGTGTTGTTCCCGCTTGTGGTGAGCTCACTGACTACGATCGTGAGACCATCGCCGAGTTGCAGGCAATCAAGGCTCAGCTGGAGCGTAACATTGAGAATTACCACTTCCGTGAGGCCTTGAAGGATGCTATGAATTTTGCCCGTATTGGTAATAAGTATTTGGCCGATACCGAGCCCTGGAAGGTGGTTAAGACCGATCCTGAGCGCGTGAAGACGATTCTGAATATAGCACTCCAGATTACGGCCAATACGGCTATTGCTATCGAGCCCTTCATGCCCTTCTCGGCAGCAAAGATGATTTCGATGCTGGCTGTTGAGAAGTATTCGTGGGAGCAGATGGGTCAGATGGATCTCGTTCAGGCAGGCCATACGATCGGTAAGGCCGAGCTGTTGTTCGAGAAGATTGAGGACGAGACGATCCAGAAGCAGCTTGACAAACTGGCTGCCATCAAGGAGGCTAATTTGGCTGCTGAGAAGGCACAAGAGGTTGAGGCTCAGAAGGATAACGTATCGTTCGATGATTTCCAGAAGATGGATATTCGCGTTTCGACCATTCTTAAGGCCGAGAAGGTGGCTAAGACCAAGAAGCTCTTGAAACTCTTGGTTGATACGGGTATCGACCAGCGCGAGATCATCTCGGGTATTGCTGAGCACTTCACCCCGGAGGAGCTCGTTGGTCAGCAGGTACTCGTTTTGGTGAACCTTGAGCCGCGTGAGCTGAAGGGTACGCTTTCGCGTGGTATGATCCTCATGGCAGAGGATGCAAGCGGTAAGCTGCGTCTGTTGCAGCCTAATGCTGCTACCAACAACGGTGCAATCGTAGGTTAATATGCAACTTGCAGATTGGGAGTGGTCGGAGCTCAGCTTCGACTACTACAAAACCGATTATAACATCCGTTACAGCTACCAGCCGCAACGGGGATGGAGCGAGATGCAACTCTCCGAAGATGAGTTTCTTCCCGTCCCCTTGGCAGCTGCGTGTCTGCACTACGGATCATCGTTGTTTGAGGGTTTGAAGGCTTTCCGAGGTGCAGATGGCAAGATTCGAATCTTCCGTTTGGAGGATACGGTTGAGCGTTTGCAGTCGTCTGCGAGACGTCTCTGTCTGCCTGTTCCGACGCGTATGATGATCATCGAGGCTTGTACGGAAGTGGTGCGCAAAAACTTGCGTCATCTGCCTCCCTATGGCACGGGAGCTGCGATGTACCTGCGTCCGGTTGAGATCGGTACGTCGACCAGTTTTGGTGTCACACCTTCGGCTAATGCGCTCTTTGTGGTCTTCTGTTCACCGGTGGGTCCTTACTTCAAGGAGGGTATTCGTCCGATTCAGGTGGCTGTTGACCGTGAGCAGGATCGTGTTTCGGCAAATGGTACGGGAGATGTAAAGATCGGCGCAAACTACGCTGCCAGTCTCCTACCCTACCAGCATGCCCATGAGAAGGGTTTCCAGAGTGTGCTTTTCCTCGACCCGAAGGAGCATAAATACCTCGACGAGTGTGTTGCAGCCAACTTTTTCGCTATTCGCGATGGAAAGTACATCACGCCGAAGTCTTCGACTATTTTGCCCTCGATTACCAATAAGAGCCTTAAACAACTTGCGCTTGATATGGGTTTGGGTGTTGAGGAGCGTCAGATTCCGGTTGAGGAGCTGGCAACCTTCGAGGAGTGTGGTTGCTGTGGTACGGGAGCGATTATTGCCCCGATTAGCGAAATTTACGACATGCAGACCGAGAAGAGTTACTTCTATGGTCGCGAGGTTGGTCCGGTTAGTTTGGCACTCTACAAGCGCCTACAGGATATTCAGTACGGTTTAGCCGAGGATATTCACGGTTGGAATACGATCGTATCGGAATAAAAGTTCCACGTGGAACAAGTAAAATACCCTATAAATAAAGGAGAGCTCAAATAGCTCTCCTTTATTATTGTACTCCTTCGGCATCTTGACTTTACTTCGGCTCGGTTATTCAAATATAATTTGATAACACTCGCCTTTCGAATCACATGATGTGTGATATATTTGTTAATCCGCCTTCGGCGTCTTGACTTTACTTCGGCTCGGTTATTCAAATATAATTTGATAACTCTCACCTTTCGTAAAGTTCCACGTGGAACATCTATCGTCCGAATTTAATCAGTAATACATTTACATCTGCCGGCGAAACACCCGGAATACGCGAAGCTTGTCCGATTGTTTGCGGGCGAATGCGCGATAGTTTTTGACGAGCTTCGATCGTAAGCGAATTCATCGACATAAAGTCAAAACCTACAGGAATCGCGATTTCTTCCAATCGATGCAGTTTTTCTGCAATCTGTTTTTCGCGTTCGATATAACCACGGTACTTGATACGAATCTCGGCTTCTTCAATCTCCTCCGCGGTGATAGTCTCTTTCTGAATGAACTTTTCGAGTTTCGGGAGCACTTTGCGTAGTCCTTCGAAGGTGACACCGTTGCGCATCAAGAGGTCGCCCATCTTCTTTCCTTGCGTTAAAGGGTCCGATCCGACCGAAATTAAACAGTCGTTAATTTCCGTTATTTTGATACTCAGTCCTTGCGCGAACGAAATAAGCGATTCTACGTTTTGATTTTTTTTGCTGAATTCAGCGAATCTTTTCGGCGAAATCAGACCAATTTCATACCCAAGCGGAGTTAATCGAGCATCGGCATTGTCTTGTCGGAGCAAGATGCGATACTCGGCTCGCGAGGTGAACATGCGATAAGGCTCGTCCACACCTTTCGTCACCAGGTCATCAATCAGCACACCCATATAGGCTTCGTCGCGACCAAGAACAATCGATGACTCCCCTACTCGACTACGGTGCGCATTGATACCTGCCATCAGACCTTGTGCTGCGGCCTCCTCATAGCCCGTCGTTCCATTTACCTGACCGGCAAAATAGAGACCCTCCACCAGCTTGGTTTCGAGCGTATGGTGGAGCTGTGTCGGCGGGAAATAGTCATATTCGATGGCGTATCCCGGACGGTAGATATGCAGATCTTCGAAGCCCTCGATCTTGTGTAGAGCCTCCCACTGCACCTCCCACGGAAGCGACGAAGAGAACCCGTTTAGGTAGTATTCGTTGGTCGTTCTACCCTCCGGTTCGAGGAAGAGCTGGTGCTCATTTTTGTCGGCAAAGGTGCGCAATTTGTCCTCAATCGAGGGGCAATAACGCGGTCCGATACCGTGAATCGTACCGTTAAAAAGGGGCGAACGATCGAAGCCTGTACGAAGGATGTCGTGTACCTCTTTCGAAGTATAAACCAAGAAGCAGGGCAACTGCTCTTTGACCGCCTCGGTCTCCGATGAAAAGGAGAATTTTGAGGGGTTCTCGTCGCCATATTGCGGCTCCAATAGTTCGAAATTGATCGTGCGTGCATCAAGACGCGCGGGTGTTCCGGTCTTCATTCTGCCCACTTCAAAACCGATCAATTTCAGTTGCTCGGTTAACCCTTCCGATGCTTGATCTCCGGCACGACCACCGACTGCCGACGAGGCTCCGACGTGCATCAATCCGCTGAGGAAAGTGCCGGCTGTGAGAATTAACTTTTCACACGAGAAGGTGATACCCATCTGTGTCTTAACACCTTGAATACGAGGTGTTTCCGATGTTTTATCGAAAAGAATCTCAACTACCGAGTCCTGCCACAGGTAGAGGTTTGTGGTATTCTCGAGCGTACGACGCCATGCAGCCGAAAAGGCCTCCTTGTCGCACTGCGCACGCGGGCTCCACATAGCTGCACCCTTCGAACGGTTGAGCATGCGGAATTGGATGGCACTGCGGTCGGTGATAATACCCATCATACCTCCCAAGGCATCGATCTCGCGAACAATCTGACCCTTCGCTACCCCACCTACGGCCGGGTTGCACGACATGGCAGCAAACTTGGCCATATCCATAGTCAGCAGTAATGTGCGCGAACCAAGTCGTGCAGCAGCTGAAGCTGCCTCACAACCTGCATGACCGCCACCCACCACGATTATATCGTAATGAAGGATCATAAAGTCCAGAATTTCAAATATTTATCCTCTTTTCGGTGCATCTGGGCGTTGGCTCTCGGTGTTTTGTCCTTCTGACCGCAGAGGTGTAACACACCGTGCACCACTACCCTACGCATCTCCTGCAGTTTTGTGGCACCATAGATACGTGCGTTGTCAGCTACCGTTTCTACATCGATAAAGATATCACCCGAGACTACCCCGCTACCCTTCAGGTCGCTGTAGTCGAAGGTAATGATATCGGTGAAGTAATCGTGACCGAGGAACTCTTTGTTCATCTCCAGGAGGCGCGCAGCCGAGCAGAAGATGTAGTTCACCTCCCCCAGCGTGTAGCCCTCCGATTCGGCCACCTCTCGAAGCCAGGCCGCCGTGCGTCGTTTCTCAGGCAGGCGGTAATTGCAGTCGTCTGTGTAGTAGTGTACAGCCATTGTAGTCTATTTTTTGAAGCAGTTGGCAGCCGACATCGTCTCTTTGGGGTTGGGCGAATAGATGCCGAAGACGATTTTATATTCGGTCTCCATGGTCGTTACATTCACCGCTGCACCCACCGATCCGAGTTGCTGGTTTTTTGCCACTTTTTGGCCCTTTTCAACGCTTATCGAACCCAGGTTGGTGTAGGAGGTGATATACTCACCATGTGCCACAAAAACCTCGTATTTTGCCGTAATACGGTTTCGCTTGATGTCAACCACCTTACCCTCGTAAATCGAGCGCACCGAGGCACCCTTTTCACCCGTGATTTCGGCCATGTTGCCCTTGTAGCGCTTTACGCGACCACCCGCCACGGGCAGGTTGAGATTGGATGTGCGTGCCGAGAACGAGGCACCCTCTTTGTTGCCTTTAGTGAGTTTTCTGAGCTCGCTGATGGCCACCGAGAGTTGCTCCTCCTGCTCCATCTTGCGAGCCAAGGCCTGCTTCTCCTTGTTGTTCATCGAGCGGATCTCCTGCTTGGCGGCTGTAGCATCGCGCTGCAGGCGTTTCTTCTGACCGGCCACCTTTTGCGATACCGAGTCAAGCTCCTTTTGGCGATTTTCGAGACGCTGTTTCTCTTCGCTTACAGATTGTTGCAACGTGCTGATCTCTTGTAATTTGCGTTCGCGAAGAGCGGCCATCTCACGCATCATTGTGAGGCGGCGGGCCACGTCCGAAAAGTTGCGTGAGGAGAGGATATAGCTGATGTAATTCTGCTGTCGGTAGTTGCGATAGGCTTCGCGAACCAGCTCACCGTATTGGGCGCGGTTGTGGTCGAGGGCCTTTTGGAGGCTGTCGGCTACCCTACTCGAACGTTTTACCTCCTTCTCTACACGCGAGGCCTCCCGTTCTGTCTCATTGAGCAGCTGGTTGCGTTGCTCGATTTGGCGCGCCAGACGTCGAGCACGCTCCTCGGTGGTGCGGCGACTCTTCTGGATTTTACCAATGGCAGCCTCCTCGGCAGCAATCTTCTTTTCGAGCGCTGCAATCGCCTTTTTCTGCTCCTCGACACGACGATCCGTCTGGGCCGTGACCGACGGGGTCACCACCAACAGCAGGAGTGTACTGAGGAGCGTGAGGAGGAACTTCATGGGGTAGGGTAGTGTTCGTTGTTTCTACTCGTGGTTCGGGGTTGGCTTTTCGACCTTCGGTTGTTGGAGGCGTTCCTCGATCTTGGCTTTGTCGGCACCCTTCTCGAGCGCCTTTTTCCAATAGGTCTCGGCCATAAACTGCTCACCCAAGGCATGCAGGATATCGCCGTAGTGAAGCAACAGTTCCGCACTCTTTTGGCCATCGAGCGCCACCGCCTGACGGATCAGTTGGCGAGCCTCCTCCAGTCGACCCATGCGGAAGAGAATCCAGGCGTGGGTATCCATGTAGGTCGGGTTGCGGTCGGTGAGCTCTGCGACACGCTCGGCCATCTGCAGGGCGTCATCCAACTGCTTACCCTCCACGGCGAGGAAGTAGGCCCAATTGTTGAGCACCAAGACGTTGTCGGGATTGTATTTCAAAGCTTTTTTGTAGGCGCGGTAGCAGTCTCGTTGATATAACTTCCCAAACAGAAAACCCGACGCTTCGCCGTAGGCATGATAGACATCACCTATCTGCCCCCAGATTTGGCTGCGCAGGGTATCAGTGTCGGCATATTTCAACGCCTTGTGATAACTCTTTACTGCCCCTATGAGGTTGTTCATACGGTAGCGGACATTGCCTTTTGCCAGGTGAAGGTCAATTTTATCGGGGAATAGTGTAAGCGCCTCATTGACATACTTTTCCACCGAATCGGGTTGCTCCAGATAGCTCTCGATATCGATTACGGCGAGGTAGTAGTCTGACTCCGCAGGGCGATCTTCGAGGTGAATTTTGTAGTGGTTCAGCGCATCCTCGAGTTTACCCGATGCGATCAGGTGGTTGGCGTAGAGCTCCACCACCGATTTCTCCTTCGGATAGCGAATGGTCAACACCGAAGCCAGGTCGTGCAACTGGTAGTAGTTAGCACGATAGAAGTCGATGTCGGAGGTAAAGAGTTCGAAGCGATGTACCTTCTGCTCGAGCGGCATCTCGTCCGAGGTAAAGAGTTTGCGTGTCACCCACAGCATCGAACGAAAATCCTGGCGCGTGCCATAGTAATCCGACAGCGACATTAAGGTCTCGAGTTTGGTGGAGTCGATTTTCAACGCCGCATCGTATGCACGACGAGCCATCGAATCGTTGCCCTGCATGCCGTAGAGTTCGGCCAAGACCACCTGGTGTTCGGCCTCATAGGGTACCTCTTTCGCCAGCGTTTTAGCCTCCTGGAGTGCCTTGTCACCCTGCTTGGTCTTGATTAGCAGGTGGCGCTTCATCTTGCTCAAATAGGGATGACGACCTACACGTACTTCGGCCGAATCGAGAATTGAGATGGCCGAGTAGGGTTGCTCGTTCTGCTCGTAGAGGGCCGCCAGGATGCGGTAGATATCCAAATCCTTCGGGTCACGTTCGAGAAGCGAACGGTAGATGGGCAACGCCTCTGCATAGCGTTCGCATTGCAACAACGTCTGTCCATACGCGCGGTGGTACCAGATGTTGGTTGTGTCGGCACGGTAGGCCTTCTCAGCCCAACTGTGTGCCTCTTGAGGCGTGTGAGCCAAGTCGCTCGTTACCAACGCAAAATATGCAGGAGCGTAGGCCGAATCCGATGCGATGACCCGCTCCAATAGGGCGCGTCCCTGCGTGGTGTCGCGGTGGATGCGAAGGCTTTTGAGCGCTTCGGTGTATAGAAAAACGCTTTGTAGCGAGTCCCCCTCTTCGGGTCGTTGCGCTCCCGGTTTTCCAACCGCAAAAGCGGTCAGAAAGAGGCTCAAGAGCGCAACTATCGCAACAAAGCGTTTCATAGACAAATTCTTTATCGGCGACTACAATGCGTCGTCGAACTGGTGCAGGAAGCGTACGTCGTTCTCGAAGTAGAGGCGGAGGTCCTTCACGCCGTACTTCAACATGGCGATACGCTCAATACCCATACCAAAGGCGAAGCCCGAATACTTTTCGGGATCGATATTGCTGGCCTTCAATACGTTGGGATCAACCATTCCGCAACCCATGATCTCCAACCAGCCCGTACCCTTGCAGACGGGGCAACCCTTGCCGCCGCACAAGTTACACGAAACATCGACCTCAGCCGAAGGCTCCGTGAAGGGGAAGTAGGAGGGACGCATGCGGATCTGAGCCTGCTCACCGAAGATCTCCTTGGCAAAGTAGAGCAGCGACTGCTTCATGTCGGCAAACGACACACCCTCATCGATGTAGAGACCCTCGATCTGGTGGAAGATGCAGTGTGCACGGTAGGAGATGGCCTCGTTGCGGAACACGCGGCCCGGGCAGATAACGCGGATGGGCGGCTTTTGGTGCTCCATCGTGCGCACCTGGATCGACGAGGTGTGCGTACGCAGCAGAATATCCTTCGGATTGGGCTCCGAACCCTGCTTCTCGATGAAGAAGGTGTCCTGCATATCGCGTGCGGGGTGCTCGGGCGGGAAGTTGAGCGAGGTGAAGACGTGCTGGTCATCCTCGATCTCCGGACCGTCGGCTACCGTGTAACCCAAGCGCTCAAAGACCTCTACAATCTGGTTCTTGACGAGCGAAATAGGGTGGCGCGAGCCCAGCTCTTCAGCCGTACCTGGGCAGGTCATGTCGCCAATGGTCGAGGTGTACTCCGACGCACTGTTCTGCAACTCCTCGCGCAGGGTGTTGATACGCGTCTGTGCCTCGTTCTTCAGGGCGTTGAGCTTTTGGCCCAACTCACGCTTCAGCTCGGGGGCTACGGTTTTGAATTCATCCATCAGGGCGGTCAGTTCACCCTTCTTGCCGAGGATTCGGATGCGAAATTCTTCGATTTCGGCAGCTGCTTTGGGTTTGAACTCCTCGACTTGTCGAAGAAGTTCGTTGATTTTTTCAATCATATTTTGAATGTTTACGCTTTTTCGCTATTTTTGACCGGTGTGATTAGAACAAGGTTCTAACACGCAAAGTTAGTAAAAAAAGTTAGGATGCGAAAATATCTGCTCATTATAGCCTTTGTTCTGGGATTTTTCGTGCCGGTTTCGGCTGCGGAAGGCTCCGAAACGCCCATGCGTCAGGGTGTCGGTATCGTTTTGAGCGGAGGTGGCGCCAAAGGTTTGTACCACATCGGTGTGTTGGAGGCGCTCGAGGAGCGGGGTGTTCCGATCGATTATGTCGCCGGAACTTCGATGGGTTCGATCATCGGTGCCCTCTATGCTTCGGGCTATTCGCCGGCCGAGATGCGCGAATTGGTCTTGTCGGGCGTGGTGCAGCAGTGGTTGTCGGGACGTATCGATCCGACCGTCTACATGCCCTATTATCGCCAAATCGGTAACTCGCCCTCGTTTATCAATCTGTGGCTCGATTTTTCGGACGAAAAGCAGGCCTTCCAGATGCCGCGTAACCTGATTTCGTCGACTCAGATCGACATGGCGCTCATCGAGCTCTTTGCCCCTGCTTCAACCGCTGCCGATAACGATTTTTCGCAGTTCATGGTCCCCTTCCTCTGTGTGGCCGCTGACATGAACCAGCGCAAGCCGGTCACCCTTGATGACGGTTCGTTGCCTGAGGCTATTCGTTCATCGATGTCTATTCCGCTGGCTTTCAGGCCCGTAAAGCGCGATTCGATGCTCCTCTACGATGGCGGTATCTACGACAATTTCCCCTGGCGAGCACTCGACGAAAAATATGCGCCGGCCTTTATGGTGGGTTCGAATTGCACCTCGGGCGAGTTTAAACTCGATGGAGAGGAGTCGCTCATCGATCAAGCCGTGCTGATTGCCATGAGTGGATCGGATTATGCCATGCCTGAGGAGCGTTCGGTGATGATTCAGCGTGCCGTTCCGGTGGGTATGCTCAATTTCGACCAGGCAGATGTGGTGATGCAGTCCGGCTATGAAGATGCGATGTTGAACATGCCGGCCATCTTAGAGCACATTCCCGAGGAGGCTCGTTGGAGCAAGTCTCAGTATGAGGAGCGCCGCGAGGCATTTCGTAAAAAGTGCCCGCCGCTGATCTTCAACAACTACGAAATCACCGGTGTGAACGAGGAGCAGATTGCCTACATTCGTGACTACATGCGTACCGACCTGCACGGCAACGATCGCCAGCGTCAGATGAATTTTGAGCGACTGCGCGAGAATACCTACCGCCTGCTCGTTACGGGTGACTATCAGATGGATGTGCCGCGGGTGAGCTATGACGAAAAGAGCGAACGCTACAGCTTTGCCGCCGAGGTTACGGCGCGTCCGAACCTGAAGTTGGCCATCGGAGGCAACATCTCGTCTACAGCCTTCAACCAGGCCTATATCGGGCTAAACTACAAAGCCTTTGGTCGTGCGGCTCATCGCTTTGGCGCCAACCTGTATCTCGGTCCTACCCACACATGGGGTTCGTTGGGCGGACGCATGGACTTCTATTTCAACGATCCGTTCTACCTTACCTATGGCTATAATTTTGCCACCGAAAACAACCGCCACGGTTCATTCGGACGCATCACGGAGATTGATAACACGCTGGCTGTCAAGCAGAGTGAGAGTTTTGGATCGTTTGGCTTCGGCTTCCGCTTGACGCATCGTTCGCTCGTGGAACTCGATCTGCACGGCGGCCATAGCAACTACCACAATGACTCCTCGTTCGATCCGAGCCAGAAGGAGCAAACCCGTTTCTGGTTCGTTGGTGCTAAGCTCGAGTTGGCTCGCAACACGCTCGATAAATTCATCTATCCGACGCGAGGTTCAGACCTCCACCTCTCGCTCATCTATCTGGATGGCCGTGACCGTCTGCGCAATCGCCACCGAGGTAGTTTCCAGCCCGGCGTGCATCGCAATTGGTATGGTGGTCGCTTCCAGTATGAGAAGATCTTCAACATGCCCTCGGCTACCTGGTTTATGCTGGGTGCCAACCTGGATGCGGTCTACACCAACCACCCCCAGTTCACCTCCGAAGGAGCGACGCTCATGACCCTGCCGGCTTACGAGCCCATTCCCCATGCCCACATGGTCTTTATGCCCGATTTTTCGGCCAAACGCTTTGTGGCCGGAGGACTGAACCCCACCTTCTCCTTCACCTCTAAATTCTTCCTGCGTACCGGCGTCTATGCTATGTATCGTAGCCGCAACAATTACGCAACCAACGGCTTGGTAGGGTGGGAGGATCGACAGCTCAACTTCATCACCGAGGCGGCGCTGGTTTACCATACCCCCATCGGTCCTGTGAACCTTTCTCTGATCAAGTATGGCCTGAATAACACCAACAACATGTACCTCATCTTTAACTTTGGGTATCCTATTTTTGCGCCGAAAGCCACCTTCTATTAATTCTTTTCGATTTTATGCGGAACCTTCCGCGCTTTATTTGCAAGCCCCGAATGGGACGTACGCTAAGTACTACCCATCCAGGACTTACTGCATAAAGCACGAAATCTTCTCACCTAAAATCAAAAAGGGGTCGTGGTACTTACGACCCCAACCCAAACAAAACAAGCCTGTCTAACGATTAGACAGGCTTGTTTTAGGGGGCTCAGTAGGCCCCTGGGGCGCTTTTCTTACCAGATAATCACGCGCTCCTCCTCGGGCAGGAACATCTTGCCCTCGGTGATGCCAAAGGCATCGTAGAAACTCTGGAGGTTCTTCACCGTAGCATTTACGCGGTTCTCACCCAGCGAGTGTACGTCCACCTTCGTCAGGCGGGCCTTCTCCTCATCGCGGATATTCTGACCCCACAGGGCGGCATAGGCGATGTAGAAACGCTGCTCGGCCGTGAAACCGTCGATCGGGGCGGGGGTGTTCTCGCCAATGGCATTCTGCAGAGCCGTGTAGGCAACGCGCAGGCCGCCCTGGTCGGCGATGTTCTCACCCAGCGAGAGGGCACCATCGGCCATCACAGCGGGGCTCTCCTCCGTGGCGGGCAGCACCTCGATCTTGTTGAACTGCTCCACGAGCACCTCACTCTTCTTCTGGAAGGCCTCGGCATCAGCCTCCGTCCACCAGTTGATCATGTTACCGTCCTTGTCGAAATTGCGACCCTGGTCGTCAAAGCCGTGCGTCATCTCGTGGCCAATCACCACACCGATAGCACCATAGTTCACAGCATCGTCAGCCGTCGAGTTGTAGAACGGAGGCTGCAGAATGGCTGCGGGGAAGCAGATCTCGTTGGTCGTGGGGTTGTAGTAGGCGTTCACCGTCTGGGGCGACATGAACCACTCCTCTCGATCCACCTCCTTACCCAGGCGCGCCAGGTTGTCGGCCGTAGCCCAAGCCGAGGCACGCTTGATGTTCTCCCAGTACGAAACGGTGGGGTCGATCTCGAGGGTCGAGTAATCCTTCCACTTATCGGGGTAGCCGATCTTCACGGTGAAGGTCGAGAGCTTCTCCTGAGCCTTCTGCTTCGTCTCATCCGACATCCACTCCAGGGCATCGATATGCTGACCGAGGGCCACCTGCAGGTTCTTCACGAGCTCCATCATGCGCACCTTGTCCTCCTCGGGGAAGTACTTTGCTACGTAGATCTCGCCCACAGCCTCCGAGAGGATGGCGTTGGGAACTGCCATGGCACGCTTCCAGCGGGGCTTCATCTGCTCCACACCGGTCATCTGACGGCTGAAGAAATCGAAAGATGCGGCATAAACCTCGTCACCGGCATAGCCAGCAGCGCTCGTGATCAGGTGTGCCTTCAGGTAGCTCTTCAGGGTCTCGATCGGCTCGCTCTTGACGAGCTGGTTTACCAGGTCAATAACCTCAGGCTGCTCGACAATGATCTGCTCAAAGTCGCCCAGACCAATCTGCGTGCGGTAAGCCTCCCAATCAAAGTTGTTGTAGCGCTTGTAGAAGTCGTTCTTCGACATCGGGTTGTAGGCTTTGAAGATGTCGCGCAGCTCCACATTCGAGCGGAAACGCTTGGCCATCACCTGCTCCATAGCCATTACCTGCTCGGCCTGTGCCTTGGCATTCTCTTCGCCGGCGAGCGTGAAGATCTGCTCCAGGTAGGCCAGGTAACCCTCACGCTTCGAGGCGTGCTCCTCGTCGAGGTAGTAGTCGCGGTTGCCCATACCCAGACCCGACTGCGAGATGTAGAGCGTGTTGATGTTGCTGTTCATCAGGTCCGAGGTTACATAGATACCAAAGAGCGGGTTGCCCGACGTGAGGTGGATCTCGGCCAACGTCTTAGCCAGCGACTCACCATCGGTGATGGCATCGATAGCCTTCAGATCCTCGGCCAATACCGATAGACCCTCGGCATTCAGACGTACCGAATCGAGGCCCATCTTATAGAGGTCCGAGATCTTCTGCTCTACCGAGCCCTTCTCGGCCTTCGTCTTGGCCATTGCCGAGAAGAGCTCGTTGATACGCTTCTCGTTGTTCTCGCGCAGCACGTCAAACGAGCCGTAGCGAGCAAATTCGGGTTTCAAGGGGTTTTTCTCCTGCCAGCCGCCCGTGGCATACTGGTAGAAGTCCTCGCTCGGGGAAACCGTCGTGTCGAGGTTCGTCAGATCGATTGCCGGCGTGTTATGGTTGTTTGCGCAACTTGCCATAAATAAAATGGTTGCAAAAAATAAGAGTTTCTTCATATTCTAATGATTTTAAGGATATTAAAGAGCTTAAAGATTTTAAAGATGTTTTTCAATCGCTTTATGATCTTTAATTTCTTAATTCTCCTTTGCTTTCTTTTTTGAATTAAAAAAGCCGCCCTTCGCGGAGCGGCTTTTTTTGTATTAGTCGCGGATGGCTGCTACACCCGGCAGATCACCGAACTCGATGTACTCCAGGAGGGCACCACCACCGGTCGAGATGTACGAAACCTCGTCGCCCAGGCCGAACTTGTTGACGCAGGCAACCGAGTCACCACCACCGATGAGCGAGAAGGCGCCGTTCTTCGTAGCCTCGGCAATAGCCTCAGCAACAGCCTTCGAACCCGTCGAGAATTTGTTGATCTCGAATACACCTACGGGACCATTCCAGAGGATCGTCTTGCAACCCAGGATGTGCTCGCGGAAGGCAGCCTTACCACCTGCGCCGATGTCCACACCCTCCCACTCGGGATCGATGTCCATTACCGATGCCTCCTGCGTGTTGGCCTCCTCCGAGAACTGATCGCAGGTCAGAGCGTCGGGCGACATCAGGAACTTTACACCCTTAGCCTTAGCCATCTCGAGGATCTCGAGGGCTACGGGGAACATATCGGGCTCGCAGATCGACTTACCAACCTTGCCACCCAGAGCACCGGCGAAGGTGTAGGTCATACCACCACCGATGATGATCGAGTCGCACTTGTCCAAGAGAGCCTTGATTACGCCGATCTTCGACGAAACCTTCGAACCGCCCACGATGGCGCAGAAGGGACGCTGGGGCTTCTCCATTACCTCCGAGATAGCCTAACCTCCTTCTCCATCAGGTAACCGAACATCTTGTCCTGGGGGAAGTACTCGGCGATCAGGTAGGTCGAAGCGTGCTTGCGGTGAGCCGTACCAAATGCGTCGTTGATGTAGCAGTCAGCGTACGAAGCAAGCTTCTTTACAAACTCCTTCTGGGGCTCCTTGAGGGCCTTCTTAGCGGCATCCTTCTCCTCCTTCGTAGCGTCGGCGGCCAAACCACGGGGCTTGCCCTCCTCCTCAGCGTAGAAGCGGAGGTTCTCGAGCAGAATCACCTCACCGGCCTTGGCAGCGGCGCACATCTCTGCGGCCTTCTCGCCCATGCAGTCACCGGCAAACTGAACCTTTACGCCGAGATTCTTCTCCACGGCGGGGATAATCTGCTCCAAGGTGAACTTCATATCGGGATTCTTCTTCGGACGGCCCATGTGCGACATGAGGATCACGGCACCACCCTCGGCCAGCACCTTCTTGATGGTGGGGGCAGCCGCACGGATGCGGGTGTCGTCGGTTACGTTACCCTCAGCATCTACGGGTACGTTAAAATCCACGCGGATAATCGCGCGCTTACCTTTGAAATCGTAGTTGTCAATCGAAACCATAGTCGTTTGATATTTAATATTTAAGTCGTTTGCAAATTTGCGGACAAAGATAGTGCAAGCCGAGCGCAATCCCAAATTTATTTGGGATAAAAAACAATCGGAAGAGGGTGGAAATTTATTTCCGAACCCCTTCCGATTGTCTTTTTCTAAACGAAGTTTAGCAGATTGCCGAGGCGTAGCCTATCTAAACCAAGCGGTGCGGGTCGGTAGACTCCGCAAAGCGAAGGTAAAGATAATAACAATTTTTAATTTTTAATTCTCCATTAATTATACCGCATCCACTTCCAGAGCTCTTTGAGTGTCGGTTTTTTGCCATACATGAAGATACCCACGCGGTAGATCTTGGCGGCAAACCACACCAAGGCCACAAACGATGCGTAGAGCACCACGAGCGAGAGAGCAATCTCCCAGGTGGGGATGTCGTAGGGGATGCGGGCCATCATCACGATGGGCGAGGTGAGTGGAATCACCGAGAACCAGAAGGCGAGTTTCGAGGTGGGATCGTTGATTACGGCCAACATCATCATCAGGCCCAGGATGATGGGGATGGTGATGGGTGTTTGCAGCTGCGAGGCGTCCTGCACGTTGTCCACGGCCGAACCCACGGCGGCAAACATGGCGGCATAGAGCAGAAATCCGCCGAAGACGAAGAGAATCATCGAGACGAAAATCTTTGCCAGGTAGGCCGTGTTGGTCATGACGGCTATGGCTTGCAACATTTCGGGGTCGATTGAGGTGCTGTTCAGGGCGCTACCTTGCTCCAGAACACTGGCCGAAGCCATCACCTCTTCGGGCATGAGATGGGGCACAACAAAGGTGCCCATGCCGAGAATCAGCACGCCCCAGATGACAACCTGAAGAACCGCTACCGAGCCTACACCCAGGATTTTACCCATCATCAGATCGAAGGGCTTGACAGAGGAAACCATCACCTCCAGCACGCGGTTGTTCTTCTCCTCGATGACCGACTGCATCACCATCGATCCGTAGATCAAGAGGAACATGTAGAGCACGAAGGCCAGGATGTAGCCGATCACCGTTGCCACGATCGAGGATTGAGCCTCGTTGGTCGCCTCTTGCGACTTGTCGTTGCGGAAGGTCTGCATCGACACCGAGGTCTCGATCTCGTCGAGGATAGTCTGCAGATTCTCGATGTTATACTGTTTCAGCTTCTCCTCTTCGAGGATCTGCTCAATCTGCGAACAGATCTCCCCCTCGAGGGTCAGTGAGGTGGATGAGTTGGCATAGAGTTGTACGCCGGTTGTGTTTTCGAGGATGTCGGGGGCAATGTAGAGGATACCGAAGAGGTCCATGCGCGTACGACGTGCCTCCTCCAGGCTCGTGTCGAGTAGTTCGAAATGGAGTGTCTCGTCGCTTTTGAGGCGTTCGCCGACGAGCTTGCTTGCGTCGATCACGCCGATCTGTTTCTCCTCACCCTGTGAGAAGGTCATGATGAGGGCCGGAGCCGCCATCAATGCAATCATCAGCACCGGCATCAGAATCGTGGTGATGATGAAACTCTTTTTGCGGACGCGTTCGTTGAATTCGCGACCAATGATCAGGCCTATTTTGTTCATACCGATACGTTTTACCTTAAGGTATCTTTATAAAGAGCCGTTCACGGCTCGGATAAAAATATCGTTCATCGAGGGGATCAGTTCGCGGAACGAGCGCAACTCAACCGTTTCGTTGGCCACGGCAATCATGTGACGCACGGCGGCATCCTCCTCAACACAGAGCTTGAGGGTATTGTAGCCTGTCACCGACTCCGTACCTTCGAGAATCGTGCACCCCTTGTCGAGGGCGGCACGCAGCTGTTGCTCCTCACCGCGGTACGAGAGCTCGAAGATGTTGGCGCCGTAGCTGCGACGAATCTCCTCCACGTTGCCCGAGAGGATGTTTTTTGAGCGGTTGATCAGTGTGATGTGGTCGCACAGCTCCTCGACCGAGGACATGTTGTGGGTCGAAAAGATGATCGTAGCCCCTTTGTCGCGCAGAGCCAGAATCTCCTCCTTGAGCAGGTTGGCGTTGATGGGGTCAAAACCGGAGAAGGGCTCGTCGAAGATCAGCAGTTCGGGCTCGTGGAGCACCGTGACGATAAATTGCACCTTTTGGGCCATGCCTTTCGAGAGCTCCTCTACTTTTTTATCCCACCAACTCTCGATACCGAATTTCTCAAACCAGTACTTCAACTTTTTCAGAGCATCGGCACGCGAGAGTCCCTTGAGGCGGGCAAAGAAGAGGGCCTGTTCGCCCACCTTCATCTTCTTATACAGACCGCGCTCCTCGGGCAGGTAGCCGATGCGGTAGATGTCCTTGGGTTGCAGTTCGCGATCACCCATCAGAATACGGCCCTCGTCGGGTGCCGTGATGCGGTTGATGATGCGGATCAGCGTGGTCTTTCCAGCGCCATTTGGGCCGAGCAGACCATAGACCGAACCGCGCGGAATCGTCAGCGATACATCGTCGAGTGCCGTATGGGCGGCATAGTGTTTCGAGACGTGTTCAACGGTCAGCAGATTCATGTGTGTTGGATGTTAATGATAACCAAAAACAAATATAGCGATAAAATCCGAAAAACAAATAAAATTTATCGAAAAACAATAAATAACACGGCGCGTCATTCCGAAACGACCAACAAAAAAGGAGATTAAAGATTGCTGAAAATCTTTATCTCCTTCATGACTTTATTCGTGCTTGGCACGCTGTTCCTTGCGCTTTGCACGGCGCTTTTTCACGCGGTCGAGGTGGTCGATCCAGGCGATGCGGAACTCTTCGCGACGGGCGCGGAGGTTGCGTCGCCAACCCTCCCAGCGCATGTAACGCTCCTTCTTCTCGGGGTAGATGTCCGGCACGATAAGCAGAATGCCGGTCTCCTCTACGTCGCCGAAATCGGAGTTGATTACCGTATCAAATACACGCATCGAGGGCGAAAGGTTCATGTAGGCATTTACCAGGGGCGGAATGTGCTCGTGGAATTTGCGAATCTCCTGCAGCAGAATGCGGTAATTCTCGTGGAAATTTTCACCCGAGAAGATCTGCTCGTAGAGCGCATCGTCGAGATCGAGTTTCAACGGATTGATACCCTCCACCAGATGTTCGCGATCGGGGAAGTAGTGGTGCAGGAACCAGAGCAGTGCATTGCGTGCATCGGTGTTGTAGGAGGTGTACATCGTCACCTTGCCGAAGAGGTACTTCACCTTGGGGTTGAGTACCAGCACCGCACCCAGGCCATCCCACAGATTGTCAAGGGCATAGATGCTCTTGCGGTTTTCGCGCGTCTGGTAGCCGACCTGCACAAACGAGCGGCCCAATTCGAGCGTGTGGGGTAGGTAGCGACGGCGGAAACGGGGGCTAAAACGGAAGTAGTGCTCGGTCGAGAGGTGACACGGATTCTCCGAGGTGCAGATGATAAAGCGGTAACCGCCCACCACCTCCTCGCGTTCAGGATCCCAGACAATGAGCTGGTAATAGCCGCCGGGAGCCAGATCCTCGGCGTCGATATCGGCCTCCATGCCCGTACCGCCACCGGCTCCGCGGAAAGCCTCCTCACGCAGACGGCCCACCTCACGCATCAACGCGGGGCACTCCTCAGCCGTGAAGATATAGATTTCGTTGTTGGCGTGGTTCGTATTGCGCAGCTTGCGTTCGGGCGTCAACTCGGCCTTCAGCAGGGCGCGATCCACGGGTGCTATGATCGGTTCCATGACGATATTCGGTATTAGTGTAGGGGCAAAGATAGGCTTTTTCTCCGTTTTATTGGTCTATTTTGCCAACTCTTTTTCCAAGTCGTAGCATTTCGTACGGATGTAAGCCACCTGCTCGCGCAGGGTTCCTACCTCGTGCAACTCCTCGAGCGGAATGGGTTTTCCGACCTTGAGGCGGAAGTGGCGGTCATGTTGCGAGAACATCTCGTCGGGCAGCCACAACATCTCGATATTGGCCTTCACGCCAAAAAATTTGCGCAGGTTGCTCAGGTTGTAGAAGAAATTCGAGAGGCGTCCCTCGACAAAAATCGGAACAATCGTACGCCCCGAAGCGTAGGCCTTTTTCAGGAAGTTGATCTTCCATTCCGTGTCTTGGATGCGGCCGTTGATGCGGCGCGAGCAGAGACCGGCCGGGAAGGTAAGCATCTGCTTTTCGCCAAAGAAGGCCTCCTCGAATCGGCGTGCGTATGCTGCTGATTGTGAGCCGTGTTTGTTGACAGGAACCCACAGTTCGTCGAGGGGCTTTATGACTCGTAAAATGTCGTTGACAACTACGCGCACATCGCCAAAATAGTCCATCAATTTATCGATGAGCATCAGACCATCCATGCCGCCAAAGGGGTGGTTGGCCACAAAGAGGTAACGACCATCACGCGGCAGTTCGTCGAGCCCCTCGATCGAGTAGCTGACACGCCACTCGCCGAAGCAGGCGCGGATGAAGGGTTGCGGGGCGAGGTGCCAATAGTGTTCGTAGATATGGTTGATCTCATCTTCGTGGATGGTGCGGCGCAACCAATTGATGACCAAGCCGGGCACTTTGTTGGCCAACTTGGGGGCTTTTTCGCGCAAGATGGCTGCTACATCTACCTTTTTTGCCATTTCGATTCCGGGTTGTTGATAAATATTATGGACAAATATAGGCATTCTTTTTTGAAAAATCCCTAACTTTACACCCAAATCAACCTATGGTTGAACGATAAACAACATGGAAAAGGAGACCTATCACATTCCGGTGCTGTTGGAAGCATCTGTCGATCTGCTCGATATCAAGCCCAACGGGCTCTATGCCGACCTTACGTTTGGAGGTGGCGGACATTCGCGCCATATTCTCTCGAAGTTGGGCGCTGAGGGACAATTGTACAGTTTCGATCAAGATCGCGACACGGTGGCCAATACCCCCGATGATGCCCGTTTTCACTATGTGGCAAGCAACTTCCGCTTTTTGCGTGGTGCCCTGCGTTGGCGTGGCGTGGAGGCCGTAGACGGTATTTTAGCCGATTTGGGCGTTTCGTCACACCATTTCGACGAGCTCGAGCGTGGCTTTTCGTTCCGTGGTTCGGCACCGCTCGACATGCGCATGAACCAGCGTGGTAGACTCACAGCAGCGGATGTGGTGAATGACTATTCGACCGATGATCTGACCCGCATCTTCCGCGATTGGGGCGAGTTGGATACCCCTTGGAAGATTGCTTCGTGTCTGGATCGTGCCCGATCGAAGGGTCGCATCGAGACTACGGCGGCGTTGGTTGAGGCGGTGAAGCCCTGCACGCCGAAGAAGGATGAGTCGAAGTTCCTCACCAAACTTTTCCAGGCCCTGCGTATCGAGGTCAATGGCGAGATGGAGGCCCTGAAGATGGCCCTCGAGCAGAGCCTCAAGGTGCTGAAGCCCGGAGGTCGCCTGGTGGTCATCTCGTACCACTCGTTGGAGGATCGTCTGGTCAAGAACTTCCTGCGCAGCGGTAACTTTGAAGGCAAGGTCGAGAAGGATTTCTTTGGCCGTGCGGAGGCCCCCTTCGAGGTCATCACACGCAAGGCGGTGACGCCCACTCCCGAGGAGCTGGAGCGTAACCCCCGTTCGCGCTCGGCCAAGTTGCGTGCCGCCATAAAATTGTAAAACCCTAATTCGAAATCGCACCCCCGATGTTGAAGGATCTCGATTTTCACCCCGAACGCCAAGAGGAGGAGCTGCGCCGCCAAGAGGAGGCGGAGCTGGCTCGTCGTGTGCGACGCGAGGTGTTGCGTGTGCAGAGCGGTGAGGCGGAGGAGGATTTGGCTGCCGATCGCGAGGCCGAGGAGGCACAACGCGAAGCGGAGGCTGCAGCCGAGGCTCGTCGCCAACGCCGTCAGCGCAACCCCTTCTACCGGGTGGTTTCGGGTACGATTCTCGTGGGTGAGCGTGCTACGCGCAGCTACCCCTACCTGCTGACGATCGCCGCGATGTTTTTCTTGAATATCGTGGTCTTGTTTTGGTCGTTGCACCTTGACTTGCGCTATTCGCGCCTGGAGCGTGAGGTGCAGAAGATGCGCGAAAAGTCGATTCGCTACGAAGAGCAACGCTATCGCCTCTCGACCCACACGGCCGTGAGCGAGGAGTTGGCGCGTCGTGGTATTGAACTCAAAGACCCCGTTACGCCGGGACAAATCATTCGTTAACCATGGCAACGCAGGAACCCTCCCAGATCAAAAGCGATATCCTGACCCGCGTACGTGGCCTCTACCTGTTTTTTATCGTGGTGGTGGCCGTCGTGTTGGTGCGCTTGGTCTATGTGCAGTTCCTGGCTCCCGAGACCCGCATCAACGCCAAACGTCTCTCGACCCGCATCTTTCTGCCCGACACGGTTTATGCCCAGCGAGGCTCGATTCTCGCACGCGACGGAGAGCCGTTGGCCACCTCGATTTTCCGCTATCAGCCCCGTTTCGACTTCGCCTCCGAGGGTTTTGCTGATGAGGAGACCTTCCTCACGCAGTCCGATTCGTTGGCGAAGCTGTTGTCGGCCTATTTCGGTGATCGCAGCGTGGAACAATATCGCCGACTCTTGCGTTCGAAGCGCGATTCGGCACGTCACTATCGTTTGGGCGAGGTGCGTGATACGACCTACTACCGCGAGGATGAGGGGGTGTTGCTCCTGCTGCTCGACCTCATGACGGGTCGTGCGAAGGTGACCGAAAAGGTGCGCGATACGTTGCGTGATCACCGTCCTACGAAGATTCTGCCGCGCGATATCGATTACGGCGAGTGGGAGGTGTTGCGTAAATACCCGATCCTGAACTACAACATGGGTGTCACCTATGCGCTCGATGAGTACGACCGCCGTATCTATCCGCAGGGTGACCTGGCACGTCGTCTGATTGGTCGCACGGGCACGGCTGGTAACTATGGCCTGGAGCTCTTGTTTAATCAGCAGCTCAAAGGCGAAAACGGTTTTTCGGTGCGTCAACGCATTGCACGTGGTTTCTCGACCCGTGTGGCTGAGGCCGAGCACCGCGATGCGGTGGATGGTCTGAATGTCGTAACGACGCTCGATCTGAATCTGCAGGATGTGGCCGATCGCGCCCTGCGTGCTCAGCTCGAGGCGCAGAATGCCACCTGGGGTACGGCCCTTGTGATGGAGAGTCGCACGGGTGAGATTCTGGCTATGGCCAACCTCGGACGCGCCTCGGATGGCCGTTATATCGAGCGTGAGAACTATGCGCTGGGTTACTCGATGGAGCCTGGTTCGACCTTCAAGTTGGCCACGGTGCTCACCTTGTTGGACGATGCGAAGATGCCACCCGAGAAGGTCTATGAAACCCACAATGGCGATCCGGTGACGATTGGTCAGGCGAAGAATATCCGCGATTCGCACCGCGGCGATCGCGAGATTGCCCTGAAACGTGCCGTGGCAGGTTCGTCGAATGTCTACTTTGCCAAGGCTATTTGGGAGTACTACGGACTCACGGGTCGCAAGCAACAGTTCAGCGACCACCTGCATAAGGTATTGGGTTTGGGTGAGAGCGTGGGACTTGATTCGCTCGGTGAGCGCAAGCCCTCGATCACAACCGATTGGAAGGTGCCTGATCCGGGTATTATGCTTGTGAAGATGTCTTATGGCTATCGCGTGCAGATGACCCCGATGCAGATGCTCACCTTTTACAACGCCATTGCCAATGACGGCAAGAAGATCACGCCGGTTCTGGTGCGTGAGTTGCGTCAAGGCGACCGCACAGTGGCCGAGTTCAAAACGCACACCTTGCGCGACAAGATCTGCTCGGACGAGACCCTTTTGATTGTCCGCGAATGTCTCGAGGAGGTGGCCAAGACCGGTACGGCGGCGGCCTTCTTCAGCGATACAACTCATGTGCGTGTGGCGGCCAAGACCGGTACGGCCCAGATCACCTCGGGTGAGTCGGGTCACTACCTGGGTTCGATGGTGGCCTACTTCCCGGCCGAGAATCCGCGCTATACGGTCTTGACGACGATTCGCACCAAGCAGCAGGCAGGCAAGGCCTACTATGGAGCTTCGCTGGCCGGTCCGGTCGTAAAGCGCCTGGTGGATTACCTCTATGCGCGTGATGAGCAGTGGGCCTCCACCCTTAGTCAGGCGCAGACCTACTATCCCGAAGCCTTGAAGGGAGGTTCGATTCAGCAGCTGCGTGAGGTGGCCGACCGCCTCAACCCGAAGGTGCAGTTTGAGGTGCGTCGCGGATGGGGTCAGGCTACGGTCGACAGCCTTTCGCAGGTACAGATCAAACCCCTTGCGGCCGAGCGTGGTGTAATGCCCGATGTACGATCGATGGGTCTGAAGGATGCCCTCTTTGTCCTCGAGCAGTGTGGTCTGCGGGTGACGGTCGAGGGTAGTGGCGCGGTACGCCAGCAATCCATCGCCCCCGGACAACCGATTCGCTCGGGCGATGCGGTGTTGATCCGCTTAAAACGATAGAAATAAAAAAATGAGATAGTATGAAGTTGCTTTCAACTTTGTTGCACAAGTTGCCGATTGTGGCACGGGCCGGTGTGTCGGAGGTCGAAGTTTCGGACCTCTGCTACGATTCGCGCCAGGTGGCTGTCGGCAGTTGCTTTTTTGCCGTGAAGGGTACGGCGACCGACGGACATCGCTTTATTGCGATGGCTGTGGAGCGTGGTGCTGTAGCGGTTGTCTGCCAGGAGTTGCCCGAGATGTTGAACGATGGGGTAGCCTATGTAGTGGTGGAGGATAGTGAACGCACGATGGCCTCGATGGCCTCGGCCTTCTACGACAATCCGAGTCGCGAACTGAAGTTGGTGGGTGTGACCGGCACGAACGGCAAGACTACCACCGCGACGTTGCTCTATGAGTTGGTGCGCCGCTTGGGTTATCGTGCGGGTTTGATCTCGACGGTGATCTACAAGATCGACGATCGCGAGATCCCCTCGACCCACACGACTCCCGATACGATTCGCCTGAATCGCATGTTGCGTGAGATGGTCGATGCGGGGTGTGACTACTGCTTTATGGAGTGTTCGTCGCACGCCATCGTCCAGCAGCGCACCTACGGACTGCACTTTGCCGGTGGCCTGTTCTCGAACCTCACACATGACCACCTCGACTACCACAAGACCTTTGCCGAGTATCTGAAGGCCAAGAAGGGCTTCTTTGATGCCCTGCCGAAGGAGGCCTTTGCCCTCACAAATGGGGACGATCGCAATGGTGCGGTGATGGTCCAAAATTGTCGTGCCCGCGTCAAGAACTATTCGTTGCGTTCGATGGCCGACTACCGTTGTAAGATTGTCGAAATGCACCTCGATGGCATGTTGTTGCAGCTCGATGGACGTGAACTGTGGAGTCCGCTCACGGGACGCTTCAACGCCTCGAATCTGCTGGTAGTCTATGCCGCAGCGGTCGAGTTGGGATTCGAGCCCGAGGAGGTCCTGACTGCCTTGAGCCTTTTGCAGCCCGTCAGTGGTCGTTTCGAGTGTATTCGCAGTACGAGTGGCGTGATCGGCGTGGTGGACTATGCCCATACGCCCGATGCGTTGGAGAATGTCTTGCAGACGATTGATGAGATTCGCACGGCGGACAATGCGCTTGTGGTGGTGTGTGGTTGCGGTGGTAATCGCGACCGCGAGAAGCGCCCTGAGATGGCTCGCATCGCAGCAGCACACGCTTCGACGACAATCTTAACCTCGGATAATCCGCGCCACGAAGATCCCGAGGCGATTCTCGACGAGATGGAGCAGGGTATGGTTGCGGGCAACCGTTATTTGCGCATCACGGATCGCAAGGCGGCTATCCAAACAGCCGTCATGCTTGCCAAGCCGGGCGATGTGGTCCTGGTGGCCGGTAAGGGTCACGAGACCTATCAGATCATCGGTGATGAGAAGCTGCCGTTCGATGATCGCGAGGAGTTGCGCCACGCTTTTGCGAAAAAGATGTAGTCCCTTTTTGTTTGTGAAATTTGAAAAGATAAGATATGTTTTACCACCTGTTTAAGTATTTAGACGAAACCTTTAATCTTCCCGGCTCGGGAGTCTTTCAGTACATTTCGTTCCGCTCGGTAGCGGCCATTATTGTGGCCCTGCTGATCGGTATTATCTTTGGTCGCACGATCATCGATTTTCTGCGTCGCAAGCAGATTGGCGAGGATATTCGTGACTTGGGGCTGGAGGGTCAGC
>JAFZFJ010000143.1 GCA_017555975.1 Alistipes sp. | reverse complement strand
CGTTCAGTACGTTACCCTCCTTCAGGTCACGCTCAACCGACTCCATCGTGATCTCCTCACCGGCAACCTCCGTAAAGTTGGGGAACTGATTGGCACCCAGCAGGATCTGACGACGCGTAGCGATGTTCTTCTCCTTCAGCGTAGCCGAAGCCTCAACCTTCTCCTTTACGAAGCCGGCCTCGTAAGCGGCTACATAGCCACCCTTCTCCTCAACCTCCAAGAAGAGCTTCCAGGCCTCCTCGGCGATCGACTTCGTGAGGCTCTCGATGTAGTACGAACCACCGGCGGGGTCAACCACCTGGTCGAAATGCGACTCATGCTTCAGCAGCAACTCTACGTTGCGAGCGATGCGCTTCGAGAACTCATCGGGCTCAGCATATACGGCGTTGAAGGGAAGTACCTCCAGCGAGTTTACACCGGCGATCGTGGCCGACATAGCCTCGGTCGTACCGCGGAGCATGTTTACATAGGGGTCATAAACGCTCTGGTTCCAGCGCGAGGTCTCGGCGTGAACATACATCTTGGCAGCGCACTCCTTCTCGGGAGCATAGCCCTTCACGATGTTAGCCCACAACATACGACCGGCACGGAACTTAGCGATCTCCATGAAGTAGTTCGACGTTACGCTGAACGTGAAGCGGATCGAGCGAGCAGCATCGTCAGCCGAAATACCTGCATCGGTCAGACGAGCCATGTACTCCTGACCGGCAGCCAGGGCGAAGCCCAGCTCCTCAACGATCGTCGAACCGGCGTTACCAAATACGCGAGCGTTTACCGTGATGGGGCGCACGTGCTTGTACTTAGCGCACTTCTTCACCAGCTCAACAACAGCGTCGTTGCAGCACGAGCAAACGGCACCCTTCGTTGCCATACCCTTCACAACAGGGTCAGCCGAGAAGGCGATGTGAGCATCCTCGATACCCTCCTTCTCCAACTTAGCCAGTACCAGGTCAGCCACCTCCACGCAGAAGGTCAGCTCAACGGCAGGAATAACGATGCCGGCGAGCAGCTGATCCAGCGTCTCAGCCGTCAGCTCTACACCACAGGTGCAGAAGCCGAGCGAGTCAACGCCCGAAGAGAGCAACTTGAGAGCCTCGGCGTTAGCCTCAGCAACCTCCTTAACAACCACCGTCTGGTGGATACGCCACTCGTTGTTGGCGCGCGTTCCGCGTACATAGGGGAACTCTCCTGCCTTCGTCTGCAGGAACTCGATGCCCTCGAGGTTCTCGGCACGGTAATACGGCTTGAGGTTGAAACCCTCGCCCGTACGCCATACCAGCTTACGCTCGTAGTCGGCACCCTTGAGGTCGGCTGTGATCACCTCCTCCCACTTCTCGGTCGGAACCGCGGGGAACTCAGCGAACAGCTTTTCATTAAGATTTGCCATAACTGTTTTTAGGTTAATATTAATTAATTTGATATAGCCTTTTATAAATAGGTGCGTAAAGATACACATTATTCGGCAAAGAATGAAACTTTTTGTTAGTTTTCTAACAGAAAACAAAAGAAGCTATTTTCGCACGCACATTCTCTATCTTTTTCGTTATTTCGGCTAGCGTGGAGATTTACGAGTTTAACGCCCTTTTCAAGCGTAATAATTAGCGCGTGTTTTACACCAACTTTCAACCATATATCTCCAATTAACGCACAAAACCAAAATTCTCACTTTTTCATAAAATCACGAAATTTTACACCTATTTTCCGAAAAACACCCCCATTTTTCGACCACAGTATCTGTTTTTCACCCTATTTTTCGCCAAAAAGCACGATTTTTCACCACACAACCCCAAAAATTCCGCTTTTCAAAAGCACCACAAAAGCGAAAAATAATTATCTTTGCGAAAAGAACTCAAACACACAAGAAAGATGTCATCCCTGTTGCGTTTTAAGATGGTCGATGCGGCCATCAACCACACCGCTCTGGAGGTCGAAGCTCCCGCGGGTCGTCCGTCGGATTACTTCGGCGCCAAAGTCTTTGGCCGCGAAGCCATGCGCAAGTACCTCGACAAGAAAACCTACGAGGCCCTCTCGGACACGATGGCCAACGGCACGCCGCTGAAGCGCGAAATCGCCGATTCAATTGCTGCCGGCATGCGCCAATGGGCCTTGGAACATGGTGCAGACCACTATACCCACTGGTTTCAGCCCCTCACGGGTGGTACGGCCGAGAAGCACGACGCCTTCGCTCAGCCCGACGGCTTCGGTGGCGTAATTGAGGAGTTCTCGGGCAAGCTGCTCGCCCAGCAGGAGCCCGACGCCTCGTCGTTCCCGAACGGTGGTATTCGCAACACCTTCGAGGCACGTGGTTACTCGGCCTGGGATCCGGCATCGCCCGCCTTCATTGTCGATTCAACGCTCTGTATCCCGACCGTCTTCATCGCCTACACGGGCGAGGCGCTGGACTACAAAGTGCCCCTGCTGCGCTCCATTTCAGCCGTTGATAAGGCTGCTACGGAGGTCTGCCACTACTTCGATCGTTCGGTCGAGAAGGTCTATACCTACCTGGGCTGGGAGCAGGAGTACTTCCTGGTGGACGAGAGCCTTTGGGCCGTACGTCCCGATCTGATGCTCACGGGTCGCACGCTCATGGGACACGAATCGGCCAAAAATCAGCAGCTCGAGGACCACTATTTCGGAGCTATACCCACGCGTGTGATTGCCTTTATGAAGGAACTTGAGTACGAGTGTCTGAAGCTCGGCATCCCCGTCAAGACCCGCCACAACGAGGTGGCGCCCAACCAGTTTGAGCTGGCTCCGGTCTACGAGGAGGCCAACTTGGCCAACGACCACAACCAGCTGCTGATGACCATCATGGACAAGATTGCCCGCCGCCACAAGTTCCGCGTACTGCTGCACGAGAAGCCCTTCAAGGGCATCAACGGTTCAGGTAAGCACAACAACTGGTCGCTCGGCACCGACACGGGAGTCAACTTGATGGGCCCGGGCAAGAGTGCCTCGGAGAACCTGCAGTTCATCACCTTCCTGGTGAACGTGATCTCCGCCGTACACAAGCACAACGGTCTGCTGAAGGCCGCTATCATGAGCGCCACCAACTCGCACCGCCTGGGTGCCAACGAAGCACCGCCGGCCATCATCTCGACCTTCCTCGGTACGCAGGTGTCGGCCGTATTGGACAAACTGGCCGGTTCGAAGAGCGACAATGCCATTCGTTTCGACGCGAAGGGTGTCTTCAAGATGAGCGGTATTTCGCACATCCCCACCCTGCTGCTCGACAACACCGACCGCAACCGCACCTCGCCCTTTGCCTTTACGGGTAACCGCTTCGAGTTCCGAGCCGTGGGTTCGTCGGACAACTGCGCCGAGGCAATCATCACGCTCAACACCATCTTAGCCGATGAACTCACCGCCTTCAAAGCGGAGGTAGACAGCAAGATTGAGCGCGGCATGAAGAAGGAGAAGGCCATCTACGAGGTGCTGAAGCGCATGATCAACGACTGCCGAGCCATCCGCTTCGACGGCAACGGTTACTCGGAGGAGTGGCGCAAGGAGGCTGCTCGTCGTGGCTTGGATTGCGAGACCTCCACGCCGATCATCTTCGATCGCTACCTTACCCCCGAGACGATTGCCCTCTTCGACCGCACGGGAGTCTATTCGAAGGTAGAGCTGGAAGCACGCACCGAGGTAAAGTGGGAGACCTATGTAAAGAAGATTCAGATCGAGGGACGCGTATTGGTGGATTTGGTGATGAACCACATCGTACCGACCGCCTCGCGTTACGAGGCTGCACTCTTAGACAAAGTGTATAAGATGTTGCAAATTGGCTCGGGACTGAATGCCGACGCCGACATTAGCCTTATTAAGCGTATTCAAGACCACACGGCCGAGATCGTCCGCCTCTCAGAGGAGTTGGTCGAGGCCCGCAAGCGCGCCAACCGCATCGAAGATATGCGTTCGAAGGCCATCGCCTACCACGACACGGTGGAGGTCTATTTCGACCGCATCCGCACCCATGTGGATAAGCTCGAGGAGATCGTTGACGACCAGATTTGGCCACTGCCGAAGTACCGCGAATTGCTGTTCCTGCGCTAAAAGAATCTTTTACCAATACACCTTCTAACACACCAAACCATGAAACGAAACCTGCTTTTGCTCTTGACCGTACTGCTGTTCAGCTCTGCCACGGCACAGGTTCGCATCCCTACCCGCAACGAGGTAGGTGCTGCGGCTTGCCCCGAGGAGATTGCCCCCATCGAGGCACCCTTCTACATGCCCCAGATGGAGCGTCCTACCTTCCCCGACTACACGGTCCGTGTCGTCTGCCCCACGAACGGCGATATGGCTACACGCGCCATCCAGAAGGCCATCGACCAGACCGCAAAGCGCGGTGGTGGTCGCGTAGTTGTACCCGCCGGCCATTGGCACACGGGGCGCATCACACTCAAGAGTAACGTCAATCTCCACCTGGAAGAGGGTTGCGAGCTGCACTTCAGTGGCGAAATCGAGGATTACCTGCCGGCGGTTCACACCACCAACGAGGGTGTCGAGATCATGTCGCTCGGCGCTTGTGTCTATGCATGTAATGCCGAAAATATCGCCCTCACGGGTAAGGGACAACTCATCGGCCCGAAGAGCGGCTCGATCAAGGATCGCCAGGTGAGCTTCGCCGTCGAGAAGATCGACATCAACACCCCCGTCGAGGAGCGCATCTACGATGGTCGCAACGGAGGTGAGGTCTTCCTGCCCACCTTCTTCGGCCCGATCAACTGCAAGAAGGTCTTCCTCGAAGGTGTCCGCTTCGAGCTGGGCTTCTTCTGGAACATCGCACCGGTCTATTGCGAGGAGCTGATTATCCGTGGCGTGGAGGTCGAGTCGGTCGGCATTCCGCGTGGTGACGGCGTGGATATCACCTGCTGTAAATATGTCCTTATCGAGTACTCGACGATGGCTTGTGGCGACGACAACTTTGCCATGAAGGGCGGTCGCAACGAGTATGGCGAGGCGATCGGCCGTGCATCGGAGAACATCGTGATGCGCCACTGCCTCACGCTTCGCGGCCATGGCGGCATCACCTGCGGCAGCGAAACGGCCGGCTGGATCCGCAACCTCTACACACACGACTGCGTATTTGATGGTACGCAGGTCGGCATTCGTTTCAAAACGCGTCGTCCGCGTGCCGGTGGAGGTGAGAACCTCACCTACGAGCGTATCCGCATGCGCACCACCAAGGGGGCCATCGTGTGGGATATGTTGGGTAATCCGGCTTGGATTGGCGAGTTGGCCGCACGCAAACCCGCACAGCGCTGGACGAAACTCACGCCCGCCTTCCGCGGTATCACGATTCGCGATATCATCGTGGAGGAGTGCCGCGAGTTGATCGATATGAAGGCGATCCCCGAGAGCCCCGTCCGTTACCTGCAAATCGAGAATCTCACGCTCGATATGCGCAACGCCTCGCAAGACCAAAGCGACCCGCGCAACCAAAAGCTGATGTTGCTGCGCGACGTAGAGGGCATGTCGATGCGCAACTTCCGCATGATCGGAGCCGAGAAACCGCTCATCGAGGTAGTTGATGGTCGCAACCTTATCTTCGAGAATTGGCAGACCGAGGGGATCACGCCCGAGGTACGTTTCGAGGGCGACCTGACGGATGATGTTCGTTTCTACAACTGTCCCGGATGGGAGCAGTTCTCGCGCTAAAAAACACACAAAAACAAAGGCTGTTCGCATTGAACAGCCTTTGTTGTATAAAATCAGAAGGTGTATACCAAGAATGCTTTCGGCATCTACTTGTCAGACAGCTTTTATTTCGCACGTTTCTTTATCAAGATCGAGATCACGGCACACACGCCGAGCGCAAAGGGATAGTAGAGGTATCCCATGATTTCGAGGGGCGAGAGCGAGGCCAGGCCGGCTGCCATCAACATCTGTGCGCCATAAGGCAACAAGCCCTGCGTAAAGCAGGAGAAGGAGTCGAGCAGCGAGGCGCTCTTACGACGATCCACCCCAAAGCGGTCGGCAATCTCGGCCGCCAACGGACCTACAGTCAGGATAGCAATCGTATTATTGGCCGTACAGCAGTTAGCCAGACAAACCAAGCCGGCAATAGCTCCCTGCGCAGCACGCGCACCATGCAGACGGCGCGTCAAACGCGAGATGATGTAGTCGATACCGCCACCGCAACGAATCGTCTCAAGCATACCGCCTGCCAGCATCGTCACGATGATCAGCTCGCCCATGCCAACCATACCCTTACCCAACTCACCGCACCAGCCAAAGAGGTCCAGCGAACCGCTCAATAGGCCAATTGCACCTGTCGCCACGATACCGAGCAGCAGCACGAGCATCACATTCACGCCAATAAGTGCCGTCACCAACACCAGCAGGTAGGGCACCACCTTTACCCACTCGACCGTCTCGACCACAACCGCCGATTCAGCCTGTGCACCCGTTGCGAGATAGATCACCAGCGTCAGGAGGGCAGCCGGAGCGGCAATACGGAGGTTAAAGCGGAACTTATCGCGCAAATTCACCCCTTGCGTACGCGTTGCCGCGATGGTCGTATCGGAGATAAACGAGAGGTTGTCACCAAAGAACGATCCACCAACCACCGTGGCTACCAACAAGGCATCGCTCATGCCCGTTTGGGTAGCCAGGCCCGAGGCAACGGGCGTCAGCGCCACGATCGTACCTACCGACGTACCCACCGAAATCGAGACAAAGCAAGCAGCCAAAAAGAGTCCCGCCGTAAGGTATTCAGCCGGCAACAGACGCAGGGTCAAATTGACCGTAGCATCGATAGCTCCCATCGCTTCGGCCGAACCGGCAAAAGCACCGGCAAGGATGAAGATCCAAATCATCTGCAAGATGTTCTGATCGGCCGCACCGCGCGAAAAAACCTCAACGCGCTCCTGCACCGACCGACCACGCAACAACATGGTGGCATAAACCGAGGCTACGACAAAGGCCACGGCAATCGGCATCTTATAGAAATCGCCCATAACGAGCGACGTTACGAGATAGAGCCCAAGAAAGAGCAACAAGGGGGTCAAGGCCACAAAACGGCCCTCTTTAGGGGTAGTATGCAACATCGTTATGAATTCAATGAGTGGAGGTTGCAAAGGTACGATATTTCGGGCAATGCGGCAAGCGGAATCGAAGAAGATGAAATGCGGGGTTCTTTTTTCGCCATTCAAAACGGAAGCGTTGGTTTTTCTACGAAAAAGTGCTATATTTGTTTATTCGAGCAAATCTAAAACGCCACAAATCATGATGACTCACCGAGAACGATTCTTTAAAACCGTAGCCGGCGAGGAGGTCGACCGCCCCGCCTCGTGGTTGGGACTCCCCGTTCCGTCGGCTTTACCAAAACTCTTTGCCCACTTCGGTGTCGATTCGATCGATGCCCTGAAGCGCAAAATCGACGACGACGTTTATCCGATTCCCGTCCCCTACAACAACCCACCGACGAACGACATTGGTTGTTCGCTCTCCTTCGCCAAGAGTGGTGATGGTGGAGCGCAGGACGAGCGCACGCTGACTGCTCCGGGCTTCTTCGAGGATATGACCGATCCAGCACTCGTGGAGACCTTCCCCTGGCCCGATCCTGAGGAGCATATCGACTTCAACGAGGCACGTCGCCTGGCAATGGCGGCTCCCGAAGATTGCGCACACATGGGTATCATGTGGGCCGCCCACTTCCAGGATGCCTGCTCGGCCTTCGGCATGGAGAATGCTCTGCTGACAATGATGATTGCCCCCGAAATGTTCCGCGCCGTGATCGACCGCATCACCGACTTCTACATCCGTTGCGGCGAGATCTTCTACGAGGCTACGAAGGGCTACCTCGACGCCGTGCTGATCGGTAACGACTTCGGCAGCCAGAACGGTCTGCTCGTATCGCCCGAGGAGCTGCGCGAGTATGTCTTCCCCGGCACGAAGCGCCTGGTAGATCAGGCCAAGAGCTATGGTCTGAAGGTGGTACACCACTCGTGTGGCGCCATCCACCCCATCATTCAGGACCTCTTCGACCTGGGTATTGATGTGGTGCACCCGATCCAGGCCAAGGCACGCGACATGCAGGCCGAGAAGCTCAAGGCCGACTTCGACGGTAAGGGTTGCTTCTTTGGCGGTGTGGATGCTCAACATCTGCTCGTGAACGGCACACCTGAGGAGGTGGAGGCCGACGTGAAACGCCTGAAGGAGATTTTCCCCACGGGACTGATCCTCTCGCCCAGCCACGAAGCCATCCTGCCCGATATCAACCCCGCAAATATCGAGGCACTGTTCAAAGCAGTTAAAAGTTGAGAGTTGAAAGTTGAAAGTTGAGAGTTAAAAGTTAAACAGCGGCACAAGTCTGCCAAAAAACACAGCCTATTTCTGATTTTAGGCGAGCAGATTTTGGGCCGAACGAGGTCGGACAAGATAGGAGCATACTATACGTATGTGACTATTTTGCACAGCGAGGAGGCAGAAAATATGCCGCATACAAATCGAAAAACACAAAAAGACAAAAGGTATGAAACGCTATGGTCAAGTAATCGGTGTCAACGCCGACAAATTGGAAGAGTACAAGAAGTTGCACGCAGCCGCATGGCCGGGTGTGCTGAAGATGATCAAGGAGTGTAATATCCAGAATTACAGCATCTATTACAAGGATGGTCTGCTGTTCAGCTACTACGAGTACGTAGGCGAGGACTACGAGAAGGATATGGCCAAGATGGCTGCCGACCCCGAGACGCAACGTTGGTGGGATGTATGCATGCCCTGTCAGCGTCCGCTGGAGACGCGCCAGGAGGGCGAGTGGTGGGCCACGATGGAGGAGGTCTTCTATCTCGAATAAAGGCCTTTCGTCATGGAAAAACGTTCGATGTTTCGCAACAAAAACGGCATCAACTACTTCGTGCCGTTTCTGCTGATTGCTACGCTCTACCTGCTGTGGGGTCTGGCTCACGGGCTGCTGGATGTGCTGAATAAGCATTTTCAGGAGGTCTTCGATATGTCGAAGGCCGAATCGGGCTTTGTGCAGTTCTCGGTCTACATCGGCTACTTCATCATGGCCCTGCCTGCGGGTTGGATCATGCGCAAAGTGGGCTATAAGCGTGGCATCATCACGGGTCTGTTGATCTTTGCCCTGGGCGCGTTGCTCTTTGTGCCCGCCTCGTTTATCCACTCCCCGCTGCCCTTCTTTGCCGCCCTCTTTATCCTGGCGTGTGGTTTGTGTCTGATTGAGAATGGCGCGCACCCCTGCGCGACAGGCATGGGCCCCGAAGAGTATTCGGCCCAGCGCATCAACATTGCTGCTGCCTTTAATGGTGTGGGCTGGATTGTAGGTCCGCTAATTGGCGGTCTGCTGATCTTCGGTGGCGACGGTTCCTCGTTCGACCTGGCAAAGCCCTATATTTTAGTAGGTATCTTTGTACTGATCGTCTGTGCCGTCTTTGCCTTTACACGCATCCCCGAAAAGGAGATGGAGCAGGACGAGGTCGAGAATGCCCTTGCTGAGGGCTCGGCCGAGGGTTCGGTGTGGAGCCACAAGCACTTCAAATGGGCTCTGGTGGCGCAGTTCCTCTATGTGGGTGCACAGACCGGTATTGGTAGCTACTTTGTCAATTACGTGTTGGAGCTCGATCCGATGATGTCGAAACAGACGGCAGCCCTGATGCTTTCGATGGGTGGCATGGGCCTCTTCTTTGTAGGACGTCTCCTTTCGTCGCTCTTCATGCGTTGGATCTCGCCCGGACGCCTGTTGGCCCTCTTCGGTGCTTTTGGCACGATCTGCATGGCTCTGGTCATCCTCTCGCTGGGTAAGCTCTCGCTGGCAGCCCTCTTCCTCTCGTTCTTCTTCATGTCGACGATGTTCCCCACGATCTTTGCGCTGGGCGTACGCGGCATGGGTGCCGAGACGAAGCGCGCCTCGTCGTATCTGGTCATGTGCATCGTGGGCGGTGCCATCTTCCCGATCGTGATGGGTCTGCTGGGCAAGACGAGCATGGCAGCCGGTTTCACTCTGCCTCTCGTAGCTTTTGCTTACATCACGCTCTTTGGCGTGATGAACACCTTCAAGAAGAGTTGAGAGTTGAAAGTTGCAAGTTGAAAGTTATTTCTTACTTTCATTCGCTCAACAAAAAAAATGGGAGATAGCACCGGTTCTGCTATCTCCCATTTTTTATTGAGTTGAGTTTGACTTATGATTCAGAGCCATCAATTCATAATTTTCAACTCTCAACTTTTAACTTTCAACTCCTAATAGCGGTAGTGCTCCGCCTTATACGGACCCTCGGGCGTCACGCCGATATAGTCGGCCTGCTCGGGGGTCAGTTTCGTAAGCTCGACACCGAGGTTATCCAGGTGCAGGCGAGCGACCTCCTCATCAAGGTGCTTGGGCAGACGGTAAACATCCACCGAGAGCTCCTTCTCCCACAGCTCGATCTGAGCCAGGCACTGGTTCGTAAAGCTATTCGACATCACAAACGAGGGGTGACCCGTAGCGCATCCCAAGTTCACCAGACGACCCTCAGCCAAGATGAAGATTGAGTGGCCATCCTCGAAGGTGTACTTATCCACCTGAGGCTTAATCTCCGTACGTACGGCACCCGAAGCGTTCAGGCGAGCCATCTGAATCTCGTTGTCGAAGTGACCGATGTTGCAGACAATGGCCTGGTCGCGCATCTGTTGCATGTGCTCCAGGGTGATGATATCGCGGTTACCGGTGCAGGTCACATAGATATTACCCTCAGCCAGAGCGCTCTCGACGGTCTTCACCTCGAAGCCCTCCATCGCGGCCTGCAGCGCGCATATCGGGTCAATCTCCGTAACAATCACACGCGCACCGTACGAACGCATCGAACGGGCGCAACCCTTACCTACATCGCCATAGCCACAGACAACAACCACCTTACCAGCAATCATCACATCCGTAGCGCGCTTGATACCATCGGCCAACGACTCACGGCAACCGTAAAGGTTGTCGAACTTCGACTTCGTGCACGAGTCGTTGACGTTGATCGCAGGAACGAGCAGCTCGCCGGCCTCCTGCATCTGATAGAGGCGGTGTACACCCGTCGTGGTCTCCTCGCTCACGCCTTTCCACTCCTCGACCGTGCGGTGCCACTTACCGTGGTCCTCCTCAAGGATCTTCTTCAGCGTATCGAGAATCACCTCCTCCTCGTACGACGAGGGGGTATAGTCAAGCGTCGAGGCATCCTTCTCAGCCTTAAAGCCCTTATGGATCAGGAGCGTTGCATCGCCACCATCATCCACAATCAGCTGCGGGCCCTTACCTCCGGGGAACGACATAGCCATCGCCGTGCACCACCAATACTCGGGCAGCGTCTCGCCCTTCCACGCAAAGACGGGCACACCACGCTCGGCAATAGCAGCTGCAGCGTGGTCCTGCGTCGAGAAGATGTTGCACGAGCACCAGCGCACCTCAGCGCCCAGCTCCACGAGGGTCTCGATCAACACGGCCGTCTGGATGGTCATGTGCAACGAACCCATGATACGAACACCCTTCAAGGGCTTCTTCGGACCATACTTCTTACGTACAGCCATCAGGCCCGGCATCTCGTGCTCCGAAACCTCAATCTCCTTTCTACCCCACTCGGCCAGGCTCATATCGGCCACCTTATAGGGCATGGTCAAATCCAAAAACATAGTTCTATTCCTTATTATAATTTGTTTTCCAATTCATCCAGAATCTGCTGTCGGTCGGCGTCTAACTGTCGGCTCAACTCCTCGAGCGATTCAAAACGTCGCTCATCGCGCAGTTTTTCGAGCAGCTCCACCCGAATACGTCGACCATACAACTCACCGACAAAGCCGAACAGATGGCTCTCGAGACGCAACTCCGCGCCACCCACCGACGGGTTATAGCCCACATTCGACATGGCTTCGTAACTCCTCACGTCGCCCTCAATCGTCACACGCGAACGATAGACACCCGGCGCACATGCACCCTCCTGAAGCGGGAGATTGGCCGTCGGGAAGCCAATCGTTTGGCCGATTTGGCGACCGCGGGTCACCACTCCCTCAACAACACACCCCTTCATCAGATTTTTTCGGTCAATTTACGCACCAGGCTAAACTGCGAGAAGAACTCCTTGGCAAAGACTCGCAACACCGTGTAGCCCGGAATAGCCAGCAGCATACCGAGGATACCGGCAGCCGAACCGGCCACCAAAATCACCAAAAAGACCTCCAGCGGATGGGCCTTCACTCGCTCCGAGTAGAGCGTTGGCTGCAGGATAAAGTCGTCGAGCGACTTCAACGCCAAGAGTGAGCAGACAATGATGATCATCGTATAGCCAATCGTCTGACCCTCGATGGGCGAGACCACGCCGACAAAGAGCGACAACACGCCTCCAAGGAGCGGACCAGCATAGGGCACCACGTTCATCACACCCATCACCAAACCAATGAAGGCGGCATCGGGTAACTTCATACCAAAGGCCGTCATGGTAATCGTCACGGCAATCATCAGCACCAAACTCTCGGTCAACAGACCGCGGAAATAGCGCGACAGGAGGTAGGTCACCTCATCCAACGCGCGGGTGATGTTCTCCGAATAGCGCTCGGGGAAGACTGCCGTCACCATGGCGTAAAAGAGTCCGTCCTCTTTCAGGAAGAAGAAAGTGATAAACGAAATGGAGAAGAGGGCCACAGCCGACGAGAGCAACAACCCCACAATTGACGAGAAGAGCTGGTTGATCGACTCGAGATCGATCCACGACTTGAGTTGCGAGATCAGCGCCTCCTGCAACGAGAACGAACCTACGGGCATCGCAAAAAGATCCGAGAGGTAGCGTTGAGCCTGCGCAATGGGCTGCTCGATGTTACCAATCACGGTGGCGAAATCGAGATTCGAGAATTCGTAAATCTTATCGAACACGAGCGGCAAGAACAACATGCCGATCGTCGCAGCAATGGCCCAGATGACAACAAGGGTCACCAAAGCTGCCAGCGCACGAGGCATTTGCCATTTACGGATGCGGATCTGCATCAGACGGCACACCAACGGGCGTCCCATCACAGCCAGTACCGCCGAGACCAAAATATAGACCACGATGGACGAGAAGTACCACAACAGAAAGAGCACCACAGCGGTTATGACCGCTCCGGCCAGGAACTTCCAGATGGTTTGTAGATTCATCGTCATCGTTATCTACTTAGGGCCGATAGCAAGCTACTCGGCAATGTTCTTATGCAGGCGAGCAATCGGGGTCTGCGAACCCACCACAGCATCGCCAATATTTACCAAGACGGTGCTATCCTTCGGAACAAGCACATCGACGCGCGAACCAAACTTAATAAAGCCGGCCACCGAGTTCTGCTCCACGGTGCTATCCACCTTCATATACGACACAATACGACGTGCCACCAGACCGGCAATCTGACGGAACAGCACGCGCTGACCCGAAGCCATGCGGATCACGGTCGTCGTACGCTCGTTCTCGGTCGACGACTTGGGATGCCAAGCCACCAGAAAACGACCCGGATGGTACTTAAAGTACTCCACCAGACCCGCTACCGGAACCCAGTTCATGTGGACATTAGTCACCGACATGAAGATCGAGATCTGCAGCATCTCCTGCTTCAGGTGCTCGTCCTCCATCACCACCTCGGTCACCACAACACGGCCGTCACAAGGCGAGAAGACCAGGTCGGCATCATGGATGCGCACACGACGCGGCTCACGGAAGAAGGCAATGACAAAGATCCAAAAGCAGATCAAGAAGAGCGTAGCTGCCACCACGAGCAGGGTGCTGCTCTGGCTCATCAGCCAATAGAAAAGGAACCAGATAGCCAGGCAAATCAGGCCCGAAACGAGGATGATTTTGTATCCTTCCTTATTGATTTTCATAGCAATATGCGTTTAGGTTAGAAGATGCAGATCATATAAACAAAGACAAACGGAGCCGAAAGCAGCAGTGCATCGAAGCGATCGAGCACACCGCCATGGCCAGGAATCAGCGCTCCCGAGTCCTTCACCTCGGCAGCACGCTTGAACATCGACTCGACCAAATCACCCAGCACAGCTGTCACGACCGTCACAACGGCCAGGCCAACCCACTTGAGCGGAGCATCACCCAGCAAGTGAGCCACTACCACCGAAGCGACAATAGCACCGGCCAGTCCGCCAAAGAAACCCTCCCACGACTTCTTGGGCGAGAGGCGCTCGAAGAGGCGGTGACGGCCAAAGGCAATACCGAACAGGTAGGCAAAGACGTCGTTCGACCAGACGATCACAATATAGGCGATCAACACCCAGGGATTCCACCCCTCGACACCGAAAATCGGAATATAGAGCAGAAGCGTCAAGGGCAGGGCCACATAAAAGAAGGCCAAAAGCGTCGTGGCAATGTTTGCTGCCGGATTCGGCTGCTTGCGATACAGCTCACAGATAAACATGAGCGGAATGCAGAGCAGGAAGAAGGCCAGTGCCGCACGGTAATGGGGCACCAAGGGCATCTCCGAGAGCTGAATATCATCGCTTACGAGCACGAAGTTCAGCGCAAAGAAGACCACACCGAGCAGGAGGCCCAACACGCGTTGCGGTTTGAGCTGCTGCTTTTCGATCAGGTTGTAGAGCTCCAGCACGCCACCTACGAGCATCACCAGCAGCAACGCGCCCAGCGACCACTGCGACCAGAGGATCGCACCAAAGACGACCACGATGAGGCCGACACCACTGATGCCGCGCACGACGAGGTTTTTCATTTTATCGTTCATAATGGGTTCTTGTTTTCAGGTTCATTGCTTCTTGCCACCTACTCGATCGTTGCCGACTCGGGGGCAATCACCTCCACGGGAGTCTCGGCCTGCTCCTCGGGGCTCTTCTCCGACGCAGCCAGATCCTTCTTACGCTTGCCCAGGATGCGCTCCACATCTTCGGTGAAGATCACCTCGCGCTCCAAGAGCAACTCGGCCAACTGCTTCAAGCCATCGCTATGCTCCGTGAGCACCTTCTCGGCCATGGCATAGGCCGTATCAATCAGGGCACGAGCCTCGCGATCGATCGCCTCGGCCGTTTCGTTGGCATAGGGCTTCGTAAAGGCCATATCGCTCTGGCCCGTCGAATCGTAGTACGAGAGGTTACCCACCTTATCACTCATGCCGTAGTAGGCCACCATGGCATAGGCCTGTTTCGTCACACGCTCCAGGTCGTTCAGTGCTCCGGTCGAAATCTCACCAAAGGTCAGCTGCTCCGACACACGACCACCGAGCGTCGAGGCCATCTCATCCATCAGCTGCTCTCGCGTAGTGATCTGACGCTCTTCGGGCAGATACCAGGCCGCACCCAGCGCCTTGCCACGCGGAATGATAGTTACCTTGATCAGCGGCGAAGCGTGCTCAAGCAACCAGCTGACGGTAGCATGACCCGCCTCGTGGTAGGCAATCTTACGCTTCTCGTTCTCCGTGATAATCTTATTCTTGCGCTCCAGACCGCCAATGATGCGGTCGATGGCAGCCAGGAAGTCCTCCTTCGTGATCAGCTTCTTATCGTGACGCGCAGCGATCAGCGCCGCCTCGTTGCAGACGTTGGCAATATCGGCACCCGAGAAGCCCGGGGTCTGACGTGCCAGGAAACCACGGTCGAGTTGCGGATCGAGCTTCAAGGGGCGCAGATGCACCTCAAAGACCTCCTCGCGCTCCTTGATATCAGGCAGACCCACCTCGATCTGACGATCGAAACGGCCGGCACGCATCAGCGCCTTATCCAGAATATCGGCACGGTTCGTAGCCGCCAAGACGATTACACCGGCATTGGTCTGGAAGCCATCCATCTCGGTCAGCAACTGGTTGAGCGTATTCTCACGCTCATCGTTGCCCGAGAATCCGGCATTCTTACCACGAGCACGACCAATGGCGTCGATCTCATCGATGAAGACGATGCAGGGGGCCTTCTGCTTGGCCTGCTCAAACAGGTCACGCACACGCGAAGCACCCACACCGACAAACATCTCGACAAAGTCCGAACCCGAAATCGAGAGGAAGGGGACATTTGCCTCACCCGCTACGGCCTTCGCCAGAAGGGTCTTACCCGTTCCCGGAGGGCCTACAAGCAGCGCACCCTTCGGAATCTTGGCACCCAGCTCGCGGTATTTTTCGGCATGCTTGAGGAAATCGACAATCTCCATAATCTCGATCTTAGCCTCCTCTAAACCGGCCACATCCTTAAACGTGACGGGCTTCTTGTTATCCTTATCGAAGACCTGCGCACGGGCCTTGCCCACATTCATAATGCCGGCACCGCCGCCACCGCCCACACCACGCGCCATGGAGCGCATGAGGAAGAACCAGAAGCCGACAATCAGCACCCAGGGCAGAATCGAGCCGACGATATCGAGCCAATCGTTCTTTTCATTTTCGTAGGTCACAGCCACTGGCGCTCCGCCCTCCGACTGTGCCTCGGCCTGCTTCAGATCCTCACGGAAGGCATCGACCGAAGGAATCGTAAAGTAGAGATGTACGCCCGTAGCCGGAATACGCTTCAGGGAGCTCTGCTCACCCGTGCGGTAGCTATCGGCTGCTTCCTTCTTGAGGAAGACCTCAGCCGTCTCGCGATTCACAACCCGAATACGCTCCACCTCACCGCGCTCAACAAGCGACTCTACCGTCGCCCAATCGCTCTTCACCGGATCGGCACTCTCACGCGAGAGCAGCGACCATCCGACAATAAACACAGCGATCAGACCGTAGATCCAAAAGATGTTGAATCGCAGTTGCTGGAAAGGGTTGTTATTTTTCGGTTGCTCTTTCTTCGCCATTCTTACTCTTCGTATTCGTACTTAACCATCGGCGCGTCGGCCCACAGCTCCTCGAGTTTGTAGAAGTCGCGCAGATCGCTCTGGAAGATGTGCACTACCACATCCACATAGTCCATCGCTACCCACAGACCGGTCTGCTTACCCTCCACGCGCCAGGGCCACTCACCCATCACCTCGTGGATCTTATCCTCCACCGAGTCGGCAATAGCACAGGTCTGGGTGGTTGAGTCTGCGTTGCAGACCACAAAATTCGAGCAGATTGCACCGTCAAAACCCGACAAATCGAGCGATACAATATTCTTACCTTTCTTGTCCGAGATCGCCTCAACGATCGTCTCTATCAGTTTCTGTTTGTTCTCCATAATTTTCAGTAGGTCACTATAACCTTGCAAAAATACAAATTAAAGTGAAAAGCAACAAGCTAAAACCAAAAAAGATCACACAAAAGTCTAAAAAAATGAGACACCCAACCAAAGGTTGAGTGCCTCGTAGTTCAAAATCGGAACTTTCGTATCACGATTCGACGCAACGAAGGATCGTTTCGTTCAGCGCCTTGATGATCGAACCCTTGACATACGTACGGCGTACGGCGACCGAAATTTTGCGCGAGGTAGCACCTTTAGCCAGCTGCTTCACGCGGTCACGACGGTTCTCGGGAATAAAGTCGATGGCCATCTCGGGAATGATCGTAAGCGACTGCGTACAATCGACAATGCGCATCAGGGTTTCGAGCGAACCGGACTCGAACGAGAAGTGCGACGGCATCTGGCGTTTTGCCTGACAAAGTTCGATAATCTGATCACGCATACAGTTGCCGGCCGAAAGTATTACAAGATCCTTTAAATCAATATCTTCGATGCGGACATTCGAGCGCTCGTAGAGCGGATTTTCGGGCGATACGTAGAGCCAAAAACGATCGTTAAAAAGGTCGTGTTCCTGGATGCCCTCACCACACGTTCCTCCGGCCACCAAGGCGGCATCGAGGCGGTCTTTTTTCAGCGCCTCGACAATGTCGGCCGTCTTCATCTCCGAGATCTCTAGCTCCACCTTCGGATACTCCTTCACAAAGGTCGGCATGAAGCGATGCATCAGGTAGGGGGCGATGGTCGGAATCACACCCAAACGCAACTTGCCCGCCGTCTCACCCTTCAACTCCTGCACCGCCTCGCGAATGAAGTTAAACGAGCGCAAAGTTTCGCGAATCTGCTCCAAAACCACCTCGCCTGCCTCGGTCGGCACAACGGGCTTTTTTGTACGATCCAAAAGCACCACACCAAGCTCTTCCTCAAGCGATTTGACCTGCATCGAGAGCGACGGCTGGGTCACAAAACAATGCTCGGCAGCCTGCGAAAAACTGCCACAATTGGCCACGGCCAACAGGTATTCCAACTGAATGATTGTCATAACATCGAATTATTACACCATAGCAAAGATATAAAAAAAATCTATATGCGTCAACTATTTTTTCACGCGCAGGAGAATTTTCGTATTTTCGCAGGAAATTGTATTCATCAAGCACAAAAAAAAGAACAAAAATATGGCTAAGAAGAAAATCATCCTTACGGGCGACCGTCCTACGGGCCGCCTCCACCTGGGCCACTACGTGGGCTCACTGCGTCGTCGTGTCGAGTTGCAGAATTCGGGTACGTTCGACGAGATCTTTATCATGATTGCCGATGCTCAGGCGCTGACCGACAACTGGGACAATCCCGAGAAGGTGCGCCAGAACATCATCGAGGTGGCACTCGACTACCTCTCGGCCGGTCTGGACCCCGAGAAGGTGTCGATCTTCATCCAGAGCGAGATTGCTGAGCTGTGCGAGCTGTGCTTCTACTACATGAACCTCGTTACGGTGCAGCGCCTGCAGCGCAACCCGACCGTTAAGTCGGAGATGCTCATGCGCGGCTTCTCGGAGCAGGCCGAGGCGGGTGACACGAGCCAAAAGCAGGGGCTTCCGGTAGGTTTCTTCTGCTACCCCATCTCGCAGGCTGCCGACATCACTGCCTTCCGCGCCACGACCGTACCGGCCGGCGCCGACCAGGAGCCGATGGTGGAGCAGACGCGTGAGATCGTACACAAGTTCAATTCGCTCTACGGCGAGACGCTCGTTGAGCCCGAGATTCTACTGCCCGACAATGCCGCCTGCATGCGTCTCCCGGGTACGGACGGCAAGGCCAAAATGTCGAAGTCGCTGGGCAACTGCATCTACCTTTCGGACACGGCCGCCGAGGTCAAGAAGAAGGTAATGGGCATGTATACCGATCCGGACCACCTGCGCATCGAGGATCCCGGCAAGGTCGAGGGCAACTGCGTCTTCACCTACCTGGACGCCTTCTGCCGTCCGGAGCACTTCGAGAAGTACCTGCCCGAGTATGAGTCGCTCGACGCCCTGAAGGAGCACTACCGTCGTGGTGGTCTGGGTGATGTGAAGTGCAAGAAGCTCTTGATCAACATTCTCAATGAGTTGCTCGACCCGATTCGCGAGCGTCGTCACTACTTCGAGGAGCGCATCGAGGAGGTCTACGCCATCCTTGAGAAGGGCACGAAGCGTGCTCACGAGGTGGCCGGTGAGACGCTGCGTGACGTACGCAACGCCATGCGCATCAACTACTTCGAGGACAAGGAGTTGATCGCTGCCCAGGCTAAGGCCTACGCGGAGAAAAATTAAGAATTAAGAATTAAGAATTCAAAATTAGGGAGGGTGTTGGGATGAAACGGCTGTTGCTTTTATTTGCCGCGCTGGTGGTGCTCTTTGAGGCGTCGGCTGCCCGCATCGATACGGTGGCCGTGCATAGCGCGGCGATGCAGCGCGACCTGCCGGCCCTGGTCGTTGTACCCGAGGTCGCCGCAACGCAAGCCATGCCCGTGCTCTACCTCCTGCACGGCTACGGTGGTGACGAGTGCCAATGGCAGGAGATCACCGACCTCAGGCCGTTGGCCGACCGCTTCGGGATGATCATCGTCTGCCCCGACGGCGAGAAGAGCTGGTACTGGGACAGCCCCCTGAAGCCCGAGTCGCGCTTTGAGACCTTCGTAGCAGAGGAGCTGACCCACTGGGTCGATGCCCACTACCACACCATCGCCTCGCGCGAAGGTCGTGCCATCACGGGGCTCTCGATGGGTGGTCACGGCGGTTTGTGGCTCGGTATTCGCCATCGCGAGTGCTTTGGTGCTGCCGGTGCAACGGCCGGAGGAGTCGATATCCGCCCCTTCCCCGATGCGTGGCGCATGCACGAGCAGTTGGGCCCCCTGAAAAAGAATCGCAAACGCTGGAACAGCCACACGGTCATCAACGAGATCGAGACGCTTCAAAACGGCGAATTGGCCCTCGTGATCGACTGTGGCTACGGCGATTTCTTCTACGAGGTGAACCAAAATCTGCACAAGAAATTGCGCAAGTTAGGCATCGACCACGACTTTTATGTGCGTCCGGGACGTCACCACAGCTCCTATTGGAAGGTCTCGCTCCCCTACCAGACGCTCTTCTTTGAACGCTATTTCCGCCAAGCAAACCAATAACAAAGTATGAAGGTACTCCTTACTGCAGACCGCATCTACGCCTACTTCCTGCGCCTTACGCGTCGGCTTTCGACCCGTCAGATGTTGATGGTGTTGGCCGTCATCGTGGGTGCATTGGCCGGTGTGGGCACCTTCCTCTTTGAGGTATTGCTGCATGCCATCGGCCAGGGACTCACGCGCTGGTTCTCGGTCGACAGGGCTCAATTCCTCTACCTGGTCTACCCCGTCGTGGGTATCATCCTGGCAACTCTCTTTGTCCGCTACATCGTGCGCGATAATATCTCGGAGGGCGTCACCCGCGTACTATACGCCATGTCGCGTCGCGACTCGCGCATCACACGCCACAACTGCTGGACCTCGATCGTAGGTGGTGCCACGACCATCGGTTTTGGTGGTTCGGTGGGTCCTGAGGCCCCGATCGTCTTGACCGGTGCCGCCATCGGATCGAATGTCGCCCAACTGGCCAGACTCAACTACAAGCACACCACCCTGATGCTCTGCTGCGGTGCGGGTGCTGCCCTGGCGGCCATCTTCAAGGCCCCGATTACGGGTGTAATTTTCGTGTTGGAGATTCTGATGCTCGACATCACCGCCACCTCGATCATCCCCCTCTTGATCGCTACCGTCACGGCCACCACCATCGCCTTCATTCTGCGCGGCTTCGACCCCATTATTGCCGTCTCGCTGCGCCCTGAGGATGCCTTCGAGTTGTGGCAGATTCCGCTCTTCATCCTCTTGGGAGGTCTGTGTGCCCTGATGGCCTGGTACCTCACGTCGATGAACTCGCGTGTGGGCGCGTTCTTTAAGAAACAGCCCACCCAACAACGCAAATGGATCATTGGAGGCGTGGTTCTCGGTCTGCTGATCTTCATCTTCCCGCCCCTCTATGGCGAGGGTTACGACGCCTTCGTAGGGTTGATGCATGGCCAAACGGATCAGCTCTTCAACAACTCGCTCTTCTACCGCTTCAGCCACATCGACTGGGTCATCATCCTCTTTGTGGTGGCCACGATGTTCTTCAAGGTGATCGCCATGGCTACGACCAACGCCGCCGGCGGTGTGGGTGGTACGTTTGCCCCCTCGCTCTTCGTAGGCGCCTTCACGGGTGCAGCTTTAGCGCTGATCTGCAACGCCTTGTTCGATTGGCAAGTGCCGATTGCCTCGTTTACGTTGGTAGGCATGGCCGGTGTGATGGCAGGCGTAATGAATGCTCCGCTTACCTCGATCTTCCTCATTGCCGAGCTCTCGAACGGTTACGGCCTCTTCATCCCGCTGATGATCACGGCCTGCATCTCATTTGCCATCAACTACTACCTCGATCCCGACTCGATCTACACCAAGCAGCTGCGCCAAAAGGGCGAACTGCTGACCCACGACAAGGACCAATCGGTCTTCGTCTTCCTGAGGTTGGAAGAGTTGATGGAGACCGACTTCATCCGCATCCGCTCGCACATGACCCTGGGCGATCTGATCACGATCATCTCGACGGCCCGTCGCAACATCTTCCCCGTGATCGACGATTTCGGCCGTCTGCTAGGCGTGGTGCAGCTGGACGACCTAAGAAAGGATATGTTCAAACACGAGAAGTATGGCAATTCGGTAATGGACTACATGATCCAACCGCCCGACCGCATTCTGCAGCACGAGATCATCCAGTCGATCCTGCCAAAATTCGAGGACGGACACACCTGGATGCTCCCCGTAGTGGATCGCGACAACCACTACTTAGGCTTCATCTCCAAGTCACGCATCCTCAATGCCTATCGCGAACAATTGGTAAAAATCCAGCAGTAATGCTGGATTTTTTCTTATCCTTGCATCGCCTCAAAATCGCCCGTCCGAAATTATTTTGTCAATTTTGTTTGCTATTTTGTAAAGTTTGCTTTACTTTTGCAGCAGCAAACGGGGCGAATGGCCACGCCCGACAGTTTGCTAAACCTTAAACACTTTATCACTATGCAAAGAGAATGGTTATTGCCTTACGGCTTCAAGTGGGTCGGATGGCTGATGTTGGCGATTGCTGTGCCAATAGGTATTTGGGCGGCAGCAATTGGATTCAACTACCAAAACATCGCGTGGTTGCAGGCGTTGCAACTCGCTGACTCACCGCTCATCAACAACCACCTGGTGTTGTGGATGTGGCTCGGTACGATTTTCGTTGGTTGCTCGCGCGAGAAGGTCGAGGATGAGATGATCAGTCGCATCCGCCTCAACGCCCTGCTGACCGCCTTTTACATCCAGGCCGCATTTATCATCGTGGCAACCTTAGTGTTCAACAGCCTGGACTACCTCAACATCATGGTCTACAACCTGGTGACCTATCCGCTGATCTTTATCGGTACCTATGAGGTGATGTTGTGGCACGCAAGAAAGGAGGGCGGGGATGAAGAATAGAATCCGTGTCGAGCGCGCCGAAAAGCGCATCACACAGCAGGATTTGGCCGAACAGTGTGGCGTAAGCCGTCAGACGATCAACGCCATCGAAGCAGGAAAGTTTATCCCTTCGACCGTCCTGGCCCTCAAGATCGCTCGCGTCTTCGAGAAGGCCGTGGAGGCGATCTTCGAGTTGGAAGAAGAGGATTAGAGCTCGAAGTTGAGAGTTGAGAGTTGAACTTCGCGATTAAGCCGAGCGCAGAGGCTGCTTGCAGACTTTGCCGAGGCGCAGCGAAGTCGGGACACCGCAGGTGGGTCAAAGTTGAAAGTTTTTTTCGTTCTTTCATCCGCTCTACAAAAAATTATGGGAGATAGCCTTTCCGTCGGCTATCTCCCTTTTTGTTGAGCTAACATAGGGTCTTAAGCAGTCAGCTTTCAACTTTCAACTTTCAACTTTCAACTT
>JAFZFJ010000142.1 GCA_017555975.1 Alistipes sp. | reverse complement strand
ACCCTCTCGGATCAGTTGGCCGAGGCTTGGAACTACATCTACGACAACAAGTGCTACGCCTACGACTACCTGATGGAGGCGCTGCGCAAGGAGCAGGTGCTCGATAAGCAGCAGGAGCGCCATGCCCGCACGATGCGCGAGGTGCGTGCTCTGCAGGGCGAGACGGCCTCCGATGAGTTGGTCGACTACTTCTTGCGCAAGCAGGCGTTGGTTGATTACGAAACGGCGGTCGCCGGGGAACTCTTCCTCGCCGAGGCGGTGGATTCGTTGCGTGGAATTCGTGAGCAACTCTCGACGATCGATTATCGCCTGCCGCGCATCAAGCTGCAGGAGCGCTACTTCATCGACTACGACACGCTGAGCTTCGCTCCGCGTCCGCAGTATACGACCCAGAACCCTATTCCCGAGTGTAAGATCTACCAGCGCGGTACGATCTATCGTATCCTGCTCGGTGAGTTTACGGCAAAGCGCCCGGTGACGATCTTCCGTGGTACGGCACCGATCTACTACCAGGTGAACGATGCGGGTAAATGGTGCTACTATGCAGGAGGCTTTGCTACCTATGATGAGGCACTCACAGCGCAGGATCGCCTCAAGAAGCGCGGCTTTGTGCGCCCGGAGGTGGTTGTTTGGATCGATGGCGAGTATCGCAACCTGAGCACCGACCCGATGCCCACAGCAACCGTGTCGGGCTTCCGCCTCGAGATCACGGGTGTCGCGGCGCTGAGTGATGAGGTACTCACGGCACTTCGCACGGCCCATCCGACGGCCGAGGTGTCGCGCATCGGTGCTTCGCGCTATGTGATTGGCACCTTCGAGAGCCGCTCCAAGGCGGAGGATACGGCGGCACAGATGCAGGCCGCCAATGCTGCGTTGGAGATCAAGGTGGTTGAGCTGAATCAATAAGAACGAACCTAAAAACAGATAGATAAGTATGTGGTACATTGCACTTTTGGTCCTGCTGGGACTGCTCTTCTTGGTGGTGGAAATTGTGCTGTTGCCCGGAGTCTCGATCGGTGCACTCTTGGCTTTGGTTTGCGACGGTAGTGCCATCTATTTGGCCTTTACGAAGCTGGGGACAACAGCAGGCATCGCAACGCTTGTCGTGGTGCTGGTGATCTCGCTCGTGGCTGTGGTGATCTCGTTGCGCGCCAAGACCTGGCAGCGCCTCTCGCTCGAGCAGGAGCTCAAGTCGTCGAGCATGCCCACCCCGGCCGAGGAGTTGAAGATCGGCGAGCGTGGTCGCACGATCTCGCGCCTGGCACCGATGGGCAAGGTGGAGATTGGCGGTAAGAGCTACGAGGCCAAGTCGACCGATGTCTACATCGACCCCAAGCAGGAGGTCGAGGTTGTAGGCTTCGAGAATTTCAATGTGATTGTCAAGAAAACCAACTAAAACTAAACCGTTATGAATATGGATATGGGAATTGTTGCCTTGTTGGCATTCGTTTCGCTGGTCGCCATTTGGCTGATCTTTTACTTTATTCCGGTAGGTCTGTGGTTCTCGGCACTGGTGTCGGGTGTGCGCATCAGCCTGCTGCAACTGATCCTGATGCGTTGGCGCAAGGTGCCCCCCTCGACGATCGTCTCGTCGATGATCGAGAGCACGAAGGCCGGCCTGCATCTCAATCCGAACGAGGTGGAGGCACACTACTTGGCCGGTGGTAATGTGACGAATGTCGTACATGCGCTCGTGTCGGCCCAGAAGGCCAACATCAACCTCGACTTCAAGATGGCCACGGCGATCGATCTGGCCGGTCGCGATGTTTTTGAGGCGGTGCAGATGTCGGTGAACCCGAAGGTGATCAATACGCCTCCCGTGGCTGCTGTGGCGACGGAGGGTATTCAGCTCATCGCCACGGCGCGTGTGACGGTGCGTGCCAACATCAAGCAGCTCGTGGGTGGCGCCGGCGAGGAGACCGTCTTGGCGCGTGTCGGTGAGGGTATCGTCTCGTCAATCGGTTCGGCAGCTTCGCATAAGATCGTGCTCGAGAATCCCGATTCGATCTCGCGTGTGGTGCTCGAGAAGGGGCTCGATGCGGGTACGGCCTTCGAGATTCTCTCGATCGATATTGCCGACATCGATGTGGGTAAGAATATTGGT
>JAFZFJ010000141.1 GCA_017555975.1 Alistipes sp. | reverse complement strand
TACCAACTGAGCTAAAGAGGCATTTGCTTTCGGAGTTTTACCTCCTAATTGCGATGCAAAGATAAGGACAAAAGTTTATCCCTGCAAATTTTTTGAGGAAAAAATGCGAAAAAAGTTTACATATTTTTTCTCGCAAAAACCAACCAAAGCGCTAACTCGCTATAAATCTACTCAATACAATCCGTATTCCATTCACCTTCCGCCGAGGGGTAAACAACCGGTCTTAAGTCCGAAAGTCGCTTCAGTTGAAGATAACTCTCATAAAGGGCAATGCCGTTAGCCGACGTAGTGGCAATCGAAAAGCCGATAACCGACGGATGACGCTTGGTCGTATGGTAGCTATTCTCGACACGCTCGAGGTAGAAGGGCACCCACGCCGGATCGTTCGAGGGATTTCCACCCACACTGCGCGAAGTTCCTGCCTTGTGGCTATCGATAGGCGCCTGCGGAATCACGTAGAGGCCCAGTGTATCGCAAACCGCATAGAGATGGGGCGCAACCGCTCCGGGCTGCAGACGAATGGCGTTGTACTCCGAACGACGAATCTCGGCCAGGTGGTCAGGCGTGGCATCGGCGGGGCAAACGGTCGTATGCAGTTGCTCCTCCTTGCCATTAATAAGCACCTTACCTCGCTGATAGCCCACCGCACGCAGACCAATCGGATAGCGGTGGTACTCAGTAAAGCGCCCCTCGCGCTGGGTGCGGACGCGCAACGTGTAGTGTTGCGGTCTCTCGCGACTCCAAAGCAACGTATCGGGCACCGAAGCGAGGAAGCGTACCGTATCCTCACCACGCATCTCGAGCGTCAGATCGGTCTGTCCATGGGCCACGGTACATCCCGCGGGATCAGCCAACTCGTAGAAGATACGTGCCGAACGGGGATTAAGCGAGTAGCTCTTTACCACAATGCCCACCTCGGCCGTAGCAATTGTCTGGTCATCTTCACCCAGTGTAGTGCGCACCAACACATCGCGCACACCCATCGTCGGCGACGAGGCAACCCACACCTTACCCAGCTGTTCCGAGCCTTGCTTCCAGCCCTCGATCGGAGCGAGGTCCGAAGGGCGGTTCAGGATAATCTCCACACGGTTACGACCCTCTTTGACGCGCTTGGTGATATTGTAGTCGGCGGGGCTGTTGCCGTCGCGATTGGTAGCCACTCGACGGCCATTGATCCACAATTCATAGTCAGATGGTGCACTCTCGATGTGGAGCATCACCTGGCGGTTGGTCCAGGCGAAGGTCGAGATCAGATCGGCCGAGAGGCGGTTACCCTCCGTCGTCCACTCCGTGATGGGGGTGGCGTAGCGGTGACCTTCAAGGGCTGCATCGGCATCCGTCGCCGAGCTGTAGGGCATGATATAGCCACGCGGAAGTTCGCGACCCTCGGTCGCGCTATAGGGCTGTGCAACGAGTATCGTGCACGAAAAAAGGGCCAAAAGAGTGGTGAGTATGCGCATAGTTTTGTATCTTTGCTTTGACAAAGATACTCTTTTTTTTCGATACGCGATGCAAGAGCAAGCAAAACTGATTTTTCCAGCCGTCCAGCTGCGCCAAAAGGAGGATGCTCGTGGCCGGCAGGTGTGGTGCGAGACGCGCCGACAATGGCTGGTCCTGACCCCTGAGGAGTGGGTGCGCCGCCATCTGGTGGCATGGCTCGTACACTGTCTGGGGGTGCCGGTGCTCAACATCGTCGAAGAGTACCCCGTGCTCCTCAACGGGCAGCCGCAACGTGCCGATGTGGTGGTTGTGGGGAGTGACACGAAGCCCCTCTTGCTGGCCGAGTGTAAGGCTACAGACGTAAAGATTGATCAAGCAGTATTGGATCAAGCCGCACGCTACAATTCGGTACTCGGAGCGCGCTATTTACTCCTGACAAACGGAGTGAAGATTTACGCCTACGAACTTACAGAGACCGGCTATCGCACCTTAACACAATTTCCCAAGTTGTTTTAATAGGTATCATCCTCGTCATCAAGTTCGTTCTCATCATCGAAGTCGTCTTCATCGAAGTCCTCATCATCGAAATCTTCATCCTCGTCGTCGAACTCGTCGTCAGAATCTAGCTCTTCGTCCATATCCAAGTCGTCAGTCTCCTCTTCGAGAGTTGCTAACAACTCATCGAATTCCTCATCATACAGACCACTTTCCACCTCTTGTCGCGCCTCCTCCCACTCCTCGTCAAAGGAGCGCATAGGATCCGTATTGGATTTACCCGATCCGAAAGCAGAACAGGCCAGGCATAACAACGCAAAGATGAATAGCCCCAACGCCAAATCCATACGTTTTATAAGTTTTTATAGGTCTTCCCGATGTAGGCTTGGAAATTCTCCTTGTAGTTCTCTCCGATGGGGATGTGGCACTCCTCACTGATATAGATACGACCACGCATGTAGCTGCGGATCGCCTTCAGATTGACGATATAGGAGCGATGCACGCGCATAAAGCGATCCGACGGAAGCTCGGCCTCCATATTCTTGATACGATAGAGCGTCGTGATCTTTTGGCCGCTTTCAAGGTGGATGCGTACATACTCCCCCTCACTCTCGATGTAGAGTATCTCATCGAGACGAATCAGCGACAACTTATAATCTGCCTTCACAGAGATATACTCCTGCTGCGGCTCCTCCTTCGCCTCAACCTCAGGTGCAGCTATCGGCTGAGCGGGCTCTTGGGCATCGGGCTGCGCCTCCACGGGCGTAGCCGTCTGCATTGTCGATTCGTTCATGCGTTGAGCCTGCTGACGCAGTTCATAAAGGGCATTGGCCTTCGCCGCAGCTCGGCTAAAGTCGGCCAGCGAGAAGGGTTTCAGCAGGTAGTCGACCGCATCGAGTCGGAAACCCTCCACGGCATACTCCGAATAGGCGGTCGTGAAGATGACCATCGGACGCACACCAATCAGCGAACGGACAAAATCCACCCCATTCAGATCGGGCATATTGATGTCGACAAAGATCAGGCCGACATGCTCAGTCGTCACGATGCGCTGTGCATCCAGTGCATTTTTGCAACTCGCCACCAACTCCAGGTACGGGAGCTTGGCGATGTAGTTCGTGAGCTGGCGCAGTGCCAACGGCTCATCATCTATGGCAAGGCATTTAAGCATGGAGGGTAGGGATTTCAAGTTTAACAGTATAGCGATCACTCTCCTGGTGAATATCGAGCGAGTAGCCCGACGGTCCGTAGATCAGGTCGAGGCGTTTGCGGACATTTTCCAAGCCGATACCGCCCTTCTCGATCGAGGCACTCTGCTTTGCGCGACTGTTGCTGATGATGGCCGTCAGCTTGCTGTCTGCATAGAAGAGCGAGATGTTGATGAACGAAGCCTGGTTGTAGCTCACACCGTGTTTGAAGGCATTCTCAATAAATACGATCAGCAGCAGCGGCGGAATCACCACCTTCTCAGGCAACTCATGCGGATAATCGAGCGTGATGACCACATCGTCCGAATAGCGGATGCGCATCAGCTCGATGTAGTTCTTCATGAACTGCAGATCGGCCGCCAGCGAAATGGTCTCGCGCTCCGAATCGTACAAGACATAACGCATCATCTTCGAGAGGTCGATCACAGCCGATTTGGCAGCCTCGCCGTCGATGTCAATCAGCGCATGAATGTTGTTGAGCGTATTCATGAAGAAGTGCGGGTTGACCTGATATTTCAGCGAAGCCATCTCGGCGCGCAGGTTTTCCTCTTTCAACTCAAGCATCTTCTGCTCATCTCCAAAGGCCTTGTAAAGCAGTTTGATACCGCCATTCGTACCATTCATAAAGAGCGCAAAGAGGATATTTAGATAGACCTCATAATTTGTAAACGAGCCATAGACCGCCGTATAACCAATATTCATCTCGTAGATGTAGATCATCGAGAAGACAATCGTCACGAAGATGATATTCACGATGAGGTAGAGCGCATACCTTCCTTTCAACAGGTAGCGTGGAGCGATCAACGTGTTGTGAACTAAAAAGATTGCCAGAAACGGGATGATCTGTCGCCAGATAATCCAGGCCTCCGTCTTATTGACATGCATCTCGGAGAGCATCTGCGCATTGAGAATGGGCACCAAAATAATGGTGGTCCACACTAAAAAGTAGAGCAGGTTTTCACCCAAGGCATATCGTTTTCCGAGTTGCATAGTCGACGGCTGAAAAGGTTAACGAATAAGCAAAGGTAATAAATTATCTACTATAATAGAAAAAAGGTTGCCCTTTTTGAGCAACCTTTTTCGTTTTTGAAGATCGATCGGCCTACTTCGAGAGCAGGGTCGTATCGTAGAGGTAACGCTTGATCGAACGCTTCGGGGTCTTCTCGAACTCCTTGGGATAGAGCACCACCTCAGCCAGGCGCTGGTAAGCGGCCAACTGCTGGTTGAGCTCCTTCATGTTGTTCTGGATAATCTCCGGAAGATCCTCCTTGCTAACACCCTCCTTCTCGGCCAGCTCATAGTCGGGCACCACGAGTGCCTTCAGACGACCACCACCCGCATCCAGCACGAGCGACTCGAGTACCATATACATGTTGTTGAGCTGATCCTCGATCTCCTCGGGGTAGATGTTCTGACCATTGGCCGAGAGAATCATCGTCTTCGAGCGACCACGGATGTAGAGCGTACCATCGTGATCCATCGTACCCATATCGCCCGTATGGAGCCAACCGTCCTTCTCGAGTACCTTCTTCGTAGCGTCGGGGTTCTTGTAGTAACCCTTCATCACGTGACCACCACGCACCAAAATCTCACCGGCAACCTTCTCCGGATCGTTCGAGTCGATCTTACACTCGAGACGTGCCGAGATATAACGACCGCACGAGCCCGACTTATACTCCGGAGCAGGCGTGAAGCTGATCAGCGGACCGCACTCGGTCATACCGTAACCCACCGTCAGCGGGAAGTTGATCTTGCGCAGGAACGACTCAGTCTCCTGATTCATCGGAGCACCACCCACGATGAAGATGTTGCAGGCTCCACCAAAGGTATCCATCAGCTTCTTGCGAATCACCGAGTAGATGGCCGTATTAATCAGGGGCACCTTCATGGCAATCGACATCGGGCCCTTCTCCAGCATGGGCTGAATCTGCTTGCGGTAGATCTTATCCAAGATCAGGGGCACGGTCAGAATCACATTCGGGCGCACATTGCTCATCGCCTCGATCAAGATCTTCGGCGAGGGCATTCGACCCAGCAGCGTGACGTGCATACCGCGCGCCATGGCCGTAATAAAGTCAAAAGCACAACCAAAGGCGTGGGCCAAAGGCAGGAACGACAGGATGCGGTAACCCTTCTGGAAATAGAACTCGCCCGTTTCGGGATTCGTAGCCTCAAAACCCATCAGGACGTTACCCGTCAGGTTTTCGCAGGTCAGCATAACGCCCTTCGAATAACCCGTCGTACCCGACGTATAGTTCAGCAATACCAGCTGATCGTCATCTACTTCGACATACTTGATATCCTCGACATTAAAACCGCGCGGATAGGCCTTGCGATAGGCCTTCTTGATATCCTTCTGGAACGAAGTCAGCTTATCACCCTTCTGCTCGTAAATTACATGGAAGTCGGTAAGCGAGAATACGCCCTCGATCTTCTCGATCTGATCGGGCTCAATATTATCCCAGAAATTATCACCCAGGAACAACAGACGGCTCTCCGAGTGGTTGATAATATGGATGATATCCGTGGGAGCAAAGTCTTGCAGGATGGGCACGATTACGGCGCCATAGGTCACCGTAGCGAGCCACGTGATGCACCAGCGAGGATTATTACGGCCAATAAGGGCAATCTTGTCGCCCTGTTTGATACCGGCCTCTTTGAAGAGCAGGTGCAGCTTGGCAATCTCCTTAGCCAGTTCATAATACGAGAACGTTTCGCCCTTGAAGTAATCCGTCAAGGCCGACATCTCACGATGCTCACGAAAACTGTTCTCAAAAATCTTAATTACATTCTCTTGCATTGATATGTAGGTTTAATGTGATTATGCCTCTTTGTTGTCCTCCGCAAACTCTTCGACCAACTCTTCGACGGCCTCCTCGAGCGACTCCTCCTTTACGGGCTCCATAACCGGCTCACTCTTCGGCTTACGCTTCCAGACGTAGATCTTCGATTCGGTACCCGCCTTGATACGCTGAATGTTCTTGCGATGGGTGTAAATAAGCAAAATAGCCACCACAATCGAGAAGACGATGAAGGGCGGCAGATGGCCCACCTTCGGCGAGGTGAGCGTAAAGATCGGATAGCAGATACCGGCGATCATCGAGGCCAACGACACGTAGTGCGAAATCATCAGCACAATGAGCCACACACCGGCGCAGAGCAGGATCAGTGGTGCATTGACGGCAACCACACCACCCACCAACGTAGCTACACCTTTACCGCCACGGAATCCCGCAAAGATGGGGAAGATGTGGCCGATCACGGCACAGAAGAGAGCCGCAAAACGCAGGATGTAGAAACCGTTCTCGGTGGGAGCATTGGCAAACACCTCGTCATACTTCGCCAAATCCATAATCGTCACAGCCACAAAGCCTTTCAGAAAGTCGAGTGCAAAGACCGGAATGGCTGCACGACGACCCAGCACACGCAACATATTCGTGGTACCGGCATTCTTCGATCCATGCTCGCGGATATCGACGCCGTAATAGCGTTTGCCGATCCATACGGCACTCGGAATCGAGCCTAACAAGTAGGCAATAATAAGAAGCGTTATGACGAGATAATAGGTTAAAATCATGACTTTTTGATATAGTTTATGCGACAAAGATAATAAAAAAAAGTGAAAATCGGCCATTTTGACCCTATAAAACGAAAAAATCCAAGTCCGCGCTCAATATTCGAAGAAAAGTCGTATCTTTGTCCAAATATATTTAATATAAATATAAGTATCACACATCTGTCATAGAAAGGTTTATGAAAGAACAACTTTCAATCGCAAAAATCTGGAAGGCAGTCCGCTCGTGGCTGCTTATTTTCCTGGGTTGCAGCATCTTGGGTACTGCATTCGTACTCTTCGTCAACCCCTACAAGTTTGTACCGGGTGGCGTTTACGGCTTGGCCGTGGTTATGCATAACATCTTCCCGTCGATTCAGGTGGGTACGTTTGGCTACATGTTCGACATTCCGCTCATGATCACTGCCCTCATTATCTTTGGTGGTAAGTTTGGTGCACGAACGATCGCTGCAGCGGCCTTTACGCCGGGCTTCATGAACCTCTTAACGACGCTCGTCTACCCCACCAAGGAGGCCATCGAGTCGCTGGACCCGGCGCTGCTGCTGGGTGGCCACCTCAACCTCTCGAACGACCTGCTGCTGGCCGGTCTGTTGGCCTCGATTCTCATCGGTGTCGGCATGGGTATCGTCGTTCGCCAGCAGGCTACGACCGGAGGCACGGATATCGTCGCCATGTTGCTCAACAAATATTGCGGCATGAAGTTCTCGACCGGCATCTTCTACGCCGATGGTTTTGTCGTGCTGACCGGCCTTTTGGTAATCGGTTTCGGTCTCTTTATCGGCGAGGCCAACCCGTCGGGCTGGTTGCTGACGATCTATTCGCTGTTGATCATCTACGCCTCGTCGCGCGTGCTGGCCTATGTCCTCGATGGTGCTTCGTACGATAAACTGCTCTTCATCATTACGGACAACCATGCCGAGCTGAAGAAATTCATCCTCGAGGATCTGGAGCGCAGCGCCACCTACCTCCGTGCCCGCGGCATGTACACCGACGCCGAGCGCGAGATGATCTTCCTGGTGATCAGCCGCAAAGAGGTACGTCAGGTACAGCAGAAGATCAAGAATATCGACCCCCGCGCTTTTGTAGTCGTAACCGACGCCTACGACACCTACGGCGAAGGCTTCAAGCCCTTCCCCGAGGATGATGCGCTGCAGGCCGAGTAATGCAAAATGTAGAATTTAGAATTAAAAATTAAGCATTTATATACTGTGCAATATAATCAATTAAGACCGTTGACGGGTGAGGGACGCAAGCTCTTTATCGAGACCTACGGTTGCCAGATGAATGTCGGCGACTCGGAGCTCATCATCTCGATTCTCCAACAGCATGGCTACCGCTATACCGAAACGCAGGCCGAGGCCGATGTAATTCTGATTAACACCTGCTCGATCCGCGACAACGCCGAGCAGCGCATTTGGGGCCGTCTTTCGGAGATGCGTCGCCTCAAGAAGCAGAAGCCGGGCCTTATCGTGGGCATCGTAGGCTGTATGGCCGAGCGTCTGAACGAGGCACTGCTCAAGCCCGAGACGGGCGTGGACATCGTAGCCGGCCCGGATGCTTACCGCGACCTGCCGAACCTGTTGCGTAGCGCCGAGGCTGGCCAGCAGGGGGTAAATGTCCTGCTCTCGACCGAGGAGACCTATGCCGAGATTGCCCCCGTGCGCATCGACAAGAATGGTGTGAGTGCCTTCATTTCGATCATGCGCGGTTGCAATAATTTCTGCTCCTATTGCGTCGTTCCCTACACGCGTGGCCGTGAGCGTAGCCGTGATGCCGAGACGATCCTCAACGAGGCTCGTCAGCTCTTCGAGAATGGCTACCGCGAGGTGACGCTCCTGGGCCAGAATGTCAATTCCTACCACTGGGGTGAGGTTGATTTTCCCGAACTGATGCGTCGCGTGGCAGAGATATCGCCCGCGCTGCGTGTCCGCTTTGCCACCTCGCACCCGAAGGATATGAGCGACAAGTTGCTCGAGGTGATGGCCTCGAAGCCCAATATCTGCCGTTCGATCCACCTGCCTGCACAGTCGGGTTCGACCTCGATGCTCGAGCGTATGAACCGCAAATATAGCCGCGAGTGGTACCTGGATCGCATTGCAGCCATTCGTCGCTACATGCCCGATTGCGCCATCACGACCGACCTGATCGCCGGCTTTGCGGGTGAGACCGAGCAGGAGCACCAGGATACCCTCTCACTGATGCGTGAGGTGGGCTACGACTTTGCCTTCATGTTCAAATACTCAGAGCGTCCGGGCACCTTTGCCCAGCGCAACCTGGGCGACGATGTACCCGATGAGGTAAAGTCGCGTCGCCTGCAAGAGATCATTGCCCTGCAGAACGAACTGGGCCTGGAGAGCTACCGTCGCGATGTGGGTAAGGAGTTCGAAGTACTGGTCGAGGGCACGTCGCGTCGTAGCGAGGCTCAACTTTGCGGTCGCACGTCGCAGAACAAGATGGTGGTCTTCGACAACAACGGCCACGAGGCCGGCGAGTATGTGCGTGTGCGCATTACACGTTGCACCTCGGCTACCCTCTTCGGCGAAGAGATTAAGTAACTTACACCATGAGATTTGACGAATTAGATTTAGAAGAGGAGATTCTGGACGGTCTGTGGGACATGCACTTCGAGGAGATGACTCCTGTGCAAGAGCACACTATCCCGGTCATCCTCGAGGGTCACGATATCATCGGCTGTGCCCAGACCGGCACGGGTAAGACGGCGGCCTACACATTGCCGTTGCTGAACCGTCTGCTGTTGGAGGGCAACCCCGACAATGTGGTCAAGTCGCTCATCATCGTCCCCACGCGTGAGCTGGCACAGCAGATCGACCAGCAGTTCCAGGGCTTCTCGTACTACCTGCCCGTCTCAACGACGGTGGTCTATGGTGGCGGTGACGGCAAGGGCTGGGATGTGCAGAAGCGCGGCATGTTGATGGGCTCGGATGTCGTAATTGCCACACCTGGACGCATGATTTCGCACCTGCAGAACAGTGGCATCGACCTCTCGAAGGTCAGCTACCTGATTCTGGACGAGGCCGACCGCATGCTCGACATGGGTTTTGCCGAGGATATTCTGAAGATCATCTCATATATTCCGAAGGAGCGCCAAACGTTGCTCTTCTCGGCCACACTGCCCCCGAAGATTCGCGACCTGGCAAAGACCATCCTGCGCGATCCGGTGGAGGTCAACATCGCCATCTCGAAGCCGAACGAGGCGATCGACCAGTCGGCCTACGTCTGCTACGAGACGCAGAAGCTCAACCTCGTGAAGGAGCTCTTCAAAGAGCCCTTCGACTCCAAGGCACTCATCTTCTCCTCCTCGAAGCAGAAGGTGAAGGAGCTGGCCCATACCCTCAAACGCATGCACCTCGACGTAGCGCCCATGCACTCCGATTTGGATCAGTCCAAGCGCGAGGAGGTGATGCTCAACTACAAGAACGGCAAGGTGAAGATCCTCGTGGCCACGGATATCGTGGCACGCGGTATCGACATCGAAGATATCACGCTCGTCATCAACTACGACGTACCGCACGACCCCGAAGATTACATCCACCGCATTGGCCGTACGGCACGCGCGGCGGCTACAGGTGCGGCCATCACCTTCGTCAACGAGGAGGAACAGTCGAAGTTCTACCAGATCGAGAAGTTCATCGAGCGCGAGGTGCCGAAGCGTGAGCTTCCCGAAGGTATGGATGGCCCGGCCTACACCCCCTCAGATGGTCGTCGTTCGGGTGGCAAGGGTCGCAAAGGACGCGGTGGCAAGTCACGTTCACGCCGAGGTCGTAGCGAAAAACCACGCGCAGGAGGCGAGCAGGCCATAGCCGCTACACCTTCGACCGACACCACTCCTGCAGACAACAACCACGGCGAGGGTCGCGGTGAGGGTAATCGCGGCACACGCGACAGACGTCGTCGCCACCGAGGCGGACGTCATCACCGCAAGAACACCACCAATCAACCCGTAAGCGGCCACACTCAAGAAGAGGCATAGCCTATTGTTGACCTCGTTGCTAGCGAGGGTAATGCAGAGTTGCATCGCATATCGCGTTTTTTTTGTAGAAAATGATTATCTTTACGAACCCTAAATAAACTTATTCCATGAAAAAGTTTCTTACCATTTTGAGCCTGATCGTCGTTGTCGGCCTCTTCCTGTTCTGCTATTTTCGCTTCTACTTCGTCTTCGGCGAGGGTGTCAAGAGTGGCGAGTTGAACTATGTGGTGCGCAAGGGTCTGCTCTTCAAGACCTACGAAGGTAAACTGATCCAGGCCGGAATTCGCTCGCAGGCCGCAGGTTCGATCCAAAGCTACGAGTTCGAGTTCTCGGTTGAGAATGCCGAGCTGGCCGAGAAACTGATGTTGCAGGGCGGCAAGACCATCGAGCTGCACTACAAGGAGTACTTCGGTCGTCTGCCCTGGCGCGGATTCACGAAGTATATTGTTGACAGCATCATCACCGTCGAGCAACCGCGCGCCGTACCGATGACCCCCATCCAGCCGGCACAACCCGTGGAATCGATTCCGATGCAGACCCTTTAACACTTTTACCTTAATAACAAGATTTTCGATGAAGACGATTCTTTTTGCCGTAGCAGCCCTGATGATGACGGCCTGCTGCCAGAACCAGACCCCGACCGAGGAGCCGCTGGCTTCGACCCCCGTGGTACACAACGAGGTGATCGAGCTGCCCGCTCCCGACCTGACGCGTGGCGTGAATATCTCCGAGGCGCTGCAAAATCGCCGTTCGTGGCGCGAGTACTCGGCCGAGAAGCTCTCGATGGAGGAGCTTTCGGGCGTACTGTGGGCCGCTGCAGGTATCAACCGCCCCGAGAATGACCACCTGACCGCCCCCTCGGCACTGGCACTCTACCCCATCACGGTCTATGCCTTCTTCGAGGAGGGCATCTACCGCTACGAAGCCAAAGGCCATCGCCTGGTGCGCGTCAAGGAGGGCAACTACATGGCTAAGGCCGGCGCACAGGGTTTTGTCGAGACGGCTGCCCTGAACCTGGTCTATGTAGCCGACCTGACCCCCTACAACGAGCGTAAGTTCCCCATCGCCAAAGCACAATACCTCTGTGGTCAGGATGCTGCCGGTTATGCCGAGAATGTAAACCTCTACACGGCCGGTACGGGCCTCAAGTCGATCACGCGTGGCGGTGCTTCGCCCGAGGTGCTTCAGGTGATCGGTCTGGAGGGTGAGCAATACTTCTTCGCCCTGGCTCAGTCGGTGGGTAAATAACAAACGAACAACACACAATCCAAACCTATGTTAAATAGAGAAGAGAGAGCAAACATCATCGCGCTGATTAATCGCGAGGTGATTCCGGCTATTGGCTGTACTGAGCCGATTGCGGTGGCGCTATGTACGGCACGCGCTACGGAGTTGTTGGGCAAGCGACCCGACCACATCGAAGTGCTGCTCAGCGCCAATGTCCTGAAGAATGCCATGGGTGTCGGTATCCCGGGTACGGGCATGATCGGTCTGCCGATTGCCATTTCGCTGGGTGCTTTGATCGGTAAATCGTCCTATCAGCTGGAGGTATTACGCGATGTAACCCCCGAAGCGGTGGAGGCTGGCAAGAGCTTCATCGACGAGAAGCGTATCACCATCGGCCTGAAGGAGGATATCACCGAGAAACTCTACATCGAAATTCGTGCCGTAGCAGGCGATGAGGAGGCTGTGGCGATCATCGCTGGAGGCCATACCAACTTTGTCTACCTGGCCAAAAACGGCACGATTGAGTTGGACAACCGCACGACGGCCAACAATCAGGAGGAGAGCACGGAGGTGAGCCTTTCACTGGCTCGCGTATGGGAGTTTGCGATGGAGTCGCCCGTGGAGGAGCTCCGCTTTATCCTCGAGACGAAGCGTCTGAACAAAGAGGCTGCTGAAATCTCTCTGCAGGGCAACTACGGCCACGCCATTGGTCGCACATTGCGCGAGGCTCGCGATTGCAAAATCATGGGTGACAGCATCTTCACGCGCCTACTCTCCTATACGTCGGCTGCATGTGACGCACGCATGGCAGGAGCAAAGATTCCCGTGATGAGCAACTCGGGTAGCGGTAATCAGGGTATTGCAGCTACGCTCCCCGTAGCGGTCTATGCCGAGGAGATTGGCGCCACTGAGGAGCAGACCATCCGCGCCCTGACGCTGAGCCACCTGACGGTGATCTACATCAAGCAGTCGCTCGGTCGCCTTTCGGCACTGTGCGGTTGTGTAGTGGCAGCTTCGGGTTCAAGTTGCGGTATCACCTACCTCATGGGCGGTGGCTATGACGAGGTGGTATCAGCCGTAAAGAATATGATCGCCAATCTGACGGGTATGATTTGCGACGGCGCCAAGCCCAGCTGTGCCATGAAACTCATGAGTGGTGTGTCGACCGCCGTGATGTCGGCGCTGATGGCCATGAACGGCCGTTGCGTCACCTCGGTAGAGGGTATCATCGACGACGACGTAGATCGCTCGATCCAGAACCTCACCCGCATCGGTCGTGATGCCATGAATGAGACGGATCAGATCGTACTGGATATCATGACCCACAAGGCATAACTGACCTTATTCCAGAAACAAGGGGCTGTTCATTGAACAGCCCCTTTTCTTATAGACGTTATATAATAAGATCTCATTTGAGGCTGCTCGCAGTCCGAAAAAGTGCAGTTTACCAAAGCGTAAATGAGCTTTTGAGGACAAGGCAGATGCCAAAAGAGCCTTGTTAGGCAGCTTCTTATTTTTGTTTATCGACCTCTGACAGCTGCTCCGGATCATACTCCCCAAACCAATCGCGCAACTTCAGACGCGCTTGAGCACGCACCTCGTCGGTAATATTAGCCACCACACGGCTGATTGCCAACAATAGGGCCCCCATATCGTCGCCATAACCGGCCAGAGGAATAAAGTCGGGAATCAGATCCAGGGGAAGGATAAAATAGCCCAAAGCACCGTAAATGATGCTTTTATCCTTTACCGAAGTTTGGGGGCTTTGCAGGGCATAATAGAGCAACAGCACGGCATAGACGACCTTCACTCCCGCCTTGCGCGCCATGGTCGCAAGCTTCTTCATCAGCCCACGCTCGGAGTAGCTACCCCGATACTTTTCTAGATTTTGAGGTTGATTCATCGCATAAACGGTTTTAGAGCTTTCTAATCGATAAACGATCATCAGCCCAGATTTCGTATGCTAAAGATCAATCCACGACGCGAGCAGAGTCAACTGTTGCTCGTTCGGGATCAGTTGCAGACACTTCGCTTCGGCCGGAACCAGCACCGTCTCACCCTGGCGGATCGACATCTTGCGACCCTTATCGTCGATGAGCGTACCCTCGCCCACCGTGCAGACCAGCGCCACAAACGAATCAAGCCACTCAAGGTCCAAAATCTGCGGACGGGTCAAATCAAAAAGCGTGACGGTAAAATGCTCGTTTCGGGCCAACTGCACCGCCTCATCCTTGCGGGGGGTGTAGTGCGTACGGTAGTCCTCCGAATAGCTGTAATCGATCGCCTCACGGGCCAATTCGGTATGCAGCTCACGCGGCTTACCGTCTACGCCCGGGCGACCGTAATCATAGATGCGATAGGTAATATTGGATGGTTGTTGAATCTCCACGACCATCGTACCGGCACCAATCGTATGGATGCGACCGGCAGGCAGGTAGAACAGGTCACCCGGAGCAATGCTATACTCAGACATCAACTCCACGATGCGGTGCTCCTCCACGGCCTGCTCGTACTCAGCAGGCGACACGGGGCGATTAAAGCCAATGCGCAAACGCGCCTCTTTATCAGCACGCACCACATACCACAGCTCACTCTTGCCACTGCAAGCGTGGCGTTCTCGGGCCAACAGATCGTTCGGATGCACCTGAATCGAGAGATCGCTACGTGCGTCGATAAACTTCACTAAAAGCGGGAACTCCTCCCCGAAACGTCGATGGGCGGCCTTGCCAACCAACTTCTCACCCTCACGCGCCACCAATTCGCGCAGCGTAAGGCCACAATCGGGACCCTCGGCAACGATCGACTCGTAGCCGGCAAGACCCGACAGCTCCCAGCTCTCGCCAATCTGCTGCGTGGCTGCAAGACCCTTATAGGGGGCGATTTGCTCGCCGCCCCACACTGGGCGCATCAATATGGGATGGAATTTCAGCATTTCGTTTCGTTATCAGTCGCCACGCATAAGTGCATGCATAGCCAACCAAAGAACAAAGATACAATTATTTTTGTAAGTGCCAAAATAAAAGGAGGAAAGGCTGTCCTTTCCTCCTTTTATTGAGCCTCGTTGTTTATTAGAACTTCGACAGATCAATCTCGCTGACACCGCGGATGCCGGTCATGGTCACCGTCTCGGCATTCCACAAGTCCATCATGATTGTGTAGGGACCCATGGTCGAATAGCTGTGCGTCAAATCGGCTGCATAGTCAGAACGGCTATCATCACCCCAATACACAAAGCCATAGGTATTCTGACCCGTTACCACCGGGACCTGAACCATGTCGTAACCAACAACCACCTTAACGTGGCTGTAGCGCTCCTCGGCGGGGGTCTCCATCACGGCACTCAGATCGATCACCGTCGGCGTCTCGCTCTTCAGCGTCAGACCGGCATCGGTAAGAATCAACGTATAGACATACTTCTTAGCCATGGCATACGAGGTCTTCGGCAGGTCGATGTCGTAGCTCTTGCCATCGATCGTAAAGTGAATCGGCAGACCGGCTGAACCCACCGTATAGGGGATCACAAAGACCGAAGGATGGTTCGTCGTCCAACCCTGGGGCGTCAACGTAGCGTCACATGTGTGGGTATAGGGACCCGTCGTGGTAGCCGTAATACGACCGCTCGTGATACGCATCGTACCTTCGAGGGGGAAGTGCTCGCTATCGAACTCGATCGACTGAAGTTTACCACCTACGTAGCTCTGAATATTGAAGGCCAACACCGCCATGGCGTGGCTCATCTTGAAGCTGCCCGAAGGGTTCGACTCGCTCACCGAAACACCGGCACCCGAATAGAGAACATCCTTCTGATCAGCCACCTTTACGGGAATCTCCAACGGATTCTCAGCAGCAGCCTGATAGGGATAGGCCGCGAAAAAATAAGCCGTCTCACCGCCATTGAGGGTGATGGCGGGCGAACCCTTCCATACGCCACCACTGAACGAGGCCTGGTGCGCCGTCGTCACATCGAGACTAATCTGAGCCTTCTCAGTCTTATAGATATTCATGCGATCGCCCGAGGCAAAGTCGGTCAGCACGTTGGCAGCCGTAGCGCGGGTCTGAATCTCGGTCGTAAAGGTCACCTCCGAGAACTTGCTACCACCCTCCGAACCACCACAAGCAGTCAAGGCCAGGAGTGCCAAAGCACCCATCGTATATTTCATGCAATTTTTCATCGTTGTCTTTCTTTTTGAAAATTAGAGCTTCAGTTTAAACTCGCACGCCTCATCGGCATCGAAATAGATGCGTACGGTATAATTGCTACCCGTCGAGAGGTTCTTCAGCACAATGGGCTCATTACCCACCGTCTGCGACGAGAGTTTCGAACCGTCGGCCTTAAGCACCTCGAGCGTCGTCTCGCTATAGGTCTGAATCGTAAACTCCTTCTTCGTACGATCCCAACTGATCTGCGTACCCGAAGCAATGGCATTACCGTCGGGATTGGCCTCCATCACAACGATCTCGTCTACCGAATTCTCATCATACTTACGCATGCGCACCCAACCATTCGTGGCACGATCCCAGAATACAGGAATAATGCGATCACCGGGCTTAATCTGCGCCGTGATCTTTGCCGTGAAGCTTTGCATACCAAGGTAGAGGCTACCATTCGAGGCACCACTCACAACAGTCTCCTTCTCATCCGTAATCAACTCCTTAATCGTATCATACTTATCAGCCAGCGCCAGGGCTACCTTACCCGAATATTGCCATGCCGTAATATTCAAGAAGCAAAGATCAGCCGCAAAGGGCGTTCCGGACGTGAAAATAGTCGTGCTTACCGACAGACCCTGATAGGCCTTCTGAGCGGAAGTATACTTATATACCGACAGACGATCCGAATAGGTCGTTGACGTACCCTCCTTATCGGGCCAGAGATCAATAATAGCCTCATGATCACGCGCAAAGTTGTAACTCGAACCCGAAGGCACCATGTTATTCACACTGTAGGCACCGTTGGCCGAACCGCTCCAACCCCAGTTGAAGCAGAACATACCGTCGCTCGTGTAACCATCCATCACGAAAGCGTGACCACCGGCATCCGAACCGGCCGAATAGAGCACGGGGCGATTGGCGTCGATTTCGGTCTTCAGCAGGCGCTTCCACTCCTCATCGGTGTAACCGTCGCGCAGGGCCAAGTAAGCCGACTTGTTGTAACGCATGTAGGTCACCATGGCCTTCAGCTGGTCGCTTGTAAAGGCACCCGTACCACCCGGCTGAGCATAGTCGGCCTTCACGCCGGCACCAAGGTCGGCCATCAGGCGAGCCACCTCAGCAGCCTCAGCCTCCGAGTAACCCGACTTATAGACCTTGGGCATCAGATCATAGTTGTAGCTACCCAGCTCGCGAGCGGGGATCGAGATACCACGCGTACGAGTCGTATAGGCGGGCGTCGTACCGTTACCGGTCAAGGGCCAATTGTGATACTGACAAACAATGGCGGCAGCCGTAGCCACACAACCCGTCACGGCTTTCTGACCACCATAGGTGGGGCACTCGCGGTTGTAGGGATCACCCTGGTCCCAATCAGCCGTCTCGAGGTCCTTTACCACCTCGCCCAGCATCGGGGTCTGATCCACAGCCGGAGCACCGGCTGCGCGCGACTGAAGAATCATGCCACGCACACCCTCCAGCCAATAGCGCAGGTTCGAGGGCATCTCACCCTTACCGAATCCGTTCTCGAACGAGTAACCAATCACGGGCGACACCGAATCGTCACCGGCGATGATCACGAAGCCCGGAACATCGGTGCGGTTAAAAATGTAGAACGCAGGCTCAGCCGTCGAGCGCGTAGCAGCCTCCTCGCCATTCCAAACGAGCTCGAACTGCGGTGCTGTACGGGTCTCTGTACCCTTACTAAAGAATTGTACCGCCTTGGCCAAAGCCTGCTGCTCGGTTACCGAATCGGCCGAAGCCATCGACGGCATAAGCAGCGTCAGGGCGATTAACAGAAATGCGGAGAATTTTTTCATATCCAATCAGGTTAAAAATTCAAAATTATGGAACAAGATACGGCTTTTTTCGGAAAGTTCAGCCACTTCACCCCCAAAAATTCATTTTTTCGACTCAATTCACCCCTCTACAACTGCCCCACCACGCCATCTAAGCCCACAAGAAGACTTTTTCGAACGAATTTTTCAGGAAAAAGTTTGGAAATTCAACTATATCGGCTACCTTTGTATCGGTTACCGATATAACGGAAGCCGACACAGCATTTTTTTAAGCAACCTCAACACCTCATGAATACCACCTCTAACGCCTTGACCGAAGCGGTCTATTACATCCTTCTTGCGCTCATCGAACCCAAGCACGGCTACGGCATCATGCAGCAGACCAACGAGTTGAGCAGAGGACGCCTTTCGCTATCGGCCGGAACACTCTATGGCGCTTTAGCGGCATTGCAGGAGAAGGGATGGATCGAGCCCCTGCCTGAGGAGGGACGCAAAAAGGAGTATCGCATCACCGAGCAGGGCATAAAGGTGCTTCGCGAGGAGATTACCCGCTTGGAGGAGCTGGTAAAAAATGGCAAACAACTATTAACCTTACAATAAATAGATACGTTATGAAACATACAGGCGACATGAAGCGCGTATGGCGATTTTACACCATCGCCGAGTACGAACAGGAGGAGCAGTGGTTGAACGAGATGGCCCGCGAGGGTTGGAACCTGACGGCCGTCGGTTTGTGCCGTTACATCTTCCGTCGTGGCACGCCGGGCGAGTATATCTACAAACTCGACATCGTGGAGCGCACCGCGTCGGACGAGGTCAAGGAGAGCTACTTCAACTTCCTCAGCGAGTGCAACATCCGCATCGTGGGCGAGCTCAAAGATTGGCTCTTCCTGCAAAAGAGAGCTGCCGACGGCCCCTTCGATATGAAGGACGATACCTACGCCAAGTTGCGCCAGGTCAACAAGGTCTACTCGTTCGCCGTGCGTACCCTGTGCCGCCTGCTGGCCTCGTTCGCCATCATCATCCTGATCAACGCCCTGTGTAGCGCCATCGCCTCCAGCTTTGCCGTCAGCGAATTTTGCCACGCCGTGATGTTCGGCTGCGCCACCTCGGCCATTGTCATCTTGACCATCGTCTGGGTACCGATCCTGCGCAAACTGCGTCGCAAAGTCAACCAACTGATCGACGAAATCGGCGTGATTGTTTAAAAGGCGCTGTCAGCGTCTGCCAAAATGTCAGCCCCGTGTCAGCCAAACGGCAGGACACGGGGATTTTTTGGCCTCATTTGGCACAAATTCGGGTTTGGTACAGCGTTTGAACGGTTAGAAAGCGTTGTCGCGAACAAAAAAGCGGCATACCGAACAAGAAAAACAAATAACAACAAATAAAAACATTCATTATGGCAAAGATTATTGGTATTGACTTGGGTACGACGAACTCGTGCGTAGCCGTTATGGAGGGCAACGAGCCCGTAGTAATCCCCAACTCGGAGGGTCACCGCACCACCCCGTCGGTGGTAGCCTTCACCGAGGGTGGCGAGCGCAAGGTGGGTGATCCCGCAAAGCGTCAGGCCATCACGAACCCCAAGCGCACGGTCTTCTCGATCAAGCGTTTCATGGGTGAGCGTTACGACAACGTAGCAAACGACATCGCTCGCGCTCCCTATTCGATCGTACGTGGCGACAACAACACGCCCCGCGTAGATATCGACGGTCGTCAGTACACCCCGCAGGAGATTTCGGCCATCACGCTCCAGAAGATGAAGAAGACGGCCGAGGATTACCTGGGTCAGGAGGTTACGGAGGCCGTAATTACGGTTCCCGCATACTTCTCGGATTCGCAGCGCCAGGCCACGAAGGAGGCCGGTGAGATTGCCGGTCTGAAGGTGCGCCGCATCATCAACGAGCCGACGGCTGCCGCCCTGGCTTACGGTCTGGACAAGAAGAACAACGACATGAAGATCGCCGTATACGACCTCGGTGGTGGTACGTTCGATATCTCGATCCTCGAGCTCGGCGACGGCGTATTTGAGGTGAAGTCGACCAACGGTGACACGCACCTGGGTGGTGACGACTTCGACCACGTACTGATCGACTACATGGCCGAGGCCTTCAAGGCTGAGCACGGTGTAGATCTGCGTCAGGACCCGATGGCTCTGCAGCGCCTGAAGGAGGCTGCAGAAAAGGCCAAGATCGAGCTCTCGAGCTCGACGACGACCGAGATCAACCTCCCCTACATCATGCCCGTAAACGGCATTCCGCAGCACTTGGTGATGACCCTCACGCGTGCTAAGTTTGAGCAGCTGGCTGACCACCTGATTCGTAAGACCGTAGAGCCTTGCAAGACCGCTCTGCGCGACGCCGGCATGACCGCTTCGGATATCGACGAGGTGATCCTCGTAGGTGGTTCGACCCGTATCCCCGCTATCCAGAAGATCGTAGAGGAGTTCTTCGGCAAGGCTCCCAACAAGGGCGTAAACCCCGACGAGGTGGTAGCCGTAGGTGCAGCTATTCAGGGTGGTGTGCTCACCGGTGAGGTGAAGGATGTACTGCTTCTGGACGTAACGCCCCTCTCGCTCGGTATCGAGACGCTGGGTGGCGTGATGACGAAGCTCATCGAGGCCAACACGACGATCCCGACCCGCAAGTCGGAGGTATTCTCGACCGCTTCGGACAACCAGCCTTCGGTAGAGATCAACGTATGCCAGGGTGAGCGTCCGCTGGCTCGCGACAACAAGTCGATTGGTCGCTTCCACCTCGATGGCATTCCGGCCGCTCCGCGTGGTGTACCGCAGATTGAGGTGACGTTCGACATCGACGCCAACGGTATCTTGAACGTATCGGCTAAGGATAAGGGTACGGGCAAGGAGCAGAAGATCCGCATCGAGGCATCGTCGGGTCTGACCGAGCAGGAGATCCAGCGCATGCGCGACGAGGCCAAGGCCAACGAGGAGAAGGACAAGGCCGAGAAGGAGCGCATCGACAAGATCAACGCCGCCGACTCGAACATCTTCGCTACGGAGAAGCAGCTGAAGGAGTATGGTGACAAGATTCCGGCCGAGAAGAAGTCGGCTATCGAGTCGTCGCTCGCAAAGCTTAAGGAGGCTCACAAGAACCAGGATCTGGCAGCTATCGACACGGCTATCGCCGAGCTGAACGCCGCATGGCAGGCCGCTTCGCAGGACATCTACACCCAGCAGCAGGCCCAGCAGGCTCAGGGTCAGCCCAACGCCGGTCAGCAGGCCGGTGGCGAGCAGAAGGCTCAGCCCGAGGATGTCGAGTTCGAGGAGGTGAAGTAATTTTCGCCGAAATAATTTCCACAAAAAGGGGCTGTCCAACTTCGGGTTGAGCAGCCCCTCTTTTATAGAATTTGTATAGCAAGAGCTATTTTGAAGCTGCTCGCAGTCCGAAAAAGCGCAGTTTACTTTTCGTAAATGAGCATTTTACGGACAAGGCAGATGCCAAAAGAGCCTTGTTATACAAATTCTTTGTTATTTTTGCAATATGGACGATTTGAAACTTACAATCCTTGCGGCCGACACCTCTTCGCATGAGGAGCTACCCGTAGCCGGTGCGACGGTCAAGGCGGGCTTTCCCTCGCCGGCCGATGACTTTCTGGAGCAACCGCTCGACCTGAATCGAGCCTTGATACCCAACCCTGCCGCCACCTTCTTTGTGCGTGTCGAGGGCGACTCGATGCGCGACGCAGGCATTGACGATGGCGACCTGCTGATTGTCGACCGCTCGGTAGAGCCCGCCGTGGGGAAGATCGCTATCTGCTTTGTGGATGGCGAGTTCACGGTCAAGCGACTCGCACGCGAGGGGGCACATTGGGTTCTTCTGCCCTCAAATCCCAAATACCGTCCGATCCACATCGCCGAGGAGGAGCAGTTGGTCATTTGGGGCGTAGTTACCTATGTAATTAAGCACCTACCTTAACGGCAATATTAATTTGGAATATGGAATTCTTAATTTATAATGTACGGACTTTGCGACTGCAACAACTTCTTCGTCTCGTGCGAACGAGTCTTCCGCCCTGATCTGGAGGGGCGGCCTGTGGTCGTATTGTCCAATAATGACGGTTGTGTCGTGGCCCGCTCGAACGAAGCAAAGGCAATCGGCATCGGTATGGGCCAACCCTACTTCCAAGCTAAGGGGTTGCTCGAACGGCATGGCGGAGCCGTTTTTTCTTCCAACTTCACCCTCTACGGCGACCTCTCCCGACGGGTGATGACTACCCTACGATCTTTGGTCGAGGAGATCGAGATCTACTCGATTGACGAGGCCTTCTTCAACCTCGAGGGACACGAAGAGCCACTCGAGGAGTTGGGACATCGCATTCGTATCACCGTTCGCCGCCACACGGGTATCCCGGTCAGCATCGGTATCGCCCCGACTAAAACACTCGCCAAGATTGCCGCCAAGCTAGCCAAACAATATCCCAAGCTGGGCGGCTGCTGTTACATGCACCGTGAGGAGGATATTCGCAAGGTCTTGTCGAAATTTCCCCTGCGCGACGTGTGGGGCATCGGACGTCGATACGGAAAACTTTTTGATCAGATGCAGATCCTGACAGCTCAGCAATTTGTCGAACTCGACAAGCTATGGATCCAGGGGCGCATGGGCATTACGGGCGTACGCACCTGGCAGGAGTTGCAAGGAATTCCCTCATTGCCTCTGGATGATCTCTCGGCCACACGCCAACAGATCACCGTCTCACGCTCCTTTCCGCACGAAATCTACGACTGTAGTGAGTTGGAGCGCATCGTGGCCGAGTTCGCCACGATGTGTGGTGAGAAGTTACGCCGCCAGGGGTCGGTGTGTCGCACGATTCATTGTTTTCTGATGACCAACCGCCACCGCACGGATCAGCCCCAGCACACCGAGGAGGTCCACTATCGTTTTTCGGCACCGACCGACAGCACCCTGGCCCTGGTCAAGGAGGGACGCGAACTACTCCGCACCATCTTCCGCTCAGGCTATGGTTACAAGAAAGCCGGCATTATTTTAGGCGGATTCGAACCCCGCGGCACCCAACAACAAAGTCTCTTCGAAGCCCCCTCAGATCCGCGTCACGAACGACTGATGGAGGTCTTGGACCGTGTGAATCGTCACTATGGACACGGGGCTCTTAAGACGGCAGCCGAGGGGGAGCAACCCTTTCAAATGAATCGCGAACATATCAGCCAGCGCTACACCACCGAGTGGAGCGAGCTACTCACCGTAAAGGCCAAATAAGATGGAACTATTGACTGAATTTTTACTCGACTGGGGGTATTGGGGGCTCTTTCTCGCCGCCTTTGTCGCGGGTTCGATCTTCCCGATGAGTTCCGAGGCGATTTTGGTGGCGCTATTGGCACTGGGTCTCAACCCAATCGGGTGTGTAGTGGCAGCCTCGGCAGGCAATACATTAGGCGGTATGACCTGCTATTGGATCGGATCGCTCGGCAAGACGACGTGGATCGAACGGCTCGGTGTCGGCGAGGAGCAACTCGCTAAGGCCAAGCGCTTTCTTGGCGGACACGGCGCCTGGATGGCCTTCTTTAGCTTCCTACCCACGATTGGCGAGGCGATCGCCGTCGTGCTGGGTCTGATGCGCAGCAATCGATGGATTACGTTTGCAGCCATGCTCCTTGGCAAAACCCTGCGCTACGGACTCGTCGCAGGCGGATTTTGGTTACTGTAAGGGAAAAGGCGATTAAGGGTGAATAAAGGAAATTAAAGGTTATGAAAAAGAAAGGGTAGCTAAAGGATTTTCCTTTAGTTACCCTTAATTACCTTTAGTTGCCTTCACAACTCACGCTCTGTTTTTATTTCAGCGGTGAATTCGGTTCCTTCGACATGACGTAATAGAACATCTTGTCGAGGAATGCGGGGGCAAACTTCTTCACAAAATGGGTGGCACGCCCCTCGATCTCCATGAGGCAAAGACGCTTACGGCGCTGAATACCACGCACAACGATTTTGGCCACCTCCTCAGCAGTCATCATCTTCTCCTCGTTGCGCGGGGTCTCACCCTGCTGCGATCCATCGGCGGTGAGGGCCGAGAAGCGCACATTGGAGGCGGTAAATCCAGGACAAGCAACCATCACATGCAGCCCCTTCTTGAGATTCTCGATGCGGAGGGTTTCGAGGAAGCCCGTCATGGCATACTTCGAGGCGGAGTATCCGGTACGACCGGGCAGACCATGCAAACCGGCCACCGAAGAGATGCCGACAATCGATCCCTTAGCCTGCTGCAGGTAAGGAAGAGCGTATTTACAGCAGTTCACCGTACCCCAGAAATTGACATCCATCAGGCGATGCAACACCTCCAGATCAACCTCGTCGAAGATAGCGCGCATCGAGAGTCCTGCATTGCAAATCAAGATATCTACCCCACCAAACTCTTTAACGGCTGTATTGATCAGTTCTTGACAATCGGTCTCCTTCGCCACATCACAACCGCAATAGGCCACCTTGCCACCCTTGTCGCGAATCTCGCCCGCAATGAGTTGCATCTTTTGAATGCTTCGTGCGCCCATGACCACATTGGCTCCCAAGGTCGCAAATTCGCGTGCCAACGCTTCGCCAATACCCGACGAAGCTCCCGTCACAACGACGGTCTTGCCGTTGAAGTTTTTCATATCAATCGTTCAATTCAATTTCCAAGGTATCGTAGGCCAACTCCACACCCTCGGGAAGGCGGGGATTGGTCTCGGCATAAAGGCCCATCTCGTGAGACATGTGGGTCAGGTAGGCCCGTTTCGGTGCAACCGCCTCCACCACTCGTAAAGCCTCCTCGACATTGAAGTGCGAGTCGTGCTCCTCGAAACGCAGGGCATTGATCACCAGCACCTCAACACCCTTGAGTTTTTTCAGTTCTCGCTCCTCGATGGCCTTAAAATCGGTCAGATAGGCCAACTTACCAAAGCGGAAGCCCGTCACCTCAAAGCGGGGCGAATGTTGGCCTGCAATGGGGATAATGAAGGTAGGGCCGATACGAAAAGGTTCGCTTTGGGCAATGGTATGGAGGCGAATCTCGGGAACACCGCGGTATTTATCAGCCGCAAAGGCATAGTCGAAATCCTTCTTCACGACGTGCAGCGTACGCGCCGTTGCGTAGATATCGATGGGGCGCACGGTCGGATAATCGACGAAGTTCAGGGCTCGCACATCGTCCAGACCGCCGATGTGGTCTTTGTGTTCGTGGGTGAGGAGAATGCCATCCACACGGCTTACACCGGCACGCAGCAACTGGTAGCGGAAGTCAGGACCGGCATCGATTACCAGGCGCATCCCGCGCCACTCTACCATCGCCGAGGTACGCAGACGCTTATCGCGCGGATCTGTCGAACGACAGACCGCACACCGACAGCCAATCAGCGGCACCCCCTGCGAGGTTCCTGTACCCAAGAAAGTGAACTTCATTACACAAAATTAAAAATTA
>JAFZFJ010000140.1 GCA_017555975.1 Alistipes sp. | reverse complement strand
TCTTTTTGAGTATGGTTAAGACCTGCCAATGTCTGCGAAAAGCTTTCGCTTACAATAGCCCTTAACTCTTCAGGCGTGGTTACAATAATTTGGTTCATTTTATTCGTCCTTTTTTAAGTTAATACTATGGCTATCGTCATAGCCATCTCAACCGATTGATGGTGCAAAGGAAGAATAAAGGAAACTAAATATCGAATTGTCAATAACTTAACCCACCTATGACAGATTGTGCCACAACTACGACAGATGATGACACAGCATAGGTTTGAGGTGGTCGGTATATAAAACAAATGTAGGACAAGTGACGCAATGGCATCATTTGTCCTACATCTGTCAAGTCATTCTAAAAAAGTACGATTTTTTACTCTTTTAACTTTTCAAGTTGAGAAATGACCTCTTTTATTTGGAAATATCTATCTCTCGACAAGCCCACATCGCTACGGGAGATAAAGCCCATCTGCTCCCATCGGGCTACGGTCTGACGGGTAACGCCCGCCATCTTTGCCAATAATTTCTGGTCGATAAGTTCTTTATCTCGATAGGTCTCATACTTGTATTTCCGGGTGGCATAGTTGAATTTCAACTTATCCAACACCTTATCAATATCATTTATTGTTGGTGGCACATACTCCTTAATATGCAACACACCCTCATCAATGAGATAGTTTTCATATTCGGGGTACTCCTCGGCAATCTCTCTTGCAATAATGCCGAAGCACTTCAATTTGCGGATTGCTATCTTGGCGGTCTTTCTATTTGGCATAGGCTGAAGGCGTGTTCTAAAAATTAGTAAAAAGTTATTCCTTTATTGCGAGTTCTGTTTCGGTTGCTTTTGGACTTATTTGGATTTCTTTCTCATCTTTGCTCGGTTACAATGCCCGCATTGCGCCCTCGCAACAGCCGAGAAATATTCTCTAAATAATCTCCAAAATCAACTCGACCTAATTTGTAGAACCCGCCTTTAATCAAAATTGGTTAGTAACTGAGCATTCTTCTTTCTCTCGTCCTGCTCGAAACTGGCGAGGTAGTTCTCTGTAACCATCAGGTTGGAATGTCCTAAACTCTCCGAGATATAGGAGATATTAGTTCCGCTACGCTTCAAGACGGTTGCGAAACTATGACGAGCTGCATATGTGGTTATGCGAGGCAATCCCAACGCCTTAGAGATTCGGGCTAAGATGATATTACAGCGTTGCGTAACCTTGCAGACGAGTTGTTTAATCTCGTATGCAGACTCTTTACCTGTGGCGAACTTAAACAACAGCGTATCGGGGTTGCCATCATTGGCATTGCCCCAACGCTTGATGATATTTAGCATTTCGGGAGTTAATACAGCTCTGATGGTGCGAATCTGCTTTGAGGTATTCTTAGTCTTGGCTCGAACAAAACATATTTCATCACCCTCTATATTATCATAGGTAAGGTAGAGCATATCCCGAAAGTTGATACCATTACACAAATAGGAGAAAAACCACATATCACGATACAACTCCGTCTCCTCGTTGCCATCGGTATAGGTTATAAGTTGCTTTATCTGCTCTAATGTAAGAGCCAACTTTCGACCCTCTGCCGAAGGCATCTCAAAACGACCTCTGCCGAATGGGAAGTTAGCCTCCTTAATAACTCCATCCATACGGGCTTGGTTGAGTATCGCTTTGAGGTACTTGAAATATACATTGATGGTTGATTTGCTCTTGCCGTCATTACTCCAAAAGCGTTCCAACCTATTGAGCCAATCAATGGTGATGGTAGAGAATGGAATATCCTTACCAGCAAATGCCTCGATACCTAACAACATAGAATGATAGCCATTGCGAGTGCTATACTGCTCGTTACGCTCGGCATCGGCAACCTTGGCTCTGACAGCTGCATTGACCGTAACGGTTGCACAGCGTCCCAAACGAATGCTGAGCAGGTCAAAACCAAACTCTCCACGCTCGGCAAGGGATTCCACTTGGCTCTTGATGATAGAGAAACTATTCTCCACACTTGAACGAATCTCCGACAATCTGCGACTCTTGCTCTCGGCAAGGTTCGCCCAATCCTCTTTGGAGAGTTCCTGCCCCGTAGAGTAGTATTTCTGCTTGCGGTTGTAGATAACCTGTATCTTAACAGGAAACAGACCGCTTTTCTTGGCTCGACGGGCATCCAACACCGAGAGTACCGAGATACCGTCCTTTGAATACTTGAACATAATCTGCCGTTTTTTAGGTTATTTACTTCTGTATATGCAAATCTTTGTACATACTATTTGCATACAAAAGTAGATATTATCGGCAAATTCTGCAAATCACAAGAAAAGAAAATTTGCCAAAATACGCTAAAACACAATGTTTTGCATATTATTGGCAAATCTTATAGAATAGGTGAAAATACCATATAATTTACGTCGAGTAAACTGCGCTTTTTTGGACTGCGAGCAGCTTCAACCCCCGCTTGTTATAAAACTTCTGACATCAATCTACAAAAGAGGCTGCTCTTTTGAGCAGCCTCTTTTGTAGATTATTTCGGTTGTATCGCACTCAGGCGCGAGATATCCTTCACGCTGAAGTAGCCCTTAATGAGCAGTGCGGTTTGCTCCTTTTGTCCTTTGCCGTGGCTCACCATCATGAAGGCCGAAAGTTCCCAGCGGCCACCGTCGATGATGTAATACGACGTCCATTGTCCATTCTCCTCGACCTGCGAGATCAGGCTGACATAGTCCAGCGATTCGGGCCAACTCTTGATGTCGGCCTCAAATTCGGGGTCGTATTGGGAGCTTGAGAGCGCCTTAATGGCGTAGATGCCTTTCAGCAGGTTGGCTAACTCTCGATCTTGGTCTTTGACGCGCTCGGCCATCATCTGCATCATCTTGCGCTCGAAGATGACCGTGCGGTAGCCTTCGCGCGAGCCATATTTCTTGACCAACTCGTCGAACGTGTAGCGCTTGTGTGACTCTTTGCGCGTTTTCTCCTTTTTTGGGGCGCTCTTCTCCTGCATGGTTGTTGCATCGGGCACCCAAACATCCACCTCGTCGCCCGCCTCGACCTTAACAAGTTGCGTCGAATCGCTCTGCGCCATTGTGAAGCCCCATCCGAGGAGCAACAGCAGGGTTATGATCCACTTTTTCATCATCAAATCGTATTAGAAACCCCAAGCCAGACCTATCGACAGCGGATGGCATTTCGGTCCGATGTTGGGACGGAAGAGAGGCGTACAGGTGTATTTAACATAGAAACCGATGTTGTGGTAGGTTGCCGTGGCTTGAACGCCATAGCGCAGGGTGTTCAGGCCGCGCATGTCGACTTGCTCTTTCGGCTTTTTGACCATCGTGTGGGCGTTGACAACGACCTCGCCAAAGAGGAAGGCGGTTAACTCGACCTGGCGTGCCGGACGATACTTCAGACCGAGCGGAATGCCGAGCTGGGTCGTGATCAACTTCGATTTTTTCTTATCTACCATGGCGACGGGCTCGATGCGATCGCCCACTTTCTCGATGGACCACTCGTTGTGGAATCGATAGAAGTCATTTGACCAGTTGAAACCGGTGACAAGCGAGAGGTTTTGGCTGCGATTGAGGAAAAATTCCATGTCAAGGACGCGCCAACCCAAGTGTCCCGAGTTGCCGGTACGCAGATCCATGAAGCCCTCCTCCATGGGTGAATAACCCTCGTAGGAGAGGTCCGGTAGGAGGCTGTAACCGAACTCGAAAGCCATGATTCCAAAACTGAATTGGTGTCTTGAAGCGGCTCTTTCGGAGGCATTGACAGCCACATTGCTGGAGTTTGTAGCTTTGCCCAATGTGATTTGTTGTCCGCCGATGGCTAATACCAATTCGCCATTCTTGCCCTCCGATCGCAACAACTCGCTGGCTTGTTGTATTTGCAGGGAGTCCATCTCGGTCGTGGTATTGTCGAGGGTTAGGACGTTCTCTTGAGCTTGCAGTGAAGTGATGGTAAAGAGCAGCATTGCCGCCCACATTACGCGCATTTTCATGGTGTGTTCTTGGTTAGTTGTTCGGGATTAGTAAAGCATCGAAAAGGTCCATCGTGTAATCGAGGTGCTCGAGTTGCGCCAAGCAATCGGTGTAAGCCAAAGCCTCCTCGCTGTCGTAGATTGCCTGGCCATTGATGTAGCAATAGGGCGTCTGGAGGTAGTCGACAGTCAGGATAAGGCCCACCACGGCTGCTGCGGCTACGGCCCACTGCCACCAACCGCGTCGCGAGCTAAGCAGCGGACGATCGAGGCGTACGGGCATTTGTTCCTCCTGAAGCGCCTCGAGGCCACTGAACATCAGCGCCAACCCTTTTAGGTCGTCGGCCAAATGCTCCTCCTCGGCGAGTAGCGCGCGGAGCTCTTGCTCCTCGTGCTCGCTCGTCAGACACTCCTCGTAGCGGTGTGCCAATGCGCGGATTCTTGCTTCGTTTTTCATCGTTTACATCAATTTTTCAACCTCTGCGCGCAATTGCCGGCGAGCGCGCGACAGAATGGTTCGTACCTGGTTCTCTTCAGTGCCGATCATCTCGGCGATTTCGTGGGTCGAATACCCTTCGATCTCTTTCAAATGCAACACTTCGCGTTGTCGAAGTGGCAGTCGGGCCATGGCGGTGCGTACCAGCTCTCGATCCGACCATTGATCTGCTGCCTCCGATTCGTTTTGCAACTTTTCGCTCGGCTGTTCCTCTTCGTGACGTAGGCGCAGACGGTCGATGCATCGGTTGCGGAGGGCTGTCAGCGCAAAGGCCTCCAGATTGCGGTAGAGCCCCAACTCCTGACGGCGCAACAGCCTCTCGAGGGTGTCGTGTGTGGCATCTTCGGCTTCGGGTGCGGATCCCAATATGCTGCGAGCATAGCGGTACATCCGATCCCGAAGCGCAATCAGCGCGCTATCTAAGGAGTTCTTCATGGTTGGGCCTTTTCACTTATAAGACGAACAAAGGTAGCAAAACGCAACAAGACAACTGAAAAAACAGGTAAAAAAAAGCCATGATTGCTATTTGCTGCAATCATGGCCTTCGTATTCCGGATTTAAATTTTTAAAGCAGTGCGTAGAGCAGGTAGATCCCGTGGGCGACGATGGCGGCGACGATACCTCCGATCGTGTGGGCCAGGATGGCCTTGGTTGTGAGCGATCGGTAGCCGAGCGAGTCGAGCATGGCCGTGTGGGTGCTCAGATAACCGCTCCAGCACATACCGATGGCGGTGCAGACGGCAATGGCGTTGCCATCCATCCACCCCTGGGCCACAAAGTTCGGCACAACACCCAAAGCCGCGCCAACGGCGCCGAGGGCCGTGATGGGGAAGGCGATCAGGTGCGGGTCAGCGAAACCGAAGAGCAGCTTGAAGAGCCACGAGAGTTTGTTGGCCAGGTAGGGCAACAGCTCCACGCCCTCGTAGGCGCTACCCGTATAGCCCGTCTCTGCAGGGCCGAAGGTGAGGATCATCACGAAGGTCGAGATAATCAGCACACCCGGGATGATCGCAATGCCGACATCTACACCCGAGCGACCACCATCCAGCAGGGCATTCAAAATGCGGATAAAGAGCGACTCCTTCGGGGCGTCGGCCTCCTCCTCGTGCGTCTTGGCCTCCTCCTCGATCACATTTTCGGTGGCATACTGCGGATAGGCCTTGACCACAAAACGCTGCATCAGGCGCGTTGAGACTATGCAGCCGACAAAGGCGCCCGCAAGACCGATGAAGGGCTCGACGTAGAAGCCCTGGCCCACCATGAAGACAATCACCAATAGACCCATACCGAAGGCCGTGCCGAAGTTCGTGAGCGAGATGTATTGGTACTTCTTGAAGTAGGCGGCAAAGCGCTTATCCTGCGCCAGCGAAATGATGGCCGGGTTGTCCGAGAGGAAGGTGACCACCGCACCGAGCGAAGCGACGCCCGGCAGGTTGAAGAGCGGACGCATCAGGGGACGCAGCAGTCGTTCGATGAGTTTAACCACTCCGAACTCGACAAACAGACGCCCCAGCGCACCGGTTACGACGCAGATGCCCATGAGGTAGAAGACCGTGTTGAGCAACAGGTCGTGAGCCGTCTTCATGATCGTGTTGAGCATATTCGGCAGCCCCATGACCGAGCCGATGTAGCCGAAAATCAACAAGATGATGATCAGACAAGGAATGCCTTCGGGAAGACCGAATCGCAACTTTTTCATCTCAGATTGTTATTTTTTCCAGGGGAAGGGAAGGATGTTCATGCGCCACGTAAGACCGATGTCAAATCGCGAGTGCTTGTTCTGCAGCACGGTGAGTTCCGTGTCGGACGAACCCATCGTGTAGCTGTAGGCAGCGTGCAGGCGTACGTTGCGGTTCTCTTTGAGGGGGAAGAACTCCACGGCACCACCCACACGCGTAAGCTCCGTGCCCGGTGCTACGCAGAAGTCGGCGATATTGTCCGTGCGGTTCACATCGTAGGTGGCCTTGGCCTGCAGCTGTACGTAGGGGCATACCTCCACCTTCGCCGTACCCATGACCGAGCAGTTGCGGAAGAAGAAGGTCTGGTGGTCCGTTGCACGGTTCATGAAGTCGAGTTCAAGCACCACGGGACCCATCGTGAAGCGGTTACCCAGCGCAATGTAATAGATGTATTCGTTGGGCATGTACTCCATGGCGTTGACCGAATAGAGGCTCTCGAACCAATCGTGGTCGCCGACCCACATCAGGTTATAGGCAAACATCTCCTCGCCGACACGGGCGGGGCTTTCGGTCACCTGAGCCATGAACGAGTCGCGGCCATTCTTGAGCGTGTGGGTGATGCTGGCGCCGAGCTGATAGCAGGCGATGTTGCTGCAATACTCCGAGTAGAAGTAGCAGTCGATGGGGGCGATGTCGTACTCGTAACCACCAATGCCTACGACTACCTTACCGGCCGAGAAGGCCCAGCGCTCGTTGGGGGTGGTGTAGGTGAGGTGGAGCCAATCGGTGGCATCGAAGAAGTTCTCGTCGTCGTGGTTCACGTTCAGGCGCTGGCGATACGAGTAGCTGAAGCCGTGGCCGATGTCGCCATCGAGCATCAGGTTGAGGTCCTGGCCCTTGAAGCCCGAATTGTCGTGGTCGCGCACACCGTCAATCGACTCGCGTTGGTAGTCGATGCGCGTCTCGATGCTGAGGTTGAGCGGCCCCTCCTGAGCCGAAACCTGCTGGCATGCCAGGCAACCCAGCAGGCCGAAAAAGAGATACTTAAGGATTTTCATGATTACTTATTTTTTTCGGGTTAATATACGCTTGAGTTTTTTGATCCGGTGGCCCGTAATGCGAATCGGATTATGGGCCCAGGGGATAATGATAGCAATGGTGATCACGCCCGTCCAGAAAAGCGTGTGGTAGATCATGGGCGTGGAGATGTCATAGCCCTTCGCCGAGGCGAGGATGCTGATGGCCGTACTGATGAAGAACCACAGAATCGAAGTCCACATTACCTGCCCGGCATAGGAGAGGATGCTGCGCGTGTTTTTGTGGATCTCGTTTTTGGCTTGCAGAATGCGCTCGTCGTGCTGTTGTAGCTCGGCGATAATCGCATTCAGCTCATTGTCCAAGTTGCGCAACAGCTCGTTGTAGCGCTTGTTCTTGACGCATTTCGAGGTGGCGATGTTGTTCAGCTCGGCACGCACGAGGTTGTGCAGCTCCTTCGGGAACTTGGCAATCGTGTCGTTGTTCAGGTCGATATCCAGAGCGGCGTCGCTGATCACGGGGGTGGGTCGGTTGCAGATCGTGCGCATCAGGGTCGGGAGGTGCTGATAGAGTTCGAAACCCACCAGGAGTTTGCCGTAGGCACCAAAGCGAACGATGTTGCAACGACGGTTCTCGTCTGCGCAGGAGATAAGGTGCAGACGAACATAGCGGATGTTGACCGGCTCGTCGAGGTGGAAGACCTGCCAGCCGTTGAAGCTGCGATGCAGGGTGTCGTAGAGCACGCGCCAACGTACCGAGACGGGGTTGCCCTCCGTGTCGTAGAGCTTGCCGTCGCGGCTGATGAGGTCGCCCTCATGGTCTGAAACCAGCAGGCGGTAGTGGATGCGCATGTCGCAGGCCTCGTCCTTGTCGTTACCGCGGTTGTCCCACAAGAGGAACTGGATCGTTTGCACCCGTTGTAGGGGTTGCTCGTGGTTGCCCTTGAGGTCAAAGGTTAGGTAGCCCGGAGCGTGTACCACCGTGCAGCCGCTGAATTCGGAATATTTGCGGTATTTGCCCGTTGGGTCAAGCAACAGGGCATTTACCAATTGGGGCGAGAGCACCGCATTGCATGTGGCATGCTCGCTGCACTCTTTGCAACGAATGCGGTTCGTCTCGCTGTTGTAGACCGTCTCGTTGAAACTCTTGCCCTGTGCATCGGTCTTGTCGCATGGCTCTTCGATGACCCGCGCCGAAAGCAGTCGATTGTAATCGGGGCATTTCTTATAGCTTGTCTTGCAAATCTTGTGGCAGACAGCCTTGCTCAACTCTTTATTCGTACATTCCATAGGTGTCGGGTTATTTAAGCAACAAGGGAATCATGCACGAAGCCACAAGTGCAAGGATGGTTAATATTAACATGACAACGTTCTGCTTGTTGCTCGTCGTGAGCTGAGCATTGACCGGATCGAGGAAGATGCGTTCGGTGTTCTTCGGGTCTTGCTCGATGAGTTCGATGTCGTCGGCGATGCTGTCCAAAATCTGGTAGATCGTATTGCAGTCGATGTCGGTGGTTGTCTTATCGTCGTGGTCGATGCGCTTCGAGATGATGGTGTTGATGCCCTGCAGGTAGCGCTTGTCGATCGTGAACGAGGATTGGTCCTGGTCCTTCTTGGCCATCAGTCGTGCCAGGTTCATCGTATCGTGCAGACGCTTCGAGAGGGGAAATCCATCGCCAATCTCCATCTGGATTTCGGCTGATTCCACGCGGATGTAGCGAGCCTTTTGAGCTGGGTCGATGGGCTGCAAGGCGTGCTTATTGACGACTTTTTTCGGGTCGAGACGCTCCTCGATTTTGGCCGAGTTGAGCTCGTTGAAGAGCGGGCCCAGTGCGGCGTGCAGGGCGTGGATGTCGGCCGTGCGCTGTTCGGCGTCCACCCGCGTGGGGGTCAGGCGCTGCTCGAAATCGCTCGGTTTAACAACGCCCAAGTCGGCGCAAAAATCGGCTATTGGGTAGTAACTGCGGTCCGGGCACGGCACTACGGGATCGGTCTGCATCTTCGTGATCAGCTGCTCATAGTCGACCTTGTTGGCAGTCTCTTTGTCGTAGACGCGCAGACGGACGATGTGAAAACCTTTGTTCTTCTTGCCGTCCATGCAGTGGATGCGGACATAACGCACATCCTTCACCCCCTCGGGGATGTGGATAAACTGCCAGTTGCGACGCCACTCGCGGCCCGAGTCACACAACACGCGCCATTCCCACTCGTCTTTATCCTGCGGGCCGTTGTCGTTGCCGCTGGCCACCAGGATGCGGTAGAAGTAGCCACGCTCGCCCGTTCCGTGGTTGGTGTCCTCGATGGGGTCAAAGAGCATGAATTGAATCAGTCCGATCTCGTGTGTGTCACCCAGGTCGATCGTCAGATAGGCCGGAGCATGCACGCCACAATAACCCGAGTGCCCGTTGTAGCCCTCGAAGGTGGCTGCGGTGAGCTGCTCGTAGTGGTTGCACAACTCGAGCACGGTTTTCTCCTGTGCCAGGTCGATGCCTTCGATCAGCACATCCTGCTTTCGGGTAGCCTCCTTGTGGTTGGTGAAAACAGGTATTGGAGACGGAATAGGTGCGGGGTTCATAGTTGCTGTAAGCTGGATAGTGTTCTAGGATTAAAGCTCGATGATGCCGTTGCGAATGGCGTGTACGACCAGCGCTGCCGTGTTTTTGCAGCCGGTCTTTTCGAGAATGTTGGCGCGGTGCTTGTCGACCGTGCGCTTCGAGATGAAGAGCTCGTCGGCAATCTCCTGGTTCGACAGACCGCGGCAGATGGCCATGAGGATCTCCTTCTCGCGCTCCGAAAGCGGATCGTCGGTCGTCGGCTCCTCGAGGCGCATGTGGCGCGTGATGGAGAGGAGCAGACGCGGCGAGAAGTAGCTTCCCTCGGTCATCACTTGGTCAATGGCCTCGATCACCTCGTCGATGCCCGAGTCCTTGAGCAGGAAACCACAAGCACCGGCCTTTACCATGCGCGTGTAGTAGCTCTCCTCGCCAAACATCGAGAGGGTTATGATGCGCAGGTCGGGTCTGAGCGCCAATGCGCGCTCGGTAGCCTCGCCTCCATCGATGCCCGGCATCGAGAAATCCATGAAGACCACATCAGCTTCGAGCTCCTTCAATTGTTCGAGGAACTCTTCGCCTGAGGCGGCCTCGGCCACAACACGGTGCTCGGTGCTGTGTTCCAACAGCCCGCGCAATCCGGTGCGGAAAAGGGCATGGTCATCAACCAATGCGATGCGATAGGTCATAGCGTTTATGTGTTTTTTGTTTGTTTACGTCTCTTTTTGGTGGGTTTCAGGCTGAGCTCCGGAGTGGTGCGTGCAATGCAGATATGGGCCTGCATGCCACCTCCGGGTTGGGAGTCGATGCGGCATGTACCGCCCAGCGAACCCACACGGGAGTTGATGTTCGAGAGCCCCATGCCGTTCTCGGAAACACTTGCGGGGTTAAATCCGCGCCCGTCGTCGGCATAGGTGAGTCTTAGCTCGCTCTGTGAAGCGGTGAGCTGCAATTCGATATGTGCTGCTGAGGCGTGTTTGAGCGAGTTGTTGATCAACTCGCAGATGACGCGGTAGAGGATGATTTCGATGTTGGTTTCGAAGCGCTCTTTGCCGAGATTGGTCTTGAAGTCAATCTGCACGTTGTGCATCGTGACGCACTTATCGATGAAGTTTTCGACACCGCGCGCCAGACCGAAGTCCTGCAACACATGGGGCGAGAGGTTGTTCGAGATTTCGCGAATCGAGCGAATCGCCTCCTCGATCAGGTAGGTCGTATTGGAGAGCATTTCGCGTCGCGTCGGGTCTTGCTCGTTACGTTGCAGGGCCGAGAGCGACATCTTGGCTGAGGAGAGCAACGGTCCAAGGCCATCGTGCAACTCCTTCGAGAAACTGCTGCGTGCCTGCTCCTCGGTGCGGAGTGTGTTGGTGAGCATGCGGCGATTCCAAAGTTGGCGCTGGTAGTTTAGGCGGTCGATGTATTTGAAGAGCTTGTGGGCATACATCACACCGATGGAGAGACAGATCGAGACGATGAATCCGACATCGGCCATAAAGAGGCGGGGGATCGGGTGTCCGGCAAAGATCAGTAGCTGGATGATACGCTCCACCGAGAGGGCCGAGAAGCCGATGATGAAGAGGATCCAGATGGCGCTATACTTGGTGGCGTGCACCAGCTTCAGGGCGTAGACCGTTGCAATGGTCTGCACCAAGATCGCCACGAGTAATAAAATCTGAATCCACATTGTCGGTTTGGGTTTGAATTTCGAAACAATCTCTGAATATACAAATATAAAGATTTTTTGAAAAATTCGAAAAATAACCACTATCTTTGTCTATAATTCTCCGTTTTACCACCCGATGAAAGACGACAAACGCTTAAAGCGCAAGGTGCGCAACTCCTACCTCGTATCGACCATCAGCATGGCGCTGGTGCTCTTTCTGCTGGGTTCAGTGGGCTATTTGATGTTGGCCGCCGAACAGGTCGCGTCGACCCTGAGAAACAGCATCGTGGTGATGGTGGAGCTCAAAAACGGAGCTACGGAGGTCGAGCGTAAGGCGATCGAAGAGCTAATAGTGGCCGATACCCTGACCGCCTCGGTGCGCTTCGTGAGCCGCGAGGAGAAGGCTTCGGATGAGGAGTTCCGCAAGGTCTTTGCCGGTAGTTTTGAAGAGGTGCTGGATGAAAATCCCCTGCTCGATTCGTTTGAGGTGACCCTCACGGCCGGCTCGGAGAATCGCGATGAGGTGGATCGCTTCCTGACAACCGTCGAACAGCTCGATGGCGTAGATCGCGCCTCGTTCCCGGCCCTGATGGCTGAACAGTTGCACCGCACGGTGGGCAAGATTCGCTTCGTGATATTGCTCTTCGGCGGGGCGTTGTTGCTCATCTCGTTTATCCTGGTTAACAATACGATCCGTCTGGCGATCTTCTCGAAGCGCTACCTGATCAATACGATGAAGTTGGTCGGTGCGACGAAGTGGTTTATCATGAAACCCTTCTTGGGTAGCGCCCTGAAGCAGGGTCTGTGGTCGGGTCTGTTGGCGGCGCTACTATTTGTGGCGGCGGTCTATGGTCTTAGCGAGGCCGTCCCCGAACTCACCACGCTGGCCGAGTGGCAACGTGTGGGGGTGATGTTTGGAGGCCTGGTCGGTGTGGGTATGGTGCTTGCACTGCTCTTCTCGGCGATGGCCGTCAATAAGTTTGTGAACATGAAGTCGAATAAAATTTATCTCTATTGATATGAAGAATCAACCCGATATGCAACCCGAAAATCCGCGTATGCCCCTCACGCGCAAGAACTACATCATCCTGGCCATCGGCTTTGCGGTGGTGCTCTTGGGCTTTGTGCTGATGGCAGGCGGTGGCAGCCATTCGGCTACCGAATTCAACTACGACATCTTCTCGTTCCGTCGCATTACGCTGGCTCCGATCCTGGTCGTGGGCGGTTTTGTGATTGAGATCTACGGCATCTTGAAACGGTATTAAGAGTTGAAAGTTGAGAATTGAGAGTTGAAAGTTAGTTCAATAAAAAAGGGAGATAGCCATCCGTAAAGGCTATCTCCCAATTTTTTTGTTGAGTTGCTGAAAGTATGACAAAATAACTTTCAACGCTCAACTTCCAATTCTTAACTCTTCATGCTATCGCATCACGATCTCGTTCGAGCCGATCATGCGGCCTTCCATGTAGAGTTCCACTTTGTAGGTGCCGGGGGCAAAACCCGTCGAGTTGAAGTAGATACCCACCTCGAGATCGGCATTCTGGTAATCCACCTCACGCATGGCCGAGTAGGTGATGGCCGAACCCTCGAAGGCGAACGTAGGCATCGCTTCGGTGGTCAGCACATAGCCATCGGGCGAGGTGATGCGGACATAGATCGCCTTGTTGCCCGGCGTAGCCAACTCGTTGGCCGAGAGAACCAGGTCGACACGCAGACGTGCGGCAAGTTTGATGCGGCTAACCTCGCGACCCTTCTCGTTGAGGGCCATCAGGCGGATGTCGCGTGCACGCACTACGGCGCCCACCTTCACCTTGTTCTCCAACTCGGCCTGACGCTCCTCGGCCATGTCGGCACGCAGGTTGGCCGAGGTGATCTCCTTGCGGTAGGAGACATTCTCGGTGATGAGCTTCTTGTTGAGCGTGTTGAGCGAGTCGATCTGGCGAATGTAGCCACGCATAACCGTACGCAGCGAGCCTAGCTCCTTCTCATATTGGCGCATCTTGTTGTAGTTCCAGCGACGCTCCTGCTTGAGCTGTTCAACCAACTCGTTGGCCTTCGTGAGCGACTCGGCGATCGAGTCATTCTTGAAACGCAGGCTGTCGTAGTCGATGATCAGGGCATTCAGGCCGGCCTGGATCGAATCGCGATCGGCTGCCAAGAGGGCATTGTCGCGCATCTGGTCGCGGTGGATGCTGAAGTAGAGCAGCGAGATGGCCACCAGAATCACCGACAAAATGCCGATTACGATGCGGTAGCCGCGGATCGATTGATCCTGCGCAGGCTGGGGGTCGTCGTAATACTCTTCCGAATCGTCCTCGGCGGGATCGTATCCGTATCTGTTGTCTTTCATATCGTTTGGTTATTAGGGGTTTTCGGCGGGCAAAGATAGCGAAAAAATCACTTTATCAAACTTTCAAGCGGATATTTCAGCCCCTTGAAATTATAAATGTAGGCTTGGATACTGCCGATGCGCACAGGGGATTCGATCGAGAGCGGAATTTTATTCCGATCGTCTGATATCCAGAGGGTGAAGACCGTACCATCGGTAAACGAGAAGCCCTCGGTCGTGCCGAGCTGACACTCGAACTTTAGCGCGCGGAATTTGCCCTGGTTGCGAATCTTCTTCACCTCGCGCCCCAGGTAGCGGTATTGGATGTGGCGCACCGTATCCTCCAAGACCATCTCCAAGGTGCCGATGCCGCCCTCCGTGAAGTTGTCGGCCGAAGCAGTACGCATGTTGAAGAAGAGCGAAATGGCATCCATCGAGTGCTCCGTAAGGGGTTGGGTCAGTTCGCGGAAGGGGCGCTTGCGGCTGCTCCAGCGCGAATGTACCTCCATCTTATCCCAATCGTAGCAGTAGGTGCTCTCGAAGGTGTAGCTACCCTCCTTGATGTCGCTTTGGAAATGAACCGTGCGCAGCGTGGCCGTGTCGATGTGAATCGTGTAGGTGTCCTCCATGTTGAAGAACCAGCGGTAGGTGGGCAACGTGCGTCCGACACCAATCACCCGATAGTGGCTCTTGTCGTTGAAGTCCACCTCGGCGGTGTTGATCTCCACCGAGCCGATCTCGGTGTTGGGGAAGTATTTGGCGCGGTAGCTGACGCGATACTCCAACTCCTCGCCCGGGTGGTAGAGCTGGGCCGAGGCAGCGAGTGCAATCAGGGAACCGATACAGGCTAAAATCAGGCGTTTCATAGGTTGGTAACTTTATCTATAGAACGTTTTGGCGTTGCTTTTATTACGAAATTTGCGAAAAATCGATCTCGTCGCGGGCTGAGAAGTGCTCCATGAGTTGCTTCAGGCCGCTGTGCTCTGCCTTGGCGAGCTGTGAATCATCCTCCAGGACAGCCATGGCAGCTTCGCGCGTGAGGGTGAGCACCTGCACGTCGCGCGTCGGGTTGGCAATCTTCAAATCAAAGGCCATGCCGCTCTGCATCGTGCCATTCAGATCGCCCGCACCGCGCAACTTGAGGTCGAGCTCCGCCAAGCGGAATCCGTCGGTCGTCTCGCACATGGCCTCCAGGCGCGTGCGACTCTCTTTCGAGAGTTTCTCGCCTGACATGAGGATGCAGTATGACTGTTCACCGCCACGTCCCACACGCCCACGCAACTGGTGTAGCTGCGACAGACCGAATCGCTCTGCGGACTCGATGACCATCACCGTGGCGTTCGGCACATCGACACCCACCTCAATGACCGATGTGGCGACCAAAATGTGCGCTTCGCCCGACTTGAAACGGGCCATCGAAGCCTCCTTGTCGGCCGGCTTCATCTTGCCGTGACAGATCTCGGTAACGTATTCGGGGAGCGGGAAGTCGCGCGAAACGGCCTCGTAGCCATCCGTGAGGTCCTTGTAGTCCATCGCCTCGGACTCCTTGATGAGCGGATAGACGATGTAGACCTGTCGGCCGAGGGCAATCTGCTTTTTGAGAAATCCCCATAGGCGGAGGCGGGCCGAGTCGGTGTAGTGGAAGGTCTGAATTGGTCGGCGTCCCGGAGGGAGCTCGTCGATGATCGAGACATCCAAATCGCCGTAGAGGGTCATGGCCAGCGTGCGTGGAATGGGCGTGGCGGTCATGACCAGGATGTGGGGCGGACGGCGGTTCTTGGTCCAGAGGCGGGCGCGCTGCTCCACACCGAAACGGTGTTGCTCGTCGATGACCACAAAACCGAGGTTTTGGAATTGTACCTTATCTTCAATCAGTGCGTGGGTGCCAATCAGCAGATCCACCTCGCCCGTGGCGATTCCCTCGAGGGCTTCGCGACGCTCTTTGGTCTTGGACGAACCGGTTAGAATTGCCACCCGCACGGGCAGGTCGGCCAGCATGCGGGTGATGGTGGCGAAGTGTTGGCGGGCCAGGATCTCGGTGGGGGCCATCAGGCAGGCCTGAAAGCCGTTGTCTACGGCCAATAGCATTGAGATCAGCGCCACGAGGGTCTTGCCCGAACCCACGTCACCCTGCAAAAGACGGTTCATCTGGTAGCCCGTCACGGTGTCTTGTCGGATCTCCTTGATGACGCGTTTTTGGGCACCTGTGAGCGGGAAGGGGAGGCGGTGGTTGTAGAAGGTGTTGAACGCCTCGCCCACCTTCGGGAAGAGGAAGCCGTTTTGGCGCTCCAAGCGCTCCGTGCGGCGTGATTGTACACCCAACTGTACTCCCAGTAACTCGTCGAATTTTAGGCGATATTGTGCCTGGCGCAGCAGCTCGACCGATTGTGGGAAGTGGATGTTGTAGTAGGCTTCGTGGAGGCCGATCAGCCCATAGTCGCGGCGCATCTTTTCGGGTAGCGGATCGGAGATGCGTTGGCGGCCGACCAGCGCCCAGGCGTTCTGCACGATGCGGTAAAAACCTTTGGTGCCGAATGATGAGGAGATCTTCTCGGTTGAGGGGTAGATGCCCTGCATGCCGCTTTCGGTTTTGCGCGAGAGGGCCTGCTCCATGGTCTCCAGCTCGGGATGGGCCAGTTGCAATTCGCCGCGGTAGAACGACGGACGGCCAAAGATGAGGTATTCACGCCCCACCTCGATCTTCTTTTCGATCCATTTGATGCCCTGGAACCAGATCAGCTCCACCTGACCCGAACTATCGACCGCATAGGCCGTGAAGCGCCGTTTGCGACCCTCGCCGGCGTAGGCTACGCCGGTGATGCGTGCTCGAATCTGGACATAGGTCAGCTGGGCCGCCTCGTTCACCTCCCGAATGGGGTAGATGCGGGTGCGGTCGATGTAACGGAAGGGGAAGTGGTTCAATAGATCACCCACCGTGCGGATGCCAAGCTCTTTGCTGAGCAACTTCGCACGGGCCTCGCCGACCCCCGCTACAAACTGAATATCCTGCTTCATCATGCGCTCCATATGACAAAGATACGATTAAGCGAGCAAAAAATGTGAAGTTCACTTCAACAATTTTTTCAGCGAGCGAAACTTCAACAAAGAGGGCTGTCTCAACTTGGTTGTTGGACAGCCCCTTGAATTGCATGATTGGAGCTCTTATTTGTCGATGGCTAATAATCTGACATCGAAGATGAGCGTTGAGAAGGGTTTTATGACTCCCGCGCCCTTTGCTCCGTAGCCGAGGTTGAAGGGGATGACAATCTCCCAACGTGAACCTACCGGCATCTCTCGGAGGGCTGTGCGCCAACCATCGATTAACTGATTGAGTTTAAAGGTTGCAGGGCGACCCTGTTGTGTCGCGTCAAAGACTTTGCCATTGATGAGTTTGCCGGTATAATGTACCGTAATCATCGCCTTAGGCGAGGGCTTGTCGCCCTTGCCCTTGGTAATCTCGCGGTACATTACCCCATTGAACAGGATTTTGACACCCTCGCGTTGGGCATACTCCTCTAAGAATTCTATGTTTCGCTCCTTGTAAGCGCTGTTTTGATTTACGCGTGCCATATCTTTTTTGACATCTATAACTGCACAAATATAACTAAAAACTAAATCGGTTCATCCATTTGAACGATGAAGGGTGGGGGTTGTTGGGCAAATTTTTGCGCAACTTGGTAACCTCAATACGCTACGGCCAAGATTGCTTAATAGAGCATCATAGCCACCGATAGGATTGTGACAATTTGAATAAATCGGCGAAAGGCCTTCTCGGGGAGTAATTTAATGATCGTAATGCCGAGCCAAGCGCCCATGCCGATGATGGGTAACAACATCAGGTTGAGTGAGAAGGTATCCCACGAAATATTATCCCACACAAATATTTGGAGGGGTACTTTCAATAGGTTCACGACAAGGAAAAACCAGGCATTGATGCCGATATACTCCATCTTCTCCTTGCGCATCGAGAGCAAATAGATCGACAGCACCGGTCCTGCGGCATTGCCAATCATGGTAGTAAAGCCTCCGAGCAGACCAAAGAGCGCTGAATACCACCACTTTCTCATCCATCGATTCTCCTTGCCAAATAGCTCACTCCATGCCATCACGACCAACACCAACGCGAGCGTCCATCCCATGAGTTGGCGAAATTCGTTCGCGGGGATCAGCTTATCGACCAATATGGCAACAAAAAATCCGAGGATGGCAGTAGGAAGCAGTTTAATGACCACCTTCCAGTCGGCAATGCGCTTGTAATAGACCACGGCAATGATGTCCGCCATACAGAGCATCGGCAATATGACGCCCGTAGACTCCTTTGCCCCAAAGGCCATCGCCATATAAGGTACAGCGAGTAACATCAAGCCCTGTACGCCCGTCTTCGACATGCCGATACAAAGCGCCGTGAGTACAAGGATAATCCACTGAAATGTAGTTAATAACTCGATCATCTTCTATTGAATCTCTCTAGAGCACAAAAATAGGCCTTATTTCTCGAATGCCAAAATCATTGCATCTCCTCAAGTATTGTTCGTTTGAAAAACATTTTTTAATTTAAAATTCAACTTTATTCGTATCTTTGTCTATTCGAAAAAAACTTTGGCACATGAATCTTAGTCAATACCTTCGTCGTAAGAGCCACGTTGTCCGCATTGGAGCGGTGGAGATTGGTGGTGAGCATCCGATAGCTGTGCAGTCGATGACCAATACCGACACGAACAACACGGAGGCTTCGGTGGCTCAAATCGAGCGCATCGACCGTGTGGGTGGTAAAATCGTGCGCCTCACGGCTCAGGGTCGTAAGGAGGGTGAAAATCTGAAAAATATTGTAGCACAGCTGCGTGCTGATGGCTTCGATACGGCGATCGTGGCCGATATCCACTTCCTGCCGGAGGTGGCGGCTGTGGCTGCCAACTATGTCGATAAGGTGCGCATCAATCCCGGAAACTACCGTCTGGATCGTGGGGAATTGGAGGCACTCATTGCCCAGTGCAAAGAGCGTGGCGTGGCGTTGCGTGTTGGCGTGAATCACGGTTCTCTGGCCAAGCGTGTCTTTGATGAGTGGGGTGATACGCCCGAAGGCATGGTTGTCTCGGCCATGGAGTTCCTGCGTATCTGCCGTCGTGAGCAGTTCGATCAGGTGGTGGTCTCGATGAAGTCGAGCAATACGCGTGTGATGGTGGCCGCTTACCGGCTGCTGGTTAAGGCGATGGCGGAGGAGGGGATGACCTTCCCGATTCATCTTGGTGTGACGGAGGCCGGCAACGGCCTTGAAGGACGCATCAAGAGCGCTGTAGGCATCGGTGCCCTGTTGGCTGATGGTATTGGCGATACGATTCGTGTCTCGCTCACGGAGGCTCCCGAGAATGAGATCCCTACGGCCCGTCTGCTGGCCGACTATTTCCAACATCGTACGGGTGAGTTTGAGGTGAAATACCCCGAACGTTATTCGCCCTACGCCTATCGTCGTCGCTCTTCGGTGCAGGTTCCTGTGACGCACGATGAGGAGTTGAGCGGTTTCCGTGTGTTGGAAGCCGAGAGTGCCAATCCGACGGCGGAGTTGCGCGCAGCGATTCTCTCGCTCGAGGTGGCTGACGAACCGGTGGTGGTGCGTCGGCGCTATACCGACGAGGAGGCCGAGTTGGTGGCGGTGAAGGCTGCTGCCGATTTGGGCCCGCTGCTGCTGGATGGCCTTGCTGATGGCATTTGGATCGATGCGCCGCAGCTGGATGAAAAGTTGGTGCGCGAAATCGAATTGATGATTCTGCAGGCGGCCCGTGTCCGTTTCTCGCATACGGAGTATATTGCCTGCCCCTCGTGTGGTCGCACGCTCTACGATATCGAGAAGACCCTCGCGGAGATTCGCGCCAAGACCTCGCATTTGAAGAATCTGCGTATCGGCGTGATGGGTTGCATCGTCAATGGCCCGGGCGAGATGGCTGATGCCGATTATGGCTATGTAGGCGCTGCTCCGGGTCGCATTACCCTCTACAAGGGGCGCACCGTCATTGAAAAGAATATCCCTCAAGAGGAGGCTCTCGATAAACTGATCGAACTGATCAAGGCCAACGGCGATTGGGTCGATGCTTCGTGTAATTAAGAATTAAAACTTAAGAGTTAGTTTGGGACGAATAATCCTTCCGGCAGCCTATCTGCCCTCGATTTCGTGGTTTTGTGCACTGCTTCAGGGTGAGTGTGTCGTTGATTTGGGCGAACATTTTATCAAACGTTCGGAGCGCAACCGTGCCCGCATCATGACCTCAGATGGGGTGATGGAGCTCACGGCGCAGGTTGTTAAGGCCAACCGCCCGCGTCAGCCGATGCATACGATGTGCCTCGATTACTCGAAGCGGTGGCAGAAACAACATTGGGGCGCGTTGGTGACAGCCTACAAGGCTTCGCCCTTTTTTGATTACTACGCCCCGCGTCTGGAGCCTTTCTATACGCAGGAGTATAGTTCGTTGGCGGCCTTTAATCTGGCGCTGATCGGTGAACTGTGCGCCCTGCTCGGCATGGCCCCTCCGGCTACGGAGGAGCGCTACATCGTAGCCGAGGAGGAGGATCTTGACCTGCGCCCCAAAGAGAAGGGTCCGGCCTTTCGAACCGAACCCTATATCCAAGTCTTTTCCGATCGTCAGCCCTTTGTGGGCAACCTCTCGATCGTTGATCTGCTATTTAACGAAGGACCTGCCGCGCTTGGGGTCTTAAAACGTTGCCAATCTGCATTGTAACACCGTCGCCAATGCCACCGGCCGAAACGCGTACCTGAACCAGTCCGCGTAGCTGGAGCGTGTCACTGCGGTAGATGACCGGGCCTCGCTGGTGCAGGCGTACCGTGTCGTCATTGACCAATAAGATCGGGTCGGCCTCCGACGAATAGATCGTGAAGCTCTGCTCGGTGCGGTAGCGCATGCGGTCACGGCGGTTTGCCAGGTGGACCGTTTTGGTCTCTTTGTTCCACAGGGCGCGGTAGAGGTAGTAGGCGTCCTTCTTCTCGCGACGATCGAGTGTGATCAGACCGTTGGCATTGATGCCATAGGGTCGGCGCGATGAACCATACTCATACATGTTTTCCACCCACGTACCCCAGAAGAGCGAGTCGGCAGCCAACTGCTCGCTGTAGGCTTCGTGGAAACGGGTTTGGCGCTCCTCGGTCGGGAGGTTGGTGCGCTGGAGCTGCTGCGGGGTTCGGGCGCTCATGCCGAGGAATCCCTCACCACCGTAGATGATGGCCGATCCTAAGTGCGACCAATTCTCTCGCAACTGGTTGCGCCACAGTGTTAAATCTTCGGTCGAGCCGCGCTGCCAGCCGACATTCTGTTGCCAGGTGATCAGGTCGGTGACGAAGTTGATCGAACCGTCCTGGTCACTGCAGGCCACTGTCATGCGCTTCGGGTCGAGGCGTTTAGCTTCGGTATTCAGGTTGCGTACGCATTGCAGAATCTCATCGCCACGCGGAACCAGGCGCGAGAAGATACCCCACATGATGACCGAGGGGTGGTTGATGTTCTGCAGGATGATCTCGCGCAGTTGCTCGCGAGCGTTGAGCTCGAAGGCGGCGGTCGAATAGAAGGCTACGTCGCCAATAAAGGGGGCGCGATGCATCGGAGCGTCGACCCAAACCAACATGCCCTCTTCGTCGCAACGGTTGTAGAGGTGCTGTGCGTGGGGTTGTACGGCCGAGCGTATCGCCGTAGCGCCTAACTCTTGTACCTGATCCAGATCCTCGTCCAAAGCCGATTTGCTGAGGATGCCACCCAGTGCGTTGTCGTGGTGGAGCACTACGCCTCGCAGTTGGCGTGGTTGGCCGTTGATGGCGATCCAGCCGCTCTCGGCATCGCGCTCCACGGCACGGAAGCCGGTGCGAATCGTCACCTCGTCCTGGTGGGCATCGTTGTAGAGGCGCACGACGGCCGTATAGAGGTTGGTCTCTTCGGGACTCCAGAGTTGCGGATGTTCAAAGATGAAGGGGATGCGTACCGATTTGGGTTGTCCGTTGATGCGCTGCGAACGGGTGTAGACCGGCTTGCCTTTGGCGTTGAAAATCTCGAGGTGGAGCGTAGCTTCGGTGCGGGCCGAGGTGAGCAGCTGTACCTCCATTTCGCCCTCGACGCGCTCTTTCGAAACACGGCTCGGACGGCACAAAACACCCTCTGAGCCGTAGTAGAGGGGTGAAATGGCAATCTCGTCGGTGACAATCAGTTCCACGTCACGATGCAGACCGCCGTAGAGATTCGTGTCGGTCGAAACGGGCAGTACATCCGAGCGGAAGGTGTTGCTGACAATGACCTGCAAGGCGTTGTCCGAGCCGAAGCGAATGAACTTCGTCAGCTCGAAGCAGAAGGCTGTGCCGCCACCCTTGTGTTCGCCGACATGGCTGCCGTTGAGGAAGAGGTTGGCTACCGTTTGTGCGCCGTGGAAGCGGATGAAGATGCGCTTCGAAGCCCACTCCTCGGGGATGTAGATTTCGCGCAGGTAGTTACCCGTCGTCTCTTGGAAATTCTGTCCGGCCAGCGGGTCGGTGTTCCACGAGTGGGGGAGGTTTACCATGCGAGCGTTGTCGGAGGTGTTCTCCGATTTGAAGAAGAATTCCCAGCCATCGTTGAGCTGGTATATGTCGCGAGCCGAGGCAGTCAGCGCAAGCCCCAAAAGCAGGCAGAGGATGAATAGTCGTTTCATAAAAAGGGGATTTTAATCCAAACTTATGACAAAGATACGAATAAGCGAGCGAGAAATATCAAGCTTGCTTGAATATTTTTCACTGCGAGCGCAAGTATCTAAGGGATTTATCTCAAAGATACGAATAAGCGAGCGAGAAATATCAAGCTTGCTTGAATGTTTTTCACTGCGAGCGCAAGTATCTAAGGGGTTTACCTCAAAGATACGGCTTTATCGCCCATATAACGTGTAAAAATCGAAAAAATGATTTGTCCGCATCTCGCTAAAATTGTTATCTTTGCACTAAATAAGTCTACAAACGATGAATGTATTCGATTTGATTGTCTGCCTGGTGCTGCTTTTGGCCCTTTATAACGGCTGGCGCAAGGGGTTGATTTTGCAACTCTGTTCGCTGGTGGCCGTTGTGGTGGCCATTTGGCTCGCCTCGCGCTATGGGGCTGAAGCGGGGGCACTGCTTCGACTCGATGCCGCCTATGCCGAAGCGGGCGGCTTTGTTGTGGTGCTGCTGATCGGAATCTTGCTCATGGCCCTCGCAGGACGTGTGGTACGCAAGCTCTTCCGCTTCGCTGGTCTGGGGCTGGCCGATATCCTCTGCGGTGTGCTGTTGGCTGCAGCTAAATACCTGTTGCTGTTGAGTTTGATGTTTGCCGCCTTCGAGCGAATCAACGTGGATTATCGCTTGGTGGGCAAGGAGAAAATCGAATCGTCGAAAACCTATCAACCCGTGCGCAACCTTTCGCGACAAATTCTTCCGTTTGTCGATTGGGTCAGCGACGAGGTTGAAAAACTGCAAAAAGAGTTGTAATAGATGGCAGAACAATACTTTTCGGGCGTTGTGGTGCGCGCCACGGGTAGTTGGTATGAGGTGCTGAGCGAAGGTGAACGCTTCCAGTGTCGCATTCGCGGTAAATTGCGCCTCAAAGGGGTGCGCTCGACCAATCCGGTGGTGGTGGGAGACGAGGTGCAGTGCCTGACGGACGAACAGGGTAGCCACGTCATTGTCGATATCACCCCCCGTCGTAATTATGTGATTCGTCGCGCTTCGAACCTCTCGAAGGAGTCGCACATCATCGCCTCGAATATCGACCAGGCGTTGCTGCTCGTGACGCTGAAGCAGCCCGAGACGGCGCTCGAGTTTGTCGATCGCTTCTTGGTGACGTGCGAGGCGTACAAGATCCCGGTGGTGATTCTGTTGGCCAAGATCGACCTGCAGGATCGTGAGGAGGTGGCCCACTTTCGCTCGATTTATGAGCCGATCGGCTATCGCGTGGTGGAGGTCTCGGCAACGACGGGCGAGGGGGTGGATACGGTCCACGACCTGCTCGTAGGGCGTACGACGCTCCTCTCAGGTAATTCGGGCGTGGGTAAGTCGACCCTCGTACAACGCATTGATCCTTCGCTCGACATCCGCACGGGCGATATCTCCGAAAGCCACCACAAGGGTCGCCATACGACCACCTTCTCAACCATGTATCCGCTCACGGAAGGGGGCGCATTGATCGACACGCCGGGCATTAAGGGTTTCGGCTTGATCGATATCGAGGAGGAGGAACTGTGGCACTACTTCCCCGAAATGATGCACTACGGCCGCGAATGCCGTTTTTATAATTGCACCCATACCCATGAGCCGGGCTGTGCCGTTGTGGCTGCTTTGGAGGCGGGTGAAATCTCGGAGCTTCGCTACGAGAGTTACCTCAAAATGATGGATGACGATGACAAATATCGCAAATAATATCCCCGTATTACCTACCGAGGAGCGCTCGCTGGAGTGGTATAGAGCGCGTATCGACTACCTCTCGACCTTTATGACCGAGGAGCGCTTTTCGCTCTTCCGCCAGACGTTGTCGATGCGTACGAACTACATGACCATCCTGGCCGAGAATACCTTCCACCCGCACAATGCGGCAGCACTCATGCGCCATTGTGAAGCCTTCGGTGTACAGCGCATGCACACGATTGAGACGCGTTGCACGTTCGATCCCTCGCAGAATATTTCGCGTGGTTCGGATCGCTGGCTGAACCTGGTGCGCCATACCTCGACCTCCGAGGCGCTGTCGGCCCTCAAGGCTGAGGGCTATCGTCTGGTGGCGACAACGCCCCATCGCGAGAGCTGTACGCCCGAGACCTTCGATGTCGGTAAGGGTAAGTTTGCGCTGATCTTTGGTACGGAGCATGCCGGCATTTCGGACGAAGCGATGGCGGCAGCCGATGAGTATTTGCGCATTCCGATGTGTGGCATGGTTGAGAGTCTGAATGTCTCGGCATCGGCGGCGATTCTGATCTATCAGCTTACGCAGCGCATCCGTGCGCAGGTGCAGGAGTGGCCTCTGAGCGAGGAGGAGCAGGTGCGCCTGTTGTACGATTGGACGCACCTGAGCGTGAAGGATGCGGGGCGAATTTTGGAACGTAAATTTGGCTTGTAATGAACATCTTACGCAAACAATTTTTGGCCCACGTGGCACAAACTTCGCCTTCGCCGATGCTGGTAGAGGTGGAGCGTGCCGAAGGGGTCTATTTTTATACTCCTGAGGGAAAACGCTATTACGATTTGATCGCCGGTGTTTCGGTGAGCAATGTCGGCCATGCCAATCCGGCAGTGGTGAAGGCCGTACAGGAGCAGGCGGCGAAATACATGCACGTGATGGTCTATGGTGAGCTGATCGAGGCCCCTCAAGTGCGCTTTGCCAAACTGTTGGCCGAGCATTTGCCCGCCGATATGGACAGCGTCTACTTCCTGAATTCGGGAGCTGAGGCCGTTGAGGGTGCGCTCAAGTTGGCGAAACGCTATACGGGACGTACTGAGCTGATCTCCATGCGTCGTGCCTATCACGGTTCGACTCATGGTGCGATGAGCCTGATGGGCCAGCCCGAGGGCGAGGAGTGGAAGCAGGCTTTCCGCCCCTTGTTGCCCGATACAAAGGCACTCGAGTTTAATGATTTTGCCGATTTGGAGCAGATCACCGAACGCACGGCCTGTGTCTTGCTCGAGCCGATTCAGGGTGAGGCCGGTGTGCGTACACCTCAGGTGGGTTATCTGGAGGCGTTGCGCAAGCGATGCGATGAGGTAGGTGCCCTTTTGATCTTTGACGAGATTCAGGTGGGCATGGGCCGTACGGGTTCGATGTTTGCGGCGAACCATCTGGGTGTGGTGCCCGACATTATCTGTCTGGCTAAGGCTCTTGGTGGCGGTATGCCGCTCGGCGCGTTTGCAGCCCGTCATGAGATTATGGATACGCTTCAGACCAACCCCGTGTTGGGCCACATTACCACCTTCGGTGGCCATCCGGTCTGCTGTGCAGCGGGTTTGGCGGCGATGGAATACCTGCTCGAGAACCGCGTGTTGGAGAGCGTTGAGGCAAAGGGCGCGCTTTATGAATCGCTCTTGAAGGATCACCCTGCTGTGAGTGAAGTGCGTCGTGCGGGACTGCTGTTGGCTGTGGAGTTGGGCCGTTCGGATCGCCTCTACCGTCTGATGGAGATATTCAAGGAGGTGGGCGTCTTGAGCGATTGGTTCCTCTTCTGCGATACAGCCTTCCGCATTTCGCCCCCGCTGGTAATTACCGAGGCGGAAATTTTGGAGAGCGTGCTGCTGATCCGCGAAGCGCTCGATCGTCTGCAAAAAGAACTTCCTTAACATTTTATGACTATGATGAAAACCCTCATTGCAGGTTTGGCACTGCTCGTGGCCGTAGCCTGCACCACCTCAGAGCCGCATCTCGCTACCGTTGATTGGTTGGTGGCCGATCTGCCCTCGATCGATAGCATCAAGGGCGCTCCGACTCTGATTGATACGAAGCTCGGCAAAGCCGTGCACTTCAATGGCGAAACCGATGGCTATTACCTGGGTGAGAACCCGTTGCGTGGTATGGAGGAGCTGACCATCGAGGTGATCTTCCGTCAAGATGGTGATGCTAAATTCGAGCAACGCTTTCTCCATATGGGAACCGTGCGTGGTGCTCGCATCTTGTTCGAGACGCGCGTAAATGCGGATGCTACGTGGTATTTGGATGGCTATGTGGATTTGGGCGAGGATGAGGATTTGGTGCTCATTGATCCCGAACAGACCCATCCTGCCGGCCGTTGGTACAACCTGTCGATGGTCGTGTCTGACGGTAAGGCGACGAGTTATGTAGATGGTGTTCAGCAACTTACGGGTGAGATTCCCTATCGCCCGATCGAGGAGGGTATCACCTCGGTAGGTGTGCGTCAGAACCAGGTTTGCTGGTTTAAGGGCGATCTGTACCGCATCCGTATCACCCCGAAGGCGCTGTCGCCCGAGGAGTTTTTGACCGATCAAAACCTTTTGAACGAAGAATAAGATGTACTATATCGGAGCCCATGTAAGCGCGAGCGGTGGCTTGGAAAATGCCCCGAAAAATGCCCATGCCATCGGTGCTACGGCCTTTGCGCTCTTTACGAAAAACCAGCGCCAATGGCTGGCTAAACCCCTGACCGAAGAGGAGATAGCTCGCTTTAAGGCGGCATGTGCCGAGTATGGCTATTCGGCTGCTCAGATTTTGCCCCACGACTCCTATCTGATCAACCTCGGTAATCCGGATGATGAGGCCCTGGAAAAGTCGCGCCAATCCTTTTACGAGGAGATGCATCGCTGCGAATTGCTGGGGCTGGATCGCCTGAATTTCCACCCCGGAAGCCACTTGCGTGTCATCTCGGAGGAGGAGTCGCTCGATCGCATTGCCGAGAGCATCAACCTTGCGCTGGAGCGTACGAAGGGGGTGACGGCCGTGATTGAAAATACGGCAGGTCAGGGCTCGAACCTGGGCTATCGCTTCGAACACCTGCGCTATTTGATTGATCGTGTAGAGGATAAGTCTCGAGTGGGCGTTTGCCTTGATACCTGCCACTCGTTTGCCGCGGGCTATGATCTGCGTTCGGCCGAGTTGTGTGCCGAAACTTTTGCAGAGTTTGACCGCGTGGTAGGCTTTGAGTACCTGCGCGGTATGCACCTGAACGATGCACTGAAACCACGTGGTAGCAAGGTCGATCGCCATACTCCGCTGGGTGATGGATTGATTGGCTGGGATTGCTTCCGCTTTATCGCCTCTGATCCTCGATTTGAAAATATTCCGCTTATTCTCGAGACTCCCGACGAGAACCGTTGGGCCGAGGAGATTGCGAAACTGAAATCCTTCGGAGCGTAAAGGTATATAGGTAAAAAAACCGAGCGATTCGCTCGGTTTTTTTACTTTCAGCCACTGGGGCCACTGCGCCTATTAATGGCTAACTTTTAACTTTCAACTCTCAACTTTCAACTCTACTTGTGCTTGTAGCGCGAGGGTGAAACACCCGTGTGCTGCTTGAAGTATTTGCCGAAGAACGACTGGGTCGAGAAGTTGAGGCGGTAGGCGATCTCCTGGATGCTCAAGCCCGAGAATTTCAGCATCGTCTTGGCCTCCATGATGACGGCATCGTCAATCCAGCGGGCTGCGGTTTTGCCACTCACCTGTTTGATGGCTGACGAGAAGTACTTCGGGGTGATGTTGAGCTGCTCGGCATAGAAGCTAACGTTGCGTTCCGTGCGGCAGTGCTGCTCCAAAAGATTCATGAAGTCATCGAAGATGACCTCGCAGCGACCCTGCTTCGGGAGTTGATCCTTCTCGCGATTCGAAACCTCCGAGATGATGTAGAAGGCTGCCTTGAAGAGCGATTCGATGATCTCGTTGCGGTAGAGGGTCTTGTCGCTACGCAGCAGGAGCTTCATGAGGCGGAAGACGGCCAACACTTCGTGTACATCCTCTTCGCTGACCTTCAGAATGGGCGATTTGCGGTAGTGCATGATCACCGGTAACGAGGTCGAGAGTCCCACCTGAATGCGGTTGATGAAGGATTTCGAGTAGGCCAGGAAGTAGCCCGCGGCGGCACTCGAGGCGCGCTCGGTGCGGATCACCGCCTCGGGGTTGAAGAAGATGATCGTGTTGGGCTTAATCGTGTAGCTCTTGGTGTTGATCTGTACGACAGCCTCGCCAGAGAGCATGATGATGGCCGCAAAGCCATCGATCGAGCGCGGAGCCATGGCTGTTGGGTTGATGTCAGCCGACATGGGCAGAAAAACCAAATCGTCCGAGAGGTATGATGCATCGCTCATCGTCTTTTTAATGCGCGAAATCGAGACCTTATCGAGGCGTCGTCCCTCTGCAGGAAATGCGTTAGATGTCATAGCGAGTAATTTTATGTATAATATATAGTGTAGATTGGATACAATTAACGGTGGCACTGGATGCGTAAGGCTCCCTTCAGGCAGCGAAGCGAAAGCGGGAAATCGGCGCCACGCTGGCCGTCTACGTCCGTCAGTTCGTTGATCGTCGAGTGTATCTCCAGCGATTGGGCATGCAGGTGGCGAATGGCCTTCGGATTGCCACCGAGCAGGTAGCGAACCATCGTCCAGCAAGCGTGGAGGAAGTTGTGTTTCTCGAGCAGGATGCACTCGAAATGGCCATCCTGGATCGACGAGCGACGTGCCAGGTGAAAACCACCGGCCGTCTCGCCGTTGAAGATCAGCGCAATGAGCGCATCAAGCGAGAAACGCTCGCCGTCGGCCTCGATCTGCAGCGGAATTTTGCGCATGCGACGTAACTCCTTGATGCCCTCGGCGATGTAGGCCAACTTGCCCCAGCGGTGCTTCTGCTCGTCGGGGGTGCGTTGCGAGGTGGTCGTAAAGAGACCAAAGGAGAAGATATTGACGAAATAGAGCTCGTTGACACGCCCGCAGTCGACGTGGATGATTTCACCCGTGGCGATCTGCTCAGCTGCCTTGATGGGGTCTTTTGACATGCCGATTGCGCCCGCAAAGTCGTTGGCTGTGCCGGCCGGAATGACACCGATCGGAATATCCAGTTCCTTCTGCTTCATGCGGTTGAGCAGGAAGTTAACCGTGCCGTCACCACCGGCCACAACGGCCAGGTCTACCTCCTCGCGACCCTCGAAGGGGTTTTGTGTGAAGTCGATGCGGAGCAGTTCGATCTGATAGCCGTTGTTGCGAAATACGGCGGCAATCTGATCGGCTTTGCGCTCGATGCGACCCTTTCCGGATTGGGGATTGTATAGGAAAAGTGCTTTTTTCATGCGTGCATTATTGGATGATAAGCTGCTCCATAGCTGGCGAAATATACTCCTCGAACGCCTCTCCGCCGCGGGGCGCAAATATCAGATAGACAGCCATTTCTGGGTGCTCCTGCACGAAGGCGGTAGCCGCCTCCTCGCCCATGGCCAACAGCATCGTGCAGAGGGCATCGGCCTCGGCGCAGGTGGCTGCCACGACGGTCGTCGAGAGCAGGCGCGAAGGCGTGCTGTAACCCGTGCGCGGGTCGATCGTGTGGGCGATCTTTTGGCCCGACTCGTTTAGATAGTAGCGGCGATAGTTGCCCGAGGTGGCCATTGCGCCACTGTGCAGGGCGATGCGTCGTTCGATGTAATCACCCTCGGTCATGTTGCCGTCAAAGGGCGATTCGACACCGATGCGCCAGGCGTTACCTTGGCGGTTGTGGCCTTTGCAGCGCACCTCGCCACCGATGTCGACAATGTAGTTTTCGGCACCGGTTGCTTCGAGGTATTCGGCCAGCAGGTCCACGGTGTAACCTTTCGCTATCGAGTTCAGATCGAGGGCGATACGCGGGTCCTCTTTGATCAGTCGGCCCTCCTCGATGCGTACCTTTTCCATGCCGACAAATTCGAGAATCGAATCCACGTTGGGGGCACTCTGCGCCTCGCGTCCGGCAAATCCCCAGGCCTCGACCAACGGTTTTACGGTGATGTCGTAGGCCCCTCCGCTGAGGCGATGAATCGAGTCGGCCAGCAGTATGTTGCGCGTGATGTGCTTGTCGAGTAGGTCGCATTCGTTGCGATTCAAACGGTTCAGCAACGAGTTTTGTTCAAAGATCGACATGGAGTTTTTGGCCTCGCGATCGAGCTGCATGGCGCCGCGATAGAGGGTGTCGCACGGTGAGTCGGCGATGATGTGCAAACGTGTGCCGAGCATCACGCCGTCCACCACCTGGAAGGTGCGTTCGGGGGTGCAGGCCATGAGCAGCGCGCTCAGCAGCGACAAGGCGATATGATGGGCTTTAATCGACATGGAATTATCCTATTTTTCGGCAAATATAGTGGAAAAATTGCTTGATTGTGCTATTTTACGCGGAAAAATAGTTGAATTTGGCGAAAAGGATTGAATTTTGAGATTTCTGGCGAAAAAACGAACAAAATAAGGGTGAATTTCGCCGACGATGAGGTGTTTGTGAATGGCTGAAAAATTTGGTAAAGAATGGCTGAAAAAGGCGTTTTGAGCAATTGCTGGAGTTAAAAAATGAGTTTTCGTGTAAAAAGAGCAACTTTTCGGCATATTTTGGCTATAATTTTCCCGCTTTACTGCGTAAATATCAATTTATTTCGTACCTTTGCGCGACGCTCTGGCGCTATTCCGAGTAAGGGGAATGCGTCGTAGAGTGGAACTATTAAATAATCAAAAAATTTTATGGCTTATTTAACAGCAGAGAAAAAGCAAGAGCTTTTCGGTCAGTACGGCAAGTCTAACACGGATACGGGTTCGCCCGAGAGCCAGATTGCCCTGTTTTCGTACCGTATTGCCCACCTTACGGAGCACCTCAAGAGCAACCGTCACGACTTTGGTACGCAGCGCGCTATGTTGCGTATGATTGGTAAGCGTCGCCAGTTGCTGGAGTACTTGAAGGCAGTGGACATCGAGCGCTACCGTGCTATCGTAAAGAAGCTGAACCTCCGCAAGTAATCCGCGAGGGAGAGATGAGGGCAATTCCCTGCTTGCAGGGGTTGCCTTCATTTTCGTAAAGAAACAACGACAAAACACATTCAATAGGAAAAACACAAATCATGGAAGAAAACAAGCTGTACAATGCTGTCCGTAAAGAGATTACGCTGGCCGATGGTCGCGTGATCGAGATCGAAACGGGCAAGCTGGCTAAGCAGGCCGACGGTTCGGTTGTCGTCAAGATGGGCGGCACGATGTTGCTCGGTACGGTTGTAGCTGCAAAGGATGCCAAACCTGACACCGATTTTATGCCCCTTCAGGTTGAGTACAAGGAGAAGTACGCCGCATGTGGTCGCTACCCCGGCGGTTTTATGAAGCGTGAAGGCAAGGCTAACGATAGCGAGGTGCTGACGGCCCGTCTGATTGACCGTGCTCTGCGCCCCCTCTTCCCGTCGGACTACCACGCTGAGGTATTCGTGACGGTAAACCTGATCTCGGCTGAGAAGGATATTCAGCCCGATGCACTGGCTGGTCTGGCCGCTTCGGCTGCTCTGGCAGTATCGGACATTCCGTTCGGTGGCCCGATTTCGGAGGTTCGCGTAGTTCGCAAGAACGGCGAGTATAAGATCAACCCGGGCTTCTCGGAGATGGAGGAGTGCGACCTGGATATCATGGTCGGCGGTACGATCGACAACATCCTCATGGTTGAGGGTGAGATGAAGGAGGTTTCGGAGGAGGTGATGCTTGGCGCCATCAAGTTCGCTCACGAGGAGATCAAGAAGCACTGTGCTGTGCAGATCGAGCTCTCGAAGGAGTTGGGCAAGGATGTAAAGCGTGAGTACTGCCACGAGACCAACGACGAGGAACTGCGTCAGACGATCATCTCGGAGCTCTACGATAAGGCTTACGCCATCGCTACGAGCGGCACGATGAAGCACGAGCGTGAGGAGCTCTTCAATAACCTCGAGGCTGAGTTCGCTGCCCGTTTCACGGAGGAGGAGCTCGAGGAGAAGGCTGTCCTGATCCACAAGTATTTCCATGATGACGTACAGAAGAAGGCCATGCGCAACATGATCCTCGACGAGGGTAAGCGTCTGGACGGTCGTCGTACGGATGAGATTCGTCCCATCTGGTGCGAGGTAGGTTACCTGCCCTGCGCTCATGGTTCGGCTATCTTTACGCGTGGTGAGACGCAGTCGCTCACGACTGTAACGCTCGGTACGAAGCTCGACGAGAAGGTGAAGGATGAGGTGCTCGTACAGGGTACGGAGCAGTTTGTGCTGCACTATAACTTCCCGCCGTTCTCGACCGGTGAGGCTCGTCCCACGCGCGGTCTGTCGCGTCGTGAGATCGGTCACGGCCACCTGGCATGGCGCGCTCTGAAGCCGATGATTCCGCTGGGTGAGGAGAATCCCTATGCTGTTCGCGTAGTTTCGGATATCCTCGAGTCGAACGGTTCGTCGTCGATGGCTACGGTATGTGCCGGTACGCTGGCCCTGATGGATGCCGGTGTGAAGCTCAAGAAGCCCGTTTCGGGTATCGCCATGGGTCTGATTTCGGATTCGGCATCGGGCAAGTGGGCCGTGCTGTCGGATATCTTGGGTGATGAGGACCACCTGGGTGACATGGACTTCAAGGTAACGGGTACGAAGGATGGTATCACCGCTACGCAGATGGATATCAAGGTTGACGGTCTGTCGTATGAGGTGCTGGCTGCTGCTCTGGAGCAGGCTCGTCAGGGTCGTCTGCACATTCTGGGCAAGCTGACCGAGACGATCGCCGAGCCGCGTGAGGATTACCGCGAGTTCGTTCCTCGTATCGTTCAGATCACCATCCCGCAGGATATGATCGGTGCTGTGATCGGCCCCGGTGGTAAGGTGATCCAGGATATTCAGAAGACGACGCAGACCACCATCACCATCACGGAGGTGGATGAGAAGGGTATCGTTGATATCTTCGGTGTGGATAAGACGTCGCTCGATGGCGCTCTGGCCCGCATCAAGGCTATCGTGGCTATCCCCGAGGTGGGTGAGACCTACCACGGTAAGGTTCGCTCGATCGTAGCTTTCGGTGCATTCGTAGAGATCATGCCCGGTAAGGATGCTCTGCTGCACATCTCGGAGATCGACTACAAGCGCTTCGAGACGATGGAGGAGACCGGCATCAAGGAGGGTGATGAGATCGACGTGAAGCTCATCGGCCTGGACGAGAAGACGGGTAAGCTCCGCCTCTCGCGCAAGGTGCTGCTCCCCAAGCCGGAGGGTTATGTAGAGCGTGAGCGTCGTCCGCGCCCCGAGCGTCAGGATCGTCCGCGTCGCGACAAGAACGAGCATAAGTAATCAATCGCCTAAAAAAAAGTACTCGAGGGTGAATTATTTCGAGTAGAAACTATAGCATTTCTCGAGTACTTTCTTTATATTTGCGAAAGACGTTATTGCCTACTATTGCAAACTTTAAACACAAAACACTTTAATAAACAAACAAACGTATGAAAAACTTCATGAAACTGAGCGTAGTACTCGTTGCTGCTGCGCTGGCTTTCTCGAGCTGCAATTGCTTCAAGAAGATGGGTAAGGCCCAGGATGAGGTAGCTGTTGTCTGCACGCCTGAGGTTCTGATCCTGAACAACGGTGTTATTGCTGCTGATGTAAATGTAACCTTCCCGGTTGAGTATTTCAACAAGAAGGCTGTTCTGAAGGTGACGCCGGTTATCGTATTCGAGGGCGGTGAGGTTGCTGGTCAGACGAAGTACTTCCAGGGTTCGAAGGTAGATGAGAACTACGCTGTTGTAGACAAGAACAACGGTGGTAACTACACGATGCACGTTGAGTTCCCCTACGACGCTCGCATGGATGAGTGCGCTCTGCAGATGCGTGCTGAGGTGAAGTGCCCGAAGGGTAAGTGCAAGGAGTTCACGCTGGTGAACCTGAACACGGGTGCTATCCCGACCAAGGAGGAGGCTGCTATCCTCGCTGGTGACGATGCTGCCGCTAAGAACGCTATCGAGCGCGAGTTCGGTATGGTTGTAGCTTACGGTCTGAACACGCTCCAGAAGAACATCAAGTATGGTGACATGATGGAGAACATGGCCAACAACTACAAGCGCGTTACGACGGTTGTTAACAAGACCGACCTGCTCTACGCTATCAACTCGTCGAAGGTAACGAAGAAGAACCAGGCTGCTGCTGACCTGGACGCTTTCAAGGCTGACGTTGATGCTAAGCTCGGCAACGACCGTGCTACGCAGAACATCGCTGTGAAGGGTTACGCTTCGCCCGATGGTCCGGAGAAGTTCAACGACAAGCTCTCGAAGGCTCGTAGCGAGTCGTCGAAGAAGGTTGTTGCCAAGGTTCTGGCTGAGACGGGTCTCGATGTAGACGCTGCTGCTTACGGTGAGGACTGGGACGGCTTCAAGGAGCTGGTTGCTGCTTCGGATATCAAGGACAAGAACCTGATTCTGCAGGTACTGAGCCTCTACAACTCGCCCGCTGAGCGTGAGGCTGAGATCAAGAACCTGTCGTCGGTTTATGGCGAGCTGAAGAATGACGTGCTCCCCGAGCTGCGTCGTGCTCAGATCGTGAACAGCACCGACATCCAGGGTAAGACGGATGCTGAGCTGCTGGCTGCTGCCGCTAAGGGTGAGAACATGACCGTTGAGGAGTACCTCTTCACGGCTCAGGAGCTGGCTGCTACGCCCGAGCAGGCTGTTGCTATCCTGAAGCAGGCTGCTAAGGAGTATGCTAACGACGCTCGCGTATGGAACAACCTGGGTGTTGCTCTGACGAAGGCTGGTGAGCAGGCTGAGGCTCTGAAGATGTTCGAGAAGGCCGCTAAGGTTGATTCGTCGGCTGACCTGAACAAGAACCTGCTGCTGGCTAACCTGGCTAACGGTAAGACGGATGCTGCTAAGAAGTACGCTGCTGCTGCTGACGCTGAGGCTAAGGCTGCTGTTGCTGCTGCCGAGGGTAACTACCAGGCTGCTGTTGCTCAGCTCGAGGGTTACAACGCTGCTATCGCTAACGTGATGAACAACGACCTGGCTGCTGCTAAGAAGGCTATCGCTAACGAGACGTCGGCTGAGGCTGACTACCTCCGCGCTGTAATCGCAGCTAAGGAGGGTCAGGTAGCTACGGCTAAGGCTCAGCTGAAGTCGGCTATCGCCAAGGCTCCGGAGCTGGCTGAGAAGGCTGCTAAGGACGTGCTGCTGAAGAGCATCATGGAGGCATAATTTGGATTCGAATTTAGCAATTCCAAATAAAAAGGGTGGGGGTGCAAAAGCATCCCCACTTTTTTTTGCTCGTTGCACCAACTTTGCAGATTTTTATGTATATTTGTAAAGTACCTTAAAAGTGAAACGTATGTACGCCAATCAACTCAATGAATATGCTCCTGCATGGAGTGTGGAACAGGTAGATCGTGAGGTGGCCCGCATTAAAGAGGCTGCCAAGAAGAACGAAACGGTCGATGTCTATAAATTTTGCTACTCGACCATCGACCTGACGACCCTCTCGTGCAACGACTCGGTAGCTTCGGTGACGGCCTTTGCCACGAAGGCTGCGGAGTTCTATCAGAAATATCCCCACATTCCCAATGTGGCTTCGATTTGTGTCTATCCCTCGTTTGTTGAGACGGTGGGCCTGGCCGTAGATGGTACGCCGATGCGCATTACGAGTGTCGCTGCAGGCTTCCCCGCTTCGCAGACCTTTTTGGAGGTGAAGGCTCTGGAGATCGCTATGGCTGTGGAGAATGGCGCCGATGAGATTGATATCGTGATGAATGTGGGCCATATGCTTTCGGGCGAGTACAACGAGGCTGCTTCGGAGGTGGAGATGCTGCGTGCAGAGTGCACCGAGGATGTGGTGCTGAAGGTGATCATCGAGTCGGGTGCGCTGAAGAGCCCCGAGCTGATCCGCAAGGCTTCGTTGCTGTCGATGTTTGCCGGTGCCGACTTCGTGAAGACCTCGACCGGTAAGATCGATGTAGCGGCTACGCCCGAGGCGGCTGTGGTGATGTGCCAGGCCATTCGCGACTACTACGAGAAGACGGGCAAGAAGATCGGTTTCAAGGCGGCAGGTGGTGTTCGCTCGGCCGAGGATGCAGCCCTCTACTACACGATCGTGGAGGAGATCCTGGGCCAGGAGTGGCTGACGCCCGATCTATTCCGTATTGGTGCTTCGTCGGTGGCGAATAACCTGATTTCGGCCATTGAGGGTACTGAGGTGAAGTACTTCTAATTCCCAATTTTGACGAGAATGAGATGGAAGGGTTATTCACCGAAAGAGGAATAACCCTTCTATGATTATATTATATAGGTATGAAGCAGTTTCTGGTTTATCTATGCTTACTGCTCCTCGTTGTTCCGGCACAAGCACAAGAGGCGAAACGCAGTGATGGCGCTATACAGCACCCAACTGACACTTTGGCCGCAACGGCGAAAACCCGTCAAAAACTTGCCGAATGGCATGCAATCTCCGATACCATCCAAGAAGAGAACATTCCCCGCAACAAGGAGCTTATTGTCAAGCAGGTTAGTCTGCTCGATTCTTTGCAGGATGTGGTCGCCCTCTATTACAACAGCCTGTTTTGGGACTATCTGCGGATTGAATGTAAGCAACAGAAGATAACGCCCAGGTCAACACGCTATAAGGGATATGATTTCAATTTACTGGTCGATACGATTCCTGTGATAAAAAGCAAACTTATTGAGGGTGCAAAGTACGGTGATCAATATGCCGAGTTCTGCCGAGCCGATTCGGCGTTTGCTGCTTTGGACGATCTGAAACCGCAAATGAATCGCCTTGCGCAGACGGACACGGTGCGCATAAATTGGCAGAAAAAACGAGAAGCGATTGCAGCCCGATTACGGGAGAATGATCCGCGCATTGCAAAGATGTACGAGACGGCCCGTAAATCCGTCGAGGACTACATGATGGATATTCTCGATTTTCTTATCGGATGGTTTCGGCAAGAGAAAATCTGGTTACCCTATGGCGATATGGTCAGTAATGAATGGGTGCCGTTTTTACATAAACGGTATGCGGATCTATTCGAGGTAGAGCAATTCCGTCGCACAATTCGAGGTCTGGCGAACCGCTGTTATCTGAATAGTGTTGCACAGGAAATCGGTTTCCCTGATGTGCGAAAAGATTATGAAGTCGATACGTTGCATCAAGCCTTGAAAAAACTCGATTCATTGCAAGCTCGTCATGATGTCATCTTTGCACATTGTGTGTGGGATCGTTATCTGCAACGCACCGGACGCACCCATAAAACCGATAAGCTGATAGCACACTTTAAGTCTTATGCAGATTCGGCTCTGGTTGATACCATTCCGCATCTTGCTTCGTTGTATCGCACCCATTGTCAAGAGGCGGTGGACTACAATCGTCTGCTGCATGCCGATTCTGAATATCCAACCTTGGAGCAGGAGCGTGAGAAGTTGAAAGGTCTTCCCGAAAAACATTTCAGCCGCACACTCTATCGGGCACACGAAGACGAAGTTAGAGAACGCATCTATCGCAATAATCCCGAATTGAAGCAACTGCGCAAGAATCGAACGGTTTATCGTGATCAGTTCTACCTTGCACTGATTCGTGAACTCAACGAAGATAGTTATCGTCGGGGCGTTACGTTGCTACCTATCGAGTGGATTGACTCCAAAGAGGTGGGGGCTGTTATGGTTGAGTATGGTGATGCAAAGCGATTGATGGAACGATTTGCTACATTCCGGATTCTGCGCTTGATTATAGAAACGAAGATAGCGCAAAAGAGCGGAAATACGCATGATAATGATGTGACGATTGAGGATGCATAAGGGTCGAAGTATGTGCACGACAAGACTTATGAGGGGCAGTCTTCGGTTGTTAAACTAAAAGAGTGTGTTGCAACTTAAAGTTGGACATCCTCTTATATTATATATAGGTATGGTTTAGTCTGCGAAAATTTTGTATTTTTGCATATCCATGAAAACTAAGCACGCGAACATCATGAAAAGAAACCTCATTTGCGCGATTTTTGCCCTGGTGGCTCTGGTGGTGGCATTGCCCGCCCGCGCACAGTTTACGATTGACCGTGTTGAGGCTAAGAAGGAGAGCATCAACTTTACGACGGCCGATACGCTGAAGCGAACAACGGCCGATATGGAATATTTTTCGAAGGCTCGTTACCGTGCCGAACGTGCTGCTATTCGCAAGGAGCGCAATACGTTGGAGATCACGAGCGGCTTGCAGGGTACGATGACCTCGTACAACGGCCCCTGGGTCGATGTGTCGGGAGGTGATAACTCGATTGCCGTGTTGGCTAACCTCTTCCTCAAGCACCTCTATTCGAAGGATCTCTTCTCGGTGGAGACCACCTTTGAGGGTAAGTTTGGTTACAACCGCATGAAGGTTGAGATGCCGATCTTCGATGCGGCAGGAGATGTGATGGTCGATGAGGCGGGCAACCAGCTGATGAATCGCGAGGGCGTATGGTTCAAGAACCAGGATGAGTTCGCGCTACAGGTGTCGCCGGCTTGGAAGATGTCGAAGAACTGGGCGTATGGTGGTAAGCTGAAGTTCCGTACGCAGCTCGCTAAGGGTTACGTTTCGCGTACCGAGCAGGAGCGCAAGGACCTCAAGAGTAGTTTTATGACGCCGGGTTATTTGGACCTCTCGGTAGGCGTGAAGTATGCCTGCCCGAGCAAGAAGGTCCCCATCAAGCTCGACCTTTCGCCGTTGGCCTTGAGTGCGACCTATGCCAGCAACAGCTGGATTCGTCGCGAGCAGTATGACGCTGAGGGCAATCGCATCAAGAAGGCCTTCAACTACGGTATCGAGGATCCGGACAAGAGCTCGAAGTATGAGGGTGGTTCGTCGATTCAGATCGACTTCGACCGCACGTTTGGTAAAACGGACTATCTGCGCTACCGTACGACGCTCTTCTCGTTCTGGGGTTGGATTACCAATATGGGTCTGGATAACAAGGTGCGTGGATGGGACGATTACCATGCAGCCCTCGATCAGTGGGATGGCAACATCAAGACCAAGCCCCGTCTGCCGATTCACCCGACCGTACGTTGGGAGAATACGATCGATATTAAGGCTACGAAATTCCTGACCACGACCCTCTCGTTCCAGCTCTACTACAACCGTGCCCAGCACGCTTCGATTCAGACCAAGACCCTGTTGAGCGTTGGTCTGAGCTATACGTTTAAGAATAAGTAATGAGTCGTTATCGCAATACCAAACAGGCGATTCTGCTTCCGTTGCTGCTGGCCGTTGTGTTGGCAGTCGGACTCTTTGCAGGCAACTATTTCGGACGCTTCAATTCGGCGGCTCAACTGCGCGGTGTGTTGCAGCAGGTGGGGCACATGACGCAAAATAAGCTGACGCAGACGCTCGCCCTCATCGAGCGAGAGTATGTCGACTCGCTCTCGATGGACACCCTCTCTGAGCACCTGATTCCCCTCGTGCTGAAGGAGCTGGATCCCCATTCGGAGTATATCCCGGCCTCGGTGATGGCTGAATTGAACGAACCTTTGGAGGGTGAGTTTGACGGTATCGGTGTGGTCTTTAACATGGCGACCGATACGGTGATTGTGTTGAACGTGATTCCGAAGGGACCGAGCGATAAGGCGGGCATCAAGGCCGGCGACCGCATCATCGAGATCAACGACTCGATTGTGGCCGGTCGAAAGATCCCGCAGAACAGCATCGTCAAGCAGCTGCGCGGTAAGCGTGGTACGCCGGTGCGTCTCGGGTTGGAGCGCCAGCATATCGATGGTTTGGTCGAGGTAGAGGTGGTGCGTGATAAGATTCCGATCAAGAGTATCGAGTCGGCCTTCGTCATTACCGACAGCATTGGCTACATCAAGCTGGGCCAGTTCGCCAAAACCTCGCATGCCGAATTGCAGTTGGCGCTGTTAAAATTCCGTGCCGAGGGCGTTAAGAAGGTGATTTTCGACCTCAGAGGTAATTCGGGTGGTTTCCTCGACCAGGCGATTCTGATTGCCAACGAGTTCCTCAAGCGCGAGCAGCTGATTGTCTACACGGAGGATCGTCACCGCAAGCAGATTCGTGAATATGCCGATGGTACGGGTATGGCCCAAGATATGGAGGTGGTGGTGCTTATCGATGAGTATAGCGCCTCGTCGAGTGAAATTTTGGCCGGTGCATTACAAGATAACGATCGAGCAACGATTGTGGGTCGCCGTTCGTTTGGTAAGGGATTGGTGCAGAAGCAGATTCCCTTCCGCGATGGTTCGGCGATCCGCCTGACGATTGCCCGCTACTACACCCCTACGGGACGATCGATTCAGAAACCCTATACGATTGGTGATCAGGAGAGCTACGATGCCGACCTGTGGAATCGCTACCAGAACAATGAGTTCTTCTCGGCCGATTCAATCCACTTCGACGACTCGCTCAAGCGAGTAACTGCCGGAGGTAAGGTGGTCTATGGCGGTGGCGGAATTATGCCCGATCAGTTTATTCCGGCCGATACGACCGATCTCACGCCCTACTTCCTTGAGGTTTCGGGTCGTAATATTCTCTATCGCTACACGATCGAGTATGCCGATCGTCATCGCGAGGCATTGAACAAGGTGCAGACGATCGACGAGTTGCAGACGTTGCTCGACGGCGATAAACGACTCCTTGACGATTTTGTGGCCTATGCCGCGCGTAAGGGCGTGAAGCCCAACTACCGCGATTTGGCCATCTCGCGCCGCCTGATTGAGGCCCAACTGCGTGCCTATATCGCGCGTAATACGGTTTTGGAGGATGATGGATTCTACAAAAATATCTATCCGATCGATCCGGTGATCTTGAAGGCGATTGAGGTGTTACAATAGCACGGATGTCACAGAACAATAAAAAGCTGGCTAACAAGTCCTAAAAATGAAAATCACCCCCGTCAGAAGTATTTCTGGCGGGGGTGAAATCTTGAAAACAGACTGTTAGACAGCTTCTTTTCAGTGTGCACTACAAATTTAGTGGGTGTGGTAGAATGTGTAGCCCAAAATTCGTACGGTATTTACGCGCGTGCCACTCATCGAAATGTGCCCCGACAACTCCACCGTCTCACCGTTCTCTGTGTAGTAGAGAACGATGGTTTCGTTGTTATTCAGCAACTTGTATGTGCCGTTGAGGGTACGACCAATCGTGCTTGATGCATCCAGGCTATACGTACGGTTGGTGTAGAGGTAGAGATACTCGCCCTGCTCATTCTTCAACTTTTGGTTTGAACGGAAGGATACCTGTGCATAGAGCGAACCGTCACGCAAGTTCTGCTCCGAATAGTTGTCCGTTGCCATAGCGGTGCTGACAAACAACAGAGTTACAAGCGCATAAAATAAATGTTTCAAACAATTAGCTGCTTAATTATGTCTATGATTATTCGCTTTGACCGGTGTATTCCTGCTCCACAATGACCTCGTCGACTTTCAGATGCGAGGTGGTGAAGAATCCAAAGTGAGGCGACTCCAAACGGCGTCTCCAGCGCAACACTTCGATGTTATCGTAATTCACGATGTAGCTACCGCCACGGCGAATGACCTCCAGTTCCATCGTGCGATCTTTGCCCCCCTTGAGCTTGATCGGACGAATTTCACCTTTTTCAGAGTCGATTTTGCCGTTGTTGTAGTGGCGTACCATAAACAGATCCTCCGAAAAGAGGAAGGCAATTTTGTTAAAATCTTCGTCCATATCGACAATCACTCCGAAGGAGTGTTTGTCATCGATCTTCGGGATGAGTAGCTTGGCCTTAATTTTGAAGTCGTACTCCGGAATAATGGGCAACTCGGCCGTGCAGCTAACAGGCATGTAGTCCTCAAGGGCCTTCAGCTCCAGCACGCCCATCATTACCAATGCACTCATTCGTTTGTCGGCGTATTCGTTCCAATCGAGGCTGGTGCTGTTCTCAAAGTCCTCCACGATGCGGACCTGAGCCCCGGCCATACTCGATACGAGCAGGGCCAGCGTCAAAAGTACAAGGCGTTTCATATCCATCGTTAGTTGTCACCAATACGTGCCTGCATTTCGCTGATGAGCGGCTCAAACTGCTTCAGTACACGACCCCAAGGCTTGTAACCCTGCTGGCCGAACGAATCACGTGGTGCAATCTCCGACGAGATACGTATCTGATACTGAAGACCATCGCCACCCGTAATCTGCTTTACCTGTACCATCGTACGCACCTTTACCTCGGCCATCGGGAAATCGTAACCAACCCAGGTCGTGTTCATATAACCCGATGCTTTGTCCGACGTCTTCAGCTCGTCGAAGTAGTTGAGCAGCACTTGCGTCAGCAGTTTCCAGGCCAAATCCTCGTCAACACCCTCACGTACGTTGATGGTGAAATATTTGTTAGCTAAATTCGAAGCCACTGAGCCTTCGAGCGAATCATCCTCACGCAAATCGACCGAAATTACGTTGCGGGTGTCGTGTTTGTAGATTTTCAGCTGTTTGGTTACATATCCGGGCAGCTCTACTTTGATGTTGAAAAAATCGTCACGCGATCCAAACTTCACCGTGTAGAAGCCGTCGCCAACATAGTTGCCATCTACATAGATTTTGGCCGTCTCGGGCTGTGTGACAATTTTCTTGACCTTGGCTGCCTGTACCTCCTGGGGCATCATCGCAGCAATGCCTACTACTGCAAGCAGTGCAAAGAGAAAGTTTTTCATACTGATTTGTTTTTAATAGTTTATATTTGGTTTCCTAAGTTTCGGGCATAAAAAACGCAGGCAACAATTCTGTCTGCTTTTCGAGGCCTTAGGAAACCGTGTAGTACAAATCAGAATGAAGCCCACGTAGAAACGTGAGCGTCATACTTCATTCCCTGTACTACTTTTTCAAAAGTTCCTAAGTTTCGAAAAGCAAGGATAAAGATAACGCTTGTCGTATGTCAATCACCCTTTATTGGGGTGCTAAAAAAATCACAAAAAATAAATGTCCTGGTCGTTTTTTTTGGTCAATGTTTATACAAAAATAGAAAAATCACATAAAAAATACAAACATTTAACGCGCAATGTTGCCTTTGTGCCGATTTTGATAAGTATTGGTCGTCATAATTGCAAAAAAAGCTGACTAACAAGTCCTAAAATGAAAATCACCCCCGTCAGAAGTATTTCTGGCGGGGGTGAAATCTTGAAAACAGACTGTTAGACAGCCCTTTGTTTTGTGTGTCAGACGTTATGCCTGCTTCTTCGTGCGCTTTGCCTTCTTAGCCTCGAGCGCCTTGTCAACCTCAATCTCGAAGTCCGAGAGGACGTTCATGTAGTTGATGAAGGCATCGTAAGCCGAGTCGTAGGGGTTGAAGTACGAGTGTACATCACCGTCCGAGAGCCACTTCGTTGCCATGTAGTAGAAGTGGTCCGAGGTCTGCATGAAGTTCCATACGTAGTTGAAATCCTCGCTCTTGAGCTTGGCAACCTTGTCCTTCAGCGCGTAGAGCTTCGAGAAGGCCTCGTTCTGCAGCTCGTTACCGAGCCATGCCGTAACGTCGCGCTCCTCATCGGCCCACGACATCGTGTGCGGGCAGTGCAGAACAGCCACGGGCTGGTACTTCTTGGCAGCCTCCGAAACGGTGGCGAACTCCATGCCGGCACCCAAAACCGTAGCGGGCAGCGCCTTCATGAAGTCGAAGATACCGGTCTCAACACCCTGGTGCTCACCGAAGGTTTCGTAGTCCATGAAGAGGTTGATCACCTCACCCGGCGTATCCTCGGCGTGGAGCCACGATACATACTTATCGGCCGTCAGCGGATACTGATCCCAGCCCTGGTTCGAGAAACGGAATGCAATATCATCCGAGAGCTTGTAGTTACGCAGCAAGAGGCGCATCTTCTGGTCGATGGCGTTGGCGTAAACATAGTTGGGCGACTTCCAACCCAGGATGTGGCGAGCACCCTCGGCCAGCATCGTCTTGAAGCCCAACTCAGCAACCATAGCACCGATCTCGTCCGAGTAGATCAGCTCCGTGTTGCGGAAAGCGGTCGGCTTCTGACCAAACTCCTTCTTGATCATTGCCGTGTGGAGCTTCACCTGCTCCTTGAAATCCTCCTTCGAGGCGAGCGAAGCAAGCGAGTGCGAGTAGGTCTCGGCCAGGAACTCTACGCAGCCCGTAGCAGCCAACTCCTTGAACGAGTCGAGTACCTCGGGTGCATAAGCTTTGAACTGCTCTACAG
>JAFZFJ010000139.1 GCA_017555975.1 Alistipes sp. | reverse complement strand
CCGAGGGTGAGCAGGTGTGGATGCACGGCTCGGTGGGTGTAGTCGGAAACCGCATCGCCCTCCTCACGGAGGAGGATGAGGCTGTTGAGCGCTTTTTGGCGGCCTATCCCGATGCGCGCGTGATGGATTGTGCAGGCAAAGCGGTGATTCCGGGCCTGATCAATACCCATTGCCATGCAGCGATGACCCTGCAGCGTAATCGTGCCGACGATATTCCGCTCATGGCGTGGCTCAATGACCATATCTGGCCCTTTGAGTCGAAGCAGACCAAGGAGGATATCGCGCTCGGCATGACCCTCGGTATGGCCGAAATGCTGTTGGGAGGTATTACCTCGTTTGTTGATATGTACTTCGAGGAGGATCATTGCGTGGAGGTGGTCGATCGCATGGGTATGCGTGCCGTGCTGGGCTGCAGCTACTTCGATGCCACGATCGATGAGGTGTTGCGCTCGGCCGAGCGTGCCGTGAAGGCGGCCAAAGGCAAGGAGCGTATCCGCATCTCGATTGCGCCCCATGCCCCCTATACGGTCTCGGAGGAGAACCTGCAGCGTGGTAAACGGTTTGCCGAAGAGCATGGCCTGGATTATATGGTTCATGCTGCTGAGACGCAGGATGAGTTGACGTATGTGGCCGAGAAGTACCAGACGACGCCCGTGCGTCTGCTGGATCGCTTGGGATTGCTCGATTCAAGAACTGTTCTGGCGCACTGCGTGTGGGTCGACGAGGAGGAGATGGCTCTGATGCGCGAGCGTGGGGTAACGGTGTCGCACAACGTGCAGAGCAATATGAAGATCTCGAGCGGTGTAGCTCCCGTTACGGCGATGTTGCGCGAGGGTGTTTGCGTGACCTTGGCCACCGATGGCTCGTCGTCGAATAACGACCTGGATCTGTGGGAGGAGATGCGTTCGGCTGCCTTCCTGCAAAAGGTCGAGCAGATGAATCCGTTGGTGCTGCCCGCCTACGAGGTGCTGAAGATGGCTACGGTGAACGGCGCGCGGGCTATGGGTCACGAAGGTGAACTGGGCGTTATCCGCGAGGGTGCACTGGCCGATTTGGTGGTAATCGATTTGGAGAAACCCCACCTGCAGCCGATGCACGATCCGGTGGCCGATTTGGTTTATTGCGGTAAGGCAAGCGATGTCGATACGGTGATTGTGGATGGCCGTATAGTGGTCGAAAATCGTCGGATTGTGGGCTTGGATCTCAAAAAGCTCTATCGCCAGGTGGCCGACGCCGTACAGCGCATCGTTGTGAGGTAAGAGTTAAAAGTTGAGAGTTGAAAGTTTATACTTCAACCACAAATAAAAAGAGCCATCATGATGGCTCTTTTTGTTCCATGTAATCGAGTCTTTATTCTCAATTTTCAACTTTCAACTCTCAACTCTCAACTCTCAACTCTCAACTCTCAACTCTCAACTTTCAACTCCTATCGCTTGCGCAGATAGACCGTAGCCGTGCGAGCTACGTTGTAGATCTTTAGGCGCGGCCACTTCTTACCCTCCTCGTCTTCGACGTTGAACGAGAAGTGCTCGCCCGACATGTCAATCGTGTCATGGCCACCGAAACGCTTCTCGTCGGTCGAGAGGATCGGCACATACTTGCCGGCCTTCTGTACGGGCAACTCGTAGTCGGGGATCGAGGCGGTGGGGTGCCAGTTGAAGACAAAGAGCAGCTTGCCGTGTGAGAAGACGATCGTCTTGTTCTGCTCGTCCATCTGCAGATTCCAGGCGTAACCTCCCTCCAATACCTTATATTTACGCATCAGCTTGATCATGGCGCGGTCGAACTCACCGAGGAACGAATAGCGCAGGAAACCGTTGGTCGAGAGCGACCATTGGCGGCGGGCATGGGCGTAGCTCCAGTCGTTGCCCTCGCGCGGGAAGTCGATCCATTCGGGATGACCGAACTCGTTGCCCATGAAGTTGAGGTAGGCCTGGCCACCCGTTGCGATGGTCATCAGACGAATCATCTTATGCAGGGCCATGCCACGCTCGATGATCAGATTTTCCGAGGCGCGGTTCATGTCCGAATACATCTCTTTGTCCATCAGACGGAAGGCGATAGTCTTGTCTCCCACCAGAGCCTGGTCGTGTGACTCGGCGTAGGAGACGGTCTTCACCTTCGGCAGACGGTTCGTGAGGATAGACCACATCTCCCAGATGTTCCAATCCTCGTCGGGGATATCCTTTAGGAGTTTAATCCAGAAGTCGGGGATCGCCATGCCCAGACGGTAATCGAAGCCGATACCGCCCTCTTCGATGGCGATACACATGCCCGGCATGCCGCTTACATCCTCAGCAATCGTGACGGCCGAGGGGTTCAGCTCGTGGACCAACTTGTTGGCCAGCGTGAGGTAGCAGATGGCATCGGTGTTGACACCCTCGTCGAAGAACTTCTCGCGGGCATCAAAATCGGTGTATCCGTGGTGGTGGTAGAGCATCGAGGTGACGCCATCGAAGCGGAAGCCGTCGAAATGGAACTCCTCCATCCAATACTTGATGTTCGAAAGTAGGAAGTGCTGTACCTCGCGCTTGCCATAGTCGAAGATCATCGAATCCCAGTAGGGCTGATAACCCGCATCACCCGGTTTCGAGTAGTGGTGGTCGGTGCCGTCCAGCTCGTTGATACCCTCGTTTAGATTCTTTACGTAGTGGGCGTGTACGAGGTCCATGATGACCGCAATACCCAACTCATGGGCACGGCGGATGAGCTCCTTGAGTTCCTCGGGCGTACCACAACGCGACGAAGGGGCGAAGAAGTTCGAGACGTGGTAACCGAACGAACCGTAGTAGGGGTGCTCGGCGATTGCCATCAGCTGGATGGCGTTGTAACCGTTTTTCTTGACGATCGGCAGCACCTTCTTGGTGAATTCGCGGTAGGTGCCGACCCCCTCCTTCTCTTGGGCCATGCCGACGTGCGTCTCGTAGATCAGCAGTGAGCCATTCTTCTGGGCATCAAACTGCTCGCCCTTCCAGTCGAAGGCCTCCCCCGGCCACCAGAATTGGGCCGAGAAGTTCTTGGTCTCCTCGTCCTGCACCACGCGCGTTGCGTAGGCCGGAATACGGTCGTGCCAACCATTCGGGCCGTGGACATGGATCTTGTAGAGCGAGCCGTGCGTGAGGCGCTCGCGATACATGGCTGCCGGTAGGAAGATGCTCCATACGCCGGCCGGATCCTTCTTTAGACGCAGTTCGGTGCGCTGCCAGTTGTTGAAGTCGCCAAACAGATAGACATCCTGCGCGCCGGGCAGCCATTCGCGGAACCACCAGCCGTCGAGCACATCATCCCACTGCCAACCGTAATAACGGTAGCCGTTGGCATAGTCCGAAATCGAGCCGTTGTGCTCCTCAATCTCGGTGATCTTAGCCTGATAGCGCGCATAGCGGGCGTTCATCTCTCCCTCGACGGGCTGCAACCATTCATCCTCGGCCACGATGGGCAGTATCGGTGTTGTTTGATCCATATACACAGTTTTTAGTGTATCAAATATAGGAAAAGAATCTTAAACGGCAAACGAATCCTGAAAAAAACAGAGCCAATCCGAGATGAGGAGTCTTGTAGCCTGGTTGATTGTTAAGTTTGACAGCCCGTGTCATCCCTAATTTTTAAGGTCGAATGCTTTTATATCTTAATTCTTTTTGCTATATTTGTACGCGTTGGAAAACAAGCGAAAAAGAATAACAAATTTTTTATAAACACCTAAATTCTTTTCTATGTTCAAAGGACATCCCAAAGGTCTTCTGGCCGCGGCTTTGAGTAATATGGGTGAGCGTTTTGGCTACTATATTATGAACGCGGTGCTGGTGCTGTTCCTCTGCTCGAAGTTCGGTCTGAACGAGGCAGTCAGCGGCACGATTTATTCGGTATTCTATGCAGGTATCTACCTGCTGGCTCTGGTGGGCGGTTATATCGCCGACCACACGCAGAACTACAAGGCTACGATCAAGTCGGGTCTGGTGGTGATGGCTACCGGTTATGTGATTCTCTCGGTGCCCATTCTGGCTACGGCAGGCAACACGACGTGGTTGCTCACGCTGACCTGCTTTGCCCTCTTTATGATCGCCTTCGGTAACGGTCTGTTCAAGGGTAACCTGCAGGCTATCGTAGGTCAGATGTACGATAACTTCGAGGCTGAGGCTGCCAAGGTGAGCCCCGCAGCACTGGCTGAGGCTAAGAGCAAGCGTGACTCGGGTTTCCAGATCTTCTACGTATTTATCAACGTGGGTGGTCTGATCGCTCCGTTCGTAGCTCCGCTGCTCCGTTCGTGGTGGTTGGAGACCAACGGCATGGTGTATAACGCCCAGTTGCCCGCGCTCTGCCACAACTACATCGAGTCGGCTGCCGCCATGGCTCCTGAGGCTTTGGCTAATCTGCAGCAGCTCATGACGGCTGCCGGTGGTAACATCACCGACCTCGCCGCTTCGTGCCAGCAGTACCTGCAGATCTTCAACGAGGGTATCCACTACTCGTTCATCGCATCGGTTGCTGCCATGCTGATCTCGCTGACGATCTTTATCTTCTCGCAGAAGATGTTCCCCACGCCGGCCAAGAAGGAGAAGCTCGCTTCGGTGGAGTATACCCCCGAGGAGAAGGCTGCTGCCGCTAAGGAGATCAAGCAGCGTCTCTACGCCCTCTTCGCTGTGCTGGGTGTGGTAATCTTCTTCTGGTTCTCGTTCCACCAGAACGGTATGTCGCTCTCGTTCTTTGCCCGCGACTTCGTCGATTCGTCGGCTGTGGCTCCCGAGGTATGGCAGGCCATCAACCCCTTCTTCGTAATCGTGCTCACGCCGATCATCATGGCTATCTTCGCAGCCCTGAGCCGTCGTGGTAAGGAGATCTCGACCCCGCGCAAGATCGCTATCGGTATGTTCATCGCCGGTCTGGCCTTCTTGTTCCTGGCTATCTATTCGTTCGTAGTGGGTTATCCTTCGGCTGACGCTTACAAGGCCCTCCCGATTGCTGAGCAGATGGCAGGTAAGGCTCACTGGTGGGTGCTGATCGCCGTTTACTTCTTCCTCACCGTGGCCGAGCTCTTCATCTCGCCGCTGGGTCTGTCGTTCGTATCGAAGGTGGCTCCGAAGCACCTCCTCGGTCTGTGCCAGGGTCTGTGGCTGGGTGCTACGGCGCTTGGTAACCTCATGCTCTGGGTTGGCCCGCTGATGTACAACGCATGGCCTATCTGGCAGTGCTGGACCGTATTCCTCGTAGTCTGCCTCATTTCGATGGGTGTGATGTTTGGAATGGTGAAGTGGTTGGAGCGTGTAACCAAGTAATCTTTTCGATCTTATAGGACATAGTTTGTCCTTCCTTGTTCGGGCTGCAGTGTAGTACTGCGGCCCGAACTGCGTTAAGGGGAGGCTAAAGGTATCAAAAGTAACCCCTTAGTCTCCTTTAATTGCCTTTAACTCCCTTTCTTTTATCGCCTTCCTTTAATTTTTAATTTTTAATT
>JAFZFJ010000138.1 GCA_017555975.1 Alistipes sp. | reverse complement strand
TTGGCATACTCCTTTGCATCAAACCAACTAACACTTTTTATTCCTTCGAACCCCCAAATTATTTTGGCTCCGCTATACTTCACCACAATACCAAGGGGGATTAAATGTGAATATTGAGCTTTGAGCCCTTCTCTCCTTCCAAACTCATAAATAGAATAAAAGTCATCATGCGTCATAAAGCAACGTGCGTTTCTGTGTGTGTCATACAAGGCGACATCACCATTAAGAGCACGATTAACATCGTAAGTCAAAATAGATGACGAGGATTGAGATGCTTTTGTATAGGTTACTGCGCATGCTAGCACAATAACCGAAAAAGCTAGTAGGATTAATGGGCGTTTCATGATTGTTTTATTTATTAGCCTATTGCAAATATAACTAAATTTTCTAATATGTCAACTTTTTACCTCGCTTTTCTCTCTTCTTTGAACCTATTACTAAATATTTAATCTTAGACTATTTTTCAGAATCAATAGTGAGCATCTGTTGATAGCGAAAAATTATCTCTGATTTTTCATTTTTTATTTTTAATTATGTACTTTTGTGAGTTGAAAGATTTTGCAGCACTCGCGTTGCATCTTTTAACAACAACGGCATAGCGACTAAGCCCCTGCCTGAGGCGGGGGTTTGGGGGTGGGTCAGATCTACAAATACCGCGTTGCGGTAAGAACAGCGACCGGTAGAGTACTGCGTTGAACGAATAAAAAAATTAATTTAAAAGAACTATACAATCATGGGAAGAGCATTTGAGTATCGCAAGGCGAGAAAAATGAAGCGCTGGGGACATATGGCCCGCGTATTTACGAAGCTGGGTAAGGAGATTGAAATCGCCGTGAAGGCTGCCGGTCCCGATCCTTCGGCCAATACGCGTCTGCGCCTGCTGATCCAGAACGCCAAGGCGGAGAACATGCCCAAGGAGAATGTGGAGCGTGCCATCAAGCGTGCCACGGAGAAGGATGCAGCCGACTATAAGGAGGTTGTATACGAAGGTTATGGCGCACACGGTATCGCCTTCCTTGTGGAGACGGCAACCGATAATACCAACCGCACGGTAGCCAACGTACGTATGCACTTTAACAAGTGCGGCGGTACGCTGGGTAACAGCGGTTCGGTAGCCTTCATGTTCGAGCACAAGTGCGTATTTAAGTTCCGCGCCGAGGGTGTTGATCCCGAGGAGCTCGAGTTGGAGATGATCGACCTGGGCGTAGACGAGTTCTACCCCGAGGAGGACGGCATCACGGTATACGCCGCTTACGAGAACTTCGGTAACATTCAGAAGTGGTTGGATGATAACAACTACGAGATCGTATCGGGTGAGGGTGTCTACATCCCGACCGACACGAAGGAGCTCGACGCCGAGGGCCGCGAGGCTATCGAGAAGCTCGTTGAGAAGCTCGAGGAGGACGACGACGTAACGAACGTTTACCACACGATGAAGGAGGCCGACGAGGAGTAATCCTTCGATTGTGCACAACAAAAAAAAGGATGTTCCTTTTGAAGGGACATCCTTTTTTTGTTGGTTGGTTTAGTGGAGTAGCTGGGGCAACTATTAAAATAAGTTGCAACAAAACATGCTCCACTCAACAGAAAGTCGTATAGCAAGGGTATCTGCAACGACCACAGAGATAGATGACGAGCCTATATTTAGGCGAAGTCCGCAGCATAACTCCAGCCCTGAAAGTCGTATAGCAAGAGCTATTTTTAGGCAAAGTCAGCCCCGCAGTCCGCAGCATACTAAACGTATGTGAGGAACTACGGGGCTGACTTTAACACCAAAAGAGCCTTGCTAGGCGGCTTTCAATTACTTAGCGTACGACACAGCACGCGTCTCACGAATAACCGTAATCTTCACCTGACCCGGCAAAAAAAAGCCTCCCTTATCAAAGGGAGGTTTGGAGGGATTGTCTATATCACCGGATGGCTTATCCGGCTTCGACAACATTACTTTGCGTACGATACGGCGCGCGTCTCACGGATTACGGTAATCTTCACCTGACCCGGATAAGTCATCTCATCCTGGATCTTCTTGGCGATATCGTGCGACAGGCTCTCGGCCTCCTGGTCAGAGAGTTTATCGGCACCGACGATTACGCGCAGCTCACGACCGGCCTGGATGGCGTAGGTCTTCACCACACCGGGGTACGAGAGGGCAATATCCTCCATCTCCTTCAGACGCTTGATGTAGCTCTCTACCACCTCACGGCGAGCACCGGGACGAGCACCCGAAATGGCATCGCAGACCTGGATAATGGGGGCGATGAGTGAGGTCATCTCCATCTCATCGTGGTGTGCACCGATCGCGTTGCAAACCTCGGCCTTCTCCTTATACTTCTCGGCAAGCTTCATACCAATCATAGCATGCGGCAGCTCGGGCTCATCATCGGGCACCTTACCGATATCGTGCAACAGACCTGCACGGCGGGCATGCTTGGGATTCAGACCCAGCTCGGCAGCCATGATACCGGCCAGATTCGCCGTCTCGCGAGCGTGCTGGAGCAGATTCTGACCATACGACGAGCGATATTTCATCTTACCGATCAGACGAATCAACTCAGGATGCAGGCCGTGGATACCGAGGTCGATAGCGGTACGCTTACCCACCTCAACGATCTCCTCCTCGATCTGCTTCTTCACCTTGGCTACCACCTCCTCGATGCGGGCGGGATGGATACGGCCGTCGGTCACCAGCTGGTGCAGGGCTAGACGTGCGATCTCGCGACGTACGGGATCAAAACCGCTGAGGATAATGGCCTCAGGCGTATCATCAACGATAATCTCAATACCCGTAGCTGCCTCCAGGGCGCGAATGTTGCGACCCTCGCGGCCGATGATGCGACCCTTCACCTCGTCGCTCTCGATGTTGAAGACCGTCACGGCATTCTCGATAGCCGTCTCGGTTGCGACGCGCTGAATCGAGGCTACAACGATGCGCTTGGCCTCCTTCGTAGCCGAAAGCTTGGCCTCCTCGATGGTCTCGCTGATGTAGGCGGCAGCCTCAGCCTTCGCCTCCGACTTCATATTCTCAACCAGGATGTTCTTGGCCTCCTCCGAGCTCAGACCCGAGATCTGCTCCAGACGAGCATTCTGCTCGCGGCGCATCTGCTCAAGCTCCTCCTTCTTGTGGTCAAGCAGCTGCATCTGATTCTGCATCTGCTCCTTGAGACGGTCGTTCTCCTTGAGTTTGTGGTCGAGGTCGCGCTGCTGGTTCTGCAGGTTCTGCTCCAGCTGCTTGGCGCGCTGCTCGCTCTGCTGCAGCTTCTGGTTGCGCTCGTTGACCTGACGGTCGTGGTTGCTCTTGAGCTGCATGAAGTGCTCCTTAGCCTGGAGCATCTTCTCCTTTTTGATCATTTCGCCTTCGGCCTCAGCCTCCTTGAGGGCGGCCTCACGACGTTTGCGGATCGAGGTCTTCGCAACGAGGTTGGTCACCACGGCGTAGATCACGACGGCCACAACAGCCGAGATTATGGCGATTAAAACGGTATTCATGGTAAAATGAGTCTGTTTTAAAAGTGGTTAATGTATGTTGAATAAGTCGTTTTCAAAATAAAAAACCGCATAGGATTCCTTAGTCTTGTTTGACGAATCTGCAAAAAACGTCATGAGTGGGGGCTCCGGAATCGCAATCTTCCAACGGCCGCCGCAGCGACACCCCGAAGGGTTAAGGCCTGATTTTGAAAAAAGCCGCGAGTTGACCCCAATGTAAAAAGTGTTCAGTTTCGCAAAGCTATTAAGGAATCTATGCGGGTAGATTCTAAGGTATGTTAAAGAACGCGGATCACAAGGATCCCTCTTCTCAGTCCGCTTGGGTTACCCAGCCGAGGATTAATCCTTCAGCTGACTCTCCAAATAGGTTGCCAACTCTTCGCTGAGGCTGTCGAGGCGCTTCAAATCCTCACTTCCCACCTCGCGACTTTGACGCATATAGACATTGGCCATCGCAAATTGCAACGCCGTCACCACCAGGTAGTCGAAATCGATCCAACCCTTCTTCTGCGACTGCTTGCATTTGGCGAAGCAGGCATTCACCTCACGTTCGCCCAGGCGATAAATCTCCTCGCGTTCACGGTCGATGGTGAACTGATAGGGTTTACCGGCTATTTTGAGCGTGATGGTCAACGGCTTCTTCTGCTGCTCCATGTCGTACTCTGTTTCGTTTATTTCGCTTCATTCATCGTTACTCGGGCGGCCTCGTCCTCGATACCTCCCAAGAGCGCAATACACTTGTCCACCTCCCGCATCAGGCGGTTCACGCGTGCACGCGCTTTTTCACGGTTACGGCTATCGCCGGCCAGCCCCTCTGCCAGCTCTTTGCGCTGCAGCTCGGTGCGGAGGCTCTTATTCTCCTCTTCCAGACCGCGCTTCTCGCTCTTGAGCTTCGTGACCTCGGCCGTCAATTCACGCACCACTCCAGACACTCGTTTATGATCGTCCATCAGCTGCTTCACGCGGCTCTCCAGGGTTGTGATGACACTCTTTTCGGCCATAGGGCTCACTTTTGATACCTTTATCCCAATTCAAAGGTAGTAATAAAACAGGGAATAACCAAATATTATTTCACGGATTCTTGCAGGAAAACAACCCGAAAGGCGACCTGAGCTAACCAATCACCTCACCATAGAGGTCATAATCGGCTGCATCCGTGATTTTTACTTCGTAGAAACGACCCTTATAGAGGCGTTTTCCATCGGTCGGGATCAGAATTTCCTGATCTACCTCGGGCGAGTCATACTCCGAACGAGCCACGTAGAAATCGCCCTGACGACCATCCACAATCACACGCATCGTACGACCCACACGTTCCTGGTTCAGCTCAGCAGCAACGCGCTGTTGCAGCGACATGAGGCGCTCGACACGCTCCTGCTTCACCTCCTCAGGCACATCGTCCGTCAACTTCTCGGCCGAGTAGGTGCCCTCCTCCTCCGAATAGGGAAAGACGCCAAGGCGCTCGAAGCGCACCTCGCGCACGAAGTCGCACAATTCGGCAAAGTCGGCCTCCGTTTCACCCGGATAGCCAACGAGCATCGTCGTACGCAACGTCAGATCGGGAATACGACTACGCAGTTTCTGCACCAAAGCAACCGCTTCGGCCTTCGTGTGACGACGCAGCATCGCGCCGAGCTGGTTATCCGAAATGTGTTGGAAGGGAATATCCAGATATTTGCAAATCTTCGGCTCGGTGGCCATCACCTCAATCACCTCCTCAGGGAAGGCGGCCGGGTAGGCATAATGCAGACGAATCCAGGCAATCCCCTCGATCTTGCACAAACGGCGCATCAGCTCCGCCAACATACGCTTGCCGTAGAGGTCAATACCATAGTAGGTCGAGTCCTGAGCAATGAGGATCAGCTCCTTGACGCCCTTGGCCGCCAACTTTCGGGCCTCCTCCTCCAGTTCCTCCATCGGTACCGAGACATGGCGTCCACGAATGAGCGGAATGGCACAATAGCCACACTTCCAATTACATCCCTCGGAAATCTTGAGGTATGCATAGTGCTTCGGGGTCGTCAGGTGACGCTCCGTTTTCAGTTCTTCACGCGGATCGGCCTCCAGGGCAGCAATCACCCCCTCCCACGAACGGGCACCGAAGTAATCGTCCACCTCAGGAATCTCCTTGCGCAGTTCGTCGGCATAACGTTCCGAAAGGCAACCAATCACAAACAGACGCTCGATCTTGCCTCGATTCTTCGCCTCCACGGCTCTAAGAATCATCTCGATCGACTCCTGCTTGGCATCACCAATGAAGCCACACGTATTGATAACCACCGTCTTGGCGTCGGTGCGGTCGCTATCGAAGACCACCTCATAGCCGGCCGCCGCCAGGCGCGCCATCAGGTGCTCCGAGTCGACTGTATTCTTCGAACAGCCGAGCGTGATGACATTAATTTTTTGCATCGCCAAAGAGAGCATTGATAAAGTCACGACGGTCGAAGATGCGAAGCTGATCCACACCCTCGCCGATACCAATATAGCGCACCGGAATATGGAACTGGTCGCTGATGCCGATCACCACGCCACCCTTGGCCGTGCCGTCGAGCTTCGTGATGGCCAGCGAGGTGACCTGCGTAGCCTGTGTAAACTGCTTGGCCTGCTCGAAGGCATTCTGACCCGTCGAGCCATCCAACACCAACATCACCTCGTGCGGAGCATCGGGAATCACCTTGCCCATCACGTTGCGAATCTTCGTCAGCTCGTTCATCAGACCAATCTTGTTGTGCAGACGGCCCGCCGTATCGATCAGCACCACATCTGCACCATTTGCTTTGGCCGACTGCAACGTATCGAAGGCCACCGAAGCGGGGTCCGAGCCCATCTCCTGGCGAATCATCGTTGCACCGGCACGGTCGGCCCACACCTGCAGCTGGTCGATTGCTGCAGCACGGAACGTATCGGCCGCACCGATCCACACCTTCTTGCCCGCCTTCTTGAGCTGAGCGGCCAACTTACCGATCGTGGTGGTCTTACCGGCGCCATTCACACCCACCACCATCACCACATAGGGCTCACCCTCCTTGGCATCGAGGCCGAAGTTACCCTCCGTCGAGTGTGCCTCATCCATCAGGCTGACAATCTCATCACGCAAGATGCCGTTCAGCTCCGAGGTATTCATATATTTATCGCGCGCCACACGTTGCTCGATGCGCTCGATAATCTTCACCGTGGTCTCCACGCCTACATCCGACGTAATGAGCACCTCCTCCAGGTCGTCCAACACATCGGCATCGACCGTCGAACGGCCGGCAACGGCACGCGCCAACTTCGAGAAGAGGCCCGTTTTCGTACGCTCCAGGCCGGCATTCAGCTCACGCTGCTGCTCCTCGGCCACAACCTGCTGTTCCTGTACCTGCGCCTCGGTCTGCTCGGCAGCCGGCTGCGCTTTTTTCTTGAAAATATCGAAAAATCCCATAAAAATTCTTCCGTTTTGTGGTTTAACGTACAAAGATAGTAAGAATGTTTGAAAAAAAGCGTTATCTTTACACTATCCGAACCGAAAAAAGAAGATATGAAAAAGTGTATTCTTTTCCTGCTGGCCACCTTCACCGTCTTGGGGGCTTGGGCACAAGATCTGATTGTCAAGATCGACAGTACGCGTATCGAGGCCATTGTGGCCGAGATTTCGACCGAAAATGTACGCTACAAGCGCTATGCTCGTCCTGAGGGACCGACCTATGTGCTGCCCGTGGCGCAAATCTGCTACATTCGCTATTCGGATGGTTTTGTCGAGGATTACAACCGCACCAAAACCCAGGTGGCTGTAGCCGCCACGACCGCTGAGCCCGATGCAGCCCGCATTGAGGAGGCCAAGATCGAGCATCCAGTCGTTGCTACCCAGCAGCCCAAGGCTGAGCCGACGCCTGCTCCTGCCCCGAAGGCCACACCCGCGCCTACAGCAACCGCAGCACAAACCGCAGACGCGGATCATGTTATGCGTTTCGAGGTGGGCCAATACTACGACTATAACGGCCTTCGCGGCATCGTCGTCGTCACCTACGATGACGGCGCACACGGTCTGATCGTATCGCTCGACGAGGTGATGATTGAATGGAGCACCTTCCGCAAGGAGGAGCTCTGCACGGTAGGCGCAACAGATCAGCACGATGGCATGAAGAACATGGAGATCGTAGCCGACTACATCGCCCAAAACAACCTCACGTGGGACCACTTCCCAGCCTTTAAGTGGTGTCGCGACAAGGGCGAAGGCTGGTATCTACCCTCGATTGACGAGTTGCTGCGCCTGGGCAACAACTACAACGGCGGCAACCGCATGCACAACAACCGCCAAGCACGCACCCGCTTCAACGACCACCTCAAGGAGCACGGTGGCGAGCGCATCGACGGCAAATGTTTCTACTTCTCCTCCACGGAGCTCAACGAGAAATTCCCCATGTCGAGCCACATGGGTCTGGAGGCGCCTTACATCTTCAACGAGATTCCGAAGTACTCGAAATTCCTGGTTCGCGCCGTCCATAAATTCTAAGGAGCGCTTAAAGAGAATTAAAGGAAGCTAAAAGAGATTAAAGAGATTAAGGCCTGAGTACAAGGTCTTTAATCTCTTTAATTTTCGTTAATATCCTATAGTCATCCACTGCGAAGGATTTGGCGCGAGCTATTTTTAGGCAAAGGCGGGTCGGGAGTCCGCCTTTTCATTGCTTTTGCGTAGGGCGATTTTAGGTTTCCACCTCTCCACCCTATCGGGATGAATAGAAAGAGCTATTTTTAGGCACCCGAAGTGGTGAAATGCGCAGCATACTAGGCGTATGTGAGCAATTTCACCGCAAGGGTAACGACAAAAGAGCCTTTCTATTCACCCCGATAAACACAAAGGGCATCCAAATGGATGCCCTTTGTATTTAAGAATAACTCTTAAAATACTACTTCTTCTCCTCGAAGAACTCCTTAATCTCGGCGTTGGGAACGATAGCCTCCTTAAACATGTAGGCACCGGTCTTATCCGACTTAACCATCTTGATGACCTTCGTGAACTGCTTACCAGCACCGGTCTTCAGGGTTGCAACTACTTTCTTTGCCATAGTCTTACACTACTATTTAATTTCACGATGAACCGTTACGCGCTTCAGATACGGATTGTACTTCTTACGCTCCAAACGCTCCGGCGTGTTCTTCTTG
>JAFZFJ010000137.1 GCA_017555975.1 Alistipes sp. | reverse complement strand
GGGCGGCCTTTCAACTTTGTAATCTTGCAAAGGGGCCCACCTGGATCGGCGTCACGGAGCGCAGCGGAGTAGCCAATCCAGTCTACCCGACGCATTTGCAAAGGGGCCCACCTGGAAAGGGCTCGCTTTAGCGAGGCCAATTCAGTCTCCCCGCTTTTTTGTTTGTCGTGTCGACTGGATGCTTGCATACAAGGCGACAGGACAAGCAAAAAGAGACTTTTCTGTTAAGAAAAGTTTTTGCTTTGTAATCTTGCAAAGGGGCCCACCTGGATCGGCGTCACGGAGCGCAGCGGAGTAGCCAATCCAGTCTACCCGACGCATTTGCAAAGGGGCTCCACTGGATCGGCGTCACGGAGCGTAGCGAAGTAGCCAATTCAGTCTCCCCTTCCCACCAAAAGGCGTAAAAGGTAGAAAGGGCATTAAAGGCGACTAAAGGGAACTAAAGATGATTAATGGGAGCCTTTAGAAACCCTTCAAAACCCTCCCAACAACAAACAAAATCGGGGTCGCAGCCTTCCGCCACAACCCCAATTCTTAATTCCTAATTTTTAATTCTTAATTCCCTATCGCGCTACCACATCCGAGCCATCGTTGAGCGTCAGCTGGTAGGTGACATAGCGGCCCGACGAGTTGGTATACTTCACCAGGATGGCCGTCAGATCGACACGCGTGCCATCGGCCGGAATCGGGTCGTCGATAAAGCGGGCATAACCGCTCGTACGCACCACGTAGTTGCCCGGAGCAGCATTGGTATCCTGACCCGGATCGGTGGCATCGTAGGTAAACCAGGCCGAACCGTAGAAATAGGTATCCTTCTTATCGGCATTGAGTTTACCCTTGGCGGCCCAGGTGGGCGTGCCCTGAATCAGCTCCTGCCACGTCACACCATTGAGCGTCTCGGTCGAATTGACATCGTACGAAGTCTGGTTGGCAAAGTAGTTGGGGAAGGAGTTGTTGTAGCCCCAAGGCGCCGTGCCGAACTTGCTTTCGATGTTCTCAAAGCGCACCAGGCGACCCAGCGCATCCTCGGTAAGGGCCATGTAGTTCTCGCGAGTAACCACCAGCGTATCGGCCGAGGTCATACCCTTCTCTTCGCCACGGAAGACGTGGTCCATGATCATCACCGGAAGCTCGATGTTGTCGTTCGAATACTCCGGATTACCCGACTTAGCACCAATGCTCACCATGCCGCGGTAGTTACCCAGCACGAGGCCCTCGAGCTTCACGAAGAGCTCGCGCCCCGGACCATAGAAGACATAGCTGCCGTTGTTAAGCTTGAGCTCGATGGCCGACTCGGTGGCCTCGTCGTAGAGGTAGACCGACTTATAGATCGAACCAAAGCGGTCGGACGAGATCACCTTACCGCGCGTATAGAGCGGCTTGTTGATCTCCCACGAAGCCACAGCGCCTGCACCGGCACCCGTCGTGCGCCAAAAATCGGCCTTGAGCTGCTTGATCGAGACGTAGGTCATACCCTCGGCCGTGAAATCGGCGTCGGTGTAGATCTTCGCCTCGGCAGGGGTATCAAAGTCGTTGTAACAACCCGTCAAGAAGACCGACACGGCGGCCGTCAATAACATCATTGCAATCTTTTTCATAGCTTAAAATCGTTTTGAGGGTTGTTTAGAATCTAAAGTAGACATTCAGGTAATAGGTCGTACCAAACATGTAGAAGTACTTCGAATCGAAGGGCTGGTAAGAATCAACCGTCGTCTCGGTGTTCTTCACCAGGCGCGTCTGCTCGTAACCGCCCGTCTTGATGTTCTGGTTGTTCAAGAGGTTGTCGACATTGAGGCTGAAGCCGAGCGTATACTTATACTTAATTGACCAATTCTTACCAATCGAGGCGTTCAGCACAAAGGCATCATCGAAACGCTCCTGACTGCGCATGTGGGCGATATCGGCTGCGGTCATCGAGCTCGAGATCACCTCGTCGGTGCGGTAGATGGGGCTCATCGAGAGGTACATGTGGTCGTAGTAGTTGCAGTCGGCCGAGAGGAACCAATTGTTGTTCGAGCGGAAGTTCAGGCCGATGCTGGCAGCCAACTGCGGCGTGCTCTCCACGCGGAAATCCTCCCAATAGACCTTACCCTCCGAGATCACCTCGGCGCTGTTGTCGCGCGTCTGCACGTAGTAGGGGTTCGAGGTGTAGGTGTACTGACCCCAGCTCAACGCACCGCGCAACGAGAGGCCCTGATAGAGGGGCACCTGCACGGCAGCCTCCAAACCAAAGTGGAGCTTATCGATGCCGCTCATGGCGAAGTTCGTGAAGCTCGAGTTCACGTCGTCGTAGTAGGACATGAGCTTCGTCTGATCCTCAATCACGGTGTAGTAACCCGAGATGCGGGCCTTCAGATCGCCGTAGCGGAGGTTGTACGAAGCATCGACGCCCATCACCTTCTCCTCCTCGAGGTTCGGTGTTACGGAGTTGCGCGTACGGGGCGAGACGAAGGCATTCTTGAAATCGGGAGCCTGCTGCATGTAGAGCACATTGGCCTCCACCGAGTGGGCAGCCGAGAAACGATAAGCCAGATTGACCTTACCCTTGTAGTTCAGGAAGTCCAGCTTCTCGGAGTCACCCTTCGAGTTGTCGGCAAACAGACCCTTCTGCCACAGACCCTCACGCCAGAGCTTCGTGAGACCCACCTCGCCACCGAGGAGCATCGTCAGACCACCCCACTGCAACTGATAGGAGAACCAGCCTCCGCCCTTGAGCACGTGGGCGTAGTAATCGTAGCTATACTTGTCACCCTCACGGGCAGCGCGTGCATGACCCCACATATTGTAATACTCCAGGTCGTTCTGCTTGGCCGTCGGCGAGGCAAAATCGCGCTCGGCAAACTTATCCTCATCGGCCCAATAGTCGCCACCGAGCAGGTCCTTCACCATGGAGTAGTACTCCGTGCGGTTGCGACGCAGATTCAGACCGGCATTGAGCTTCGAACCATTCTTAAAGAGGTGGTGGAGAGCCATCGTCAGGTTCCAGTCGCGCTGATCGGTGTGGCGCTCCTCGACCATGTAGTTCGAGCGAGCACCCGGACCGTAGATCGTGTAATCGATCGGATTCTCGCGCGTGTAGTTCGTCTCGTAGAACTTATCCCACTGCAGGTGGCGCATGTTCTCGTAGTTCGAACGCCAACGCTCATACTGCCATGCAGCACCTACGAGGTTATTGTCGCGCACCAGGTACGAGGGCAGGTAGCGGTAGTAATCGGGACGCGGATCGGCACCATCCTGCCACGTGAGGGCCGAATAGCCGTTGCGACCGAAGCGGTACGAAGTAGCCAGGTCGAGCTTCGTGCGGTCAGTGATGTTGAACGTGTAATTGAAAATCGCCAGCGGCTCGTGGTTATCACGTACGCGAGCATTACGCACCTTATCGCCCTGATAGCCCCAGTTCGAGTTGTAGTAGTTGTTGCCTACCAGGTCATACACCTCCTGCACCGAGGCCTGCTGTGCACCGCGCTCAGTAGGAGCACCCAGCACGGTCAGCGCCAGACGATGGCGACCGCCCGCAAACTGCTTCTCCACCGCTGCGAAGTAACCGAAAGCGTTGTAGTAAACACCCTCCACGTAGTCGTTACCACCCTGACGGGTCGAGATCGAGAAGGCGTAGGCCCAGCCGTTATCCTGCAGACCCGAAGCGTAGCTCACCATGGCGCGGAAGCGGTAAGATTGGTTGGCCGAGACGAGGCTCGTGCGGAAACCCTTACGCATCTGCGACGGCAACGTATTGACATTCGTCACACCACCGATACCACCCAGGCCCATATCCGAAGCGATCAGGCCGGAAGTCACCTCCTGGTTGCGCGTAGCATCGTTCAGACCACTCCACAACGACCAGGGCGAGTAGCCCGTCAAAGCGTCATTGAGGCGGATGCCGTTCATGTAGACATCCTGGTACTGCGAGTCGTAACCACGCACATTGAAGCGCATCTCGCTGAAATTGTACGAAGCGATGTTGTTAAAGAGGTCCTTCGAAGCCGAGAGCGAGGTAGGCAGCGCATGCGAATCGTCAGCCGACTCGGAGTCAAACTCCGTGAAGATGGCATCGTCGAGCAGCTCCTGCTGCGCCTCGGGCACCAAGATCACCGTACGCATGTCGTGCACCATCTGGCCGACGCGCACCTGAATCGACAACGGCTCGAAGTCAGCACACTCAAAAGCCAATTGATAGACACCCGCCTCAACCAGATCAAATGCGAAGTTACCCTCCGCATCGCTCGTCGCGGTGGCGCCACCCGGCGTCATCGTAATCGTCACTCCGCTCACGGCCGTGCGTCCCATGCGCGAAACCACACGACCCTTCACGCCACCAATCTGAGCCGTAGCCGTCAGGGTGACAAGCGCGAGTAAAAGCGTTAGCAAACTTTTAATTTTCATATACTTAGTATTATTTATTTTGCAAGATAGATGTAGACCGGCAGGTGATCGCTGAAACCGTTCTGGAAGCTGTTGCTCACATACGTACGCAGCGGATAGCCCTTATATTGGCCCTCCTTCTGGAAGAGGTAGTGGGCACGGAAAATAGCACCGTAGAATTTCGATCCCTTCGGTTTCTCGAGTCTCAGTTCGCCACGCTTGGCCGAAAGCAGCTTCTCGCTTACGACGATATTGTCGAAGATATTCCAGGCATCGCCGTAGGCCAGCGTACCCATACCCGCCTTCAACATGGCGTAGTAAGGGTTGAAAAGGTCGCCCGCAACAAGTTCCTTGGGATTACCCTTAGCACCGAGGGCCACCTCCATACTCGGATCGGTCGGATCGTCGTTGAAGTCGCCCATGGCCACAATCTTCGTGGCCGGATTCTGCAGCAGCACCGAGTCCGCCAGGCGACGCATCTGCTCACCCAACGCGACACGCTTAAACTCCGAGGCCTCTTTACCTCCCAGGCGCGAAGGCCAGTGCACCACCATGAAATAGAAGGGTTCGTTCTCGATCGTACCCCACATCGTCAGGATGTCGCGCGTACGGAAGTTGGGAAGCTGCGGCACATCGGCCTTCACCGGGAAACTACCCTCCAGTTTGAATTGGTCGGGACGGTAGATAAAGGCCACATCCACACCACGCGCCTCGGGCGAGTCGTAGTGCACAATGCGATACGAGGCCGGAGCGAGTTTCTTGGTCGCGATGATATCCTCCAACACAGAGCGATTCTCCACCTCCGAGAAGCCCACCACGGCGGGATAGATGCGATCCTGAGCCGCCACATCGAAGAGCACACGCTCCACATTCGAGAGTTTCTTCTCATACTTGGCATCGTTCCAGGCCTTGATGCCTTCGGGCGTGAACTCAT
>JAFZFJ010000136.1 GCA_017555975.1 Alistipes sp. | reverse complement strand
TCCCAGGTTTTCGGGTGCATAAAGATCGCAGCATCGAGGCCGACGATGTTCTCGTGGAGCTTCACCATCGAATCCCACCAATAGCGCTTGATGTTGTTCTTCAGCTCAACACCATTCTGACCATAGTCATAGACAGCACCCAGGCCGTCATAAATCTCGCTCGACGGGAATACAAAACCGTACTCCTTGCAGTGAGCGACCAACTTTTTGAAGAGTTCCTCTTGTGTCATAGTTGTATATCGTTTTTGCACTAATTTTCCAATTAGCAAAGATACAAAAAAAGATTGGCAGACAATACACCTGATGAGAAAAAGACGAAAAAAGGGTGCTTTTAGCACCCCTTTTTATCGCTACTTAGAGCAAGCCGGCTCTTTTGAAGGAGAAATCCCCTTCTCGCGCGATGATCAGATGATCCAGCAGACGAATATCGAAGAGCGCAGCGGCCTCCTTCAAGCGTTGCGTGATCTGACGATCCTGCCCGCTCGGCTCGGCCATTCCAGAGGGGTGGTTGTGCACCAAGATCAGTTTGGTAGCCAGCAATTCCAAAGCGCGCTTTACCACCAAACGATGGTCGACGATCGTCCCCTGCACGCCTCCCTGGCTGATGCGCTGACGCTCAATCAGGCGGTTCGAGGAGGTCAGGTACAACGCCCAGCACTCCTCGTGTGGCAGCTGATCGAGCTGCGGGCGCATCAACGCCACCACATCCTCGCTGCTGCTGACCACCTGTGCAGTTTGGGGCTGCTGCTCGGCCACGCGACGCCCCAACTCAGCCGCCAAGTGGAGCTGACGGGCGCGTTTCAGGCCAAGTCCTCCGACCATACGCAAGCGCGAGCGCTCCTCTGCCACGAGGCGTGCCAACGATCCATACTCGTGCAGCAGGTGTTCGGCCAGTGCCTGCTCACCTACGACGAGCGTGAGCAGCTCGCTATCCGTGAGCGAACGCACCCCGCGCAACTCTATCTGATCGAAAAGTTCCTGCATCGGTTTGCTCTTTTTGGTGGTTACTCCGCCTTGCGCGCACGCTGCTGCGGCTTGCGCCCCGTGCGGTCGAGCTGATCGAGTTTATCGAGCAACGAAGCGCACTGCTCGTCGCTCATGTAGTTGGCCACCGAGAAGGCGGCATGCTGCTCGGCCTCCTTCTTCGACTCGCCGGCACCGTGACCAACCTCCATGTTGTTGATCAGCACCGTCGTGTAGAAGACCGGATGGTTCGGGCGATACTCCTTGTCGTGTTCGGTACGGAAGGAGATCTGATAGCGGTTCTTTTGACACCACTCGATCAGGCGGCTCTTGAAGTCGGTCTCCGAGTCGGTGAGCGTTTCCAAATTCAGATAACGGGCATAGATCTTGTTGATCAGCAAGCGGTTGACAAAGTCGTAGCCCTGATCCAGGTAGATGGCGCCCATCATGGCCTCGAACGCATCGCCGTAGATGTGTTTCTGCGAAACACCCGGCACATAGTTCGAGATAAGGTGTTTATCCAGACCGATCTGCTCAGCCAGGTGGTTGAGCGACTGACGCGAGACAATCTTCGAGCGCAGCTGCGTGAGGAAGCCCTCGTCGCGGTCGGGAAATTCGATGAAGAGGTAGTCCGAGGTCACCGCTTCGATCACCGCGTCGCCCAGGTATTCGAGGCGCTCGTTGTTGATCGAACGGCCATCGGGCAGTTGCACCGAAGCCGACTTGTGCACCAAGGCTAATTTATAGAGTTCGATGTTGTGCGGGAGGATCCCAAACAGATCATCGAAGAGGGCATAGTAATGCCGATCGACACCAAAACGGCGTTTAAAAGGTCGTAAAAAGAGGTCCAGCACAGTGCGGGGCTTTTTTTTTAGAGATGGGTAGATAAAAAAAGAACTATACCGCTGGGAGTTCCCGACGGCATAGTTCCTGCATCGAAGCGAGCATTTATTTTGCGCGGTTCTCGATATAGGCGATTACATCACCAACCGTCGAGATCGTCTCGGCTGCCTCATCGGGAATCTCCAAATCGAACTCCTTCTCGAACTCCATGATCAGCTCAACGATATCGAGCGAATCAGCACCCAGGTGGTTCGTGAAGCTGGCCTCAGGAGTAACCTCCGACTCCTTAACACCCAGTTTGTCGACTACGATGGCGACAACCTTTTCTTTAACATCTGCCATAGTTGTAAGTTTTTAGTTAAACAAAATATTTTGAGAATAGTTTCTTTCGAAAATCAAATTTCTCGCATAAATCTGCGCAAAAATAACACTTTTTTTATTACTTTTGGCATATCGAGCTGATTTTTTTATACCAAAAATACCGACCTATCGAACAAAAAGATGTTTAAAAAACTGAAATACTGACTATTATGAAATTACTTCTCATCTCAAATTCGACCAATGCAGGCGAAGAGTACCTGCGCTACCCGATGCCGGAAATCGAAAAATTTCTCCACGGCG
>JAFZFJ010000135.1 GCA_017555975.1 Alistipes sp. | reverse complement strand
TGACTGACGCAACGATCCGTCTGCGCGAGGAGGTTGCCGAGCAGATCAAGGCGCTGAACGACATGCGTACGATGGGTGAGTACTACGGTCTGGATCTGAGCCGTCCGGCCACCACCGCTCAGGAGGCTGTTCAGTGGGTCTACATGGCCTACCTGGCTGCCGTAAAGGAGCAGGACGGTGCCGCTATGTCGCTCGGTAACGTATCGTCGTTCCTCGACATCTACATCCAGTACGATCTGGACAAGGGCCTCATCGATGAGACCTTCGCTCAGGAGCTGATCGACCAGTTCGTAATCAAGCTGCGCATGGTACGCCACCTGCGTATGCAGTCCTACAACGACATCTTCGCCGGTGACCCGACCTGGATCACGGAGGCTATCGGTGGCCGTTTCAACGATGGTCGCACGAAGGTGACGAAGACCTCGTTCCGCTTCCTGCAGACCCTCTACAACCTCGGTCCTTCGCCCGAGCCGAACATGACCGTTCTGTGGAGCCCCGAGCTCCCGGAGGGCTTCAAGGAGTTCTGCGCCAAGGTTTCGATCGACACCTCGTCGATTCAGTACGAGAACGATACGCTGATGCGTGAGGTTCGTTTCTCGGACGACTACGGTATCGCATGCTGCGTATCGTACCAGGCCATTGGTCAGCAGATCCAGTTCTTCGGCGCACGTTGCAACCTGGCCAAGGCACTGCTGCTGGCTATCAACGGTGGTCGCTGCGAGAACACGGGCACGCAGATCGTGAAGGGTATCCCGACACTGATGGGCGAGCTGCTGAACTACGAGGAGGTATTGTCGAACTACAAGAAGGTGCTCACGGAGGTGGCTCGTGTCTACAACGACTCGATGAACATCATCCACTTCATGCACGACAAGTACTACTACGAGAAGGCTCAGATGGCTCTGATCGATACCAACCCGCGCATCAACCTGGCGTATGGTGTAGCCGGTCTGTCGATCGCACTCGACTCGCTGTCGGCTATCAAGTACGGTAAGGTAACGGTGAAGCGCAATGAGCTGGGGCTGACCGAGTCGTTCTCGATCGAGAAGGACTTCCCCTGCTTCGGTAACAACGACGACCGTGTTGACCAGTTGGGTGTCGACCTGATCTACTTCTTCAACGAGGAGCTGAAGAAGCACCCCGTATACAAGAACGCACGTCCGACGCTGTCGGTACTGACCATCACCTCGAACGTGATGTACGGTAAGAAGACGGGCGCTACGCCGGATGGTCGCGAGAAGGGCGTTGCCTTTGCTCCGGGTGCCAACCCGATGCACGGTCGCGACAAGAACGGTGCTGTAGCTTCGCTCTCGTCGGTGGCTAAGCTTCGCTACCGCGACTCGCAGGACGGTATCAGCAACACCTTCTCGATTGTTCCGAAGTCGCTGGGTGTTGACGAGCCGACCCGTATCGAGAACCTCGTAACGCTCATGGACGGTTACTTCACGAAGGGTGCACACCACCTGAACGTAAACGTACTGAACCGCGAGATGCTGCTCGATGCTATGGATCACCCCGAGAAGTACCCGCAGTTGACGATCCGCGTTTCGGGTTACGCTGTAAACTTCATCAAGCTGAGCCGCGAGCATCAGCTGGAGGTTATCTCGCGTAGCTTCCACGAGCGCATGTAAAAAAACGCATCGGCCATGATTCGCTTACACTCCTACGAATCGCTCGGCACGTTCGACGGTCCCGGATTGCGCCTTGTAGTCTTTCTGCAAGGCTGCAATTTCCGCTGTCGCTACTGCGCCAATCCCGACACGATTGACCCGAAAGGGGAGTGTCGCCTGGTAAACGAGCAGGGAATTTTGGATATGGCCGTGAGCGAGAAACCCTTTTTCGGTAAGCGTGGCGGTGTCACCTTCAGCGGTGGCGAGCCCACGATGCAAGCCCGCGAGTTGATCCCGCTCTTTCGACGTCTCAAGGAGCAGGGCATCCACATCTGCCTCGACACAAATGGCTCGATCCATACGCCCGAGGTGGAGGAGTTATGGGGTTTGACGGATCTTGTATTGCTTGACATGAAGCAGTTCAACCCGTTACGCCATAAGGATTTAACCGAGCGCGAAAATTCGCAGACGCTTCGCACAGCCGCATGGCTCGAGGAGCACAATCGTCCCTTCTGGTTGCGCTATGTATTGGTGCCCGGACACAGCGATTTTGAGGCTGACATTCGCGCCCTGGGAGAGGCTCTGGGAGGTTATAAGATGATCGAGCGCGTCGAAATTCTGCCTTACCACACCCTTGGTGTCCACAAGTGGGAGATCCTGGGTTGGGACTACACACTCAAAGGGGTTAAGGAGAATACTCCGGAGCAGTTGGAGCAAGCAAAGGCGCTTTTCGAGGAGTACTTCGAAACCGTCTTCGTAAACTAACGAAGCTTAAGGGTTTTTAAACGCAAAGAGCGTTGAGGAATATTTGACTCCTCGACGCTCTTTTTTTTCGTCATACAACGCTTCGCTCATATAATTTTTTGTATATTTGAGGTAAACTCGAATATACTTGCGCTCGCCGTGAAAAATATTGAAGTAAAACTTCATATTTCTCGCTCGCTTATGCGTATATTTGAGAAAACTCGAATATACTTGCGCTCGCCGTGAAAAATATTGAAGTAAAACTTCATATTTCTCGCTCGCTTATGCGTATATTTGCAAAATAAACCAACCAACTACTCCATGAAACGTTTTCTAATTGCCCTGCTGACACTTGCGTGTGGCACAGCAGCAGCTCAACAAGCCCCCTCAATCACACTTATGGGCGACTGCATCCACCATTGGTACCTCGAACACGAACATGGTTCATGCCCCCGCTATAAAGCAAACGACTATCGCTCGATTGCCGACAATCTGCTGGCATACCAAAATGAGGACGGCGGCTGGCCGAAGAACATTGACTGGTTGGGCATCATGGATGCCGACTCGGTAATCAACTCGCTTTCGCCGCGCTATCGCGAATCGACCTTCGACAACCGCAACACCTACCCGCAGATCATCTACCTCTCGGAGGTCTACTCACTCACGGGCGAGAAGCGCTACCTGAAGGCTTGCAAACGTGGCGTAGAGTACATGCTACGAAGTCAATACCCGAATGGCAGCTGGATTGGTTGGCACGACAACGCCATCTGCTACAACGACGACATCATCACCGGCATTCTGAACATGTGGCAGGATGTGCTCAACGATGCGCCACAGTTCAGCTGGATCAACAAAAAGACCCGCGCTCAGATCAAGGAGTCGTACGAGAAGGGCCTGCAGCTGGTTCTCGATACGCAATACGTGCAGAACGGCGTCAAGACGGTTTGGGCCCAGCAGTATGATCAGCAGACGCTCACGCCGGTAAAGGCACGCACCTACGAGCTGCCGGGCCTCTCGGCCGGCGAAAGTGCCGAAGTCGTCCTCTTTCTGATGTCGATCGAGAACCCCTCGGAGGAGATCATCGACGCCGTTAAGTGTGCCGTAGCTTGGTACGAGAAGACCAAGATCTTGGGCAAGAAGATTGTGAATATTCCGATGCCCGAGGGCAATCCCGAAGATCCGAAGATCAAGGCCGATCGCCGTCTGGTTGACGACCCGAACGCCAGCCCCCTTTGGGCGCGATTCTACGAATTGGAGGACAATACGATCTTCCTCTGCAACCGCGATGGCGTAAAGGTCTATTCGCTCGACAAAGTATGGCCTGAGCGCCGTGTAGGATACAGCTGGTATGTCAGCGAAGGCAACGACGTGCTGCGCGCCTACGAGAAATGGTTAAAACGTATTGAAAAGAGATAGATCACGTGGAGAAACTGCAAAATCCTTGGTTATCGCTCGTTGACGAAGGCTACAACTGCTTTGCCTGCGCTCCGACTAATCCCAAAGGGCTCAAGATGGAGTTTTGGGAGGATGGTGATGATTTGGTCAGCCTTTGGCACCCATCGCCCGATTACGAGGGGTGGCTCGGCACCTTGCACGGCGGCATTCAATCGACCCTCATTGACGAGATTGGCGGTTGGTGGATTGGTCGCAAACTGCAACTTTCGGCCATGACGACCAACCTACAGGTTAAATTCCGCAAACCGGTCAGCTCGCACGCCGATGAAGAGATCGAATTACGTTGCCGACTTAAGGAGCAGAAGCGCTCGTTTGTGGTGATGAGCGTCACACTCACGCAAGGGGGTGAAGTCCGCACCGAGGGCGAATTGACCTACTATTGCTTCTCGCGCGAAGTATCAGATACGCAATTTCGATTCCAGCCCTTCCTCTTGGAGGGCGAAACCCACGAATAAATTTGGCAGTAGCAAGCCTATTTGCTACCTTTGCACATTATGGAAGAACTGAACCAAACTGAAGAGAGAATCGAGCGCGAGCCCTATGACGTGATCGTCATTGGCGCAGGCGCAGCCGGCATGATGGCCGCAGGTACGGCAGCCCGTCAGGGTAAGCGCGTACTGTTGCTGGAGAAAATGGAGAAATCGGGACGCAAGGTGCGCATCTCGGGTAAGGGTCGTTGTAATGTAACGAATGCCCGTCCGGCCGAAGAGTTTTTGGAGCATGTACGCGTTAATCGCGAGTTCCTCACGCAGGCCTTCTCCGAATTTAACAACCGCGCCACGATCCGCTTCTTCGAGCGTCAGGGCGTAAAGCTCGACATCGAGCGTGGCGAGCGCGTCTTTCCGCGTAGCGGCAAGGCTTGGGATATCGCCAACGCCCTGCTGGAGTACTGCGTCGACAATGGCGTAAAGATTCTCTACGAAACACGCGTTACGGGCATCATCACGCTCGGCGATCGTGTCTTTGGCGTCCGTTACCGCAACAAGCGCGGATTCGAGCGCAAGGAGGAGTGCAGCAAGGTGATCCTCACGACGGGTGGTGTATCCTACCCGGCCACAGGTTCGACGGGCGACGGTTACGCCTTTGCAGCTGACCTGGGCCATACGATCGAGCCGCTGCGACCTTCGCTCACGCCGCTCAAGACTACCCACGCACAGATGAAATTCCTGCACGGCTTGCTGCTGCGCAACGTACGCGCTACGCTCTATGTCGATGGTGAGGCTGTCCGCGAGGAGTTTGGCGAAATCGGTTTCTCGGAGCGCGGTATTGAGGGTGCTGTAGCTCTTCGTGTGAGTCGCGACGCCGTAGATGCACTCATTGACGGCAAGACCGTAAAGCTGACTCTTGACCTGAAGTCGGCACTCGATGAGGAGACGCTCCGCGCACGTATTGCCCGCGAGACGGCCGAGATGGAGCCCACGGAGTTCTTCTCGGAGTTGTTGCGTCGCCTCGTACCGAAGCCGCTCGTAATGCCGCTGGCTCGCGAGTTGGATATCCACTCGAAGCAATACATCTCGAAACTGACTGAGGCGGAGATTTCACGCCTGATCAAGACCTTGAAGGGTCTCACGTTCCCCATTTCGGACTACGCTCCCTTTGAGTATGCCGTTACGACGGCCGGTGGCGTACGTTGCTCGGAGGTGAATCCCTACACGATGGAGTCGCTCAAGGTCAAGGGCCTGTATATGGCCGGTGAGGTGCTCGACCTGGATGCCAACACGGGTGGTTACAACCTGCAGATTGCCTTCTCGACGGGTCGTCTGGCGGGTCTTTTAAAGGACTAAGCAACAAGGGAAGAGAGAATAACCCTCGCGAAACATGAAGATTAACGGACGAAATCTCAAGCGCCGCCTTTACGGCTTAACGACCATTCCGCAACGGGTGGCGCGCGTACGTTATTTCCGAGGACATGGTGTCCATTCGCCCTTTGTCTACAACATTGTGCGACAGGCCTTCATGAAGCGCGACCTGCTGAGCGAGGATCAACAACTCTATGATGCACTGCTACAACGCGGTTTTCCCCGTAAGCGTGCCATACAGTTGCAAATCCTCTACACGCACTGCGATTACCACGCGTTTGCGATTGATCAGTTTGACGAGCACTGCGACCTCTGTCTGCTGACCGAGCAGGTGGGGGAGCTGGATACTCGCGAGCTGATGCGTCGCGCAGCCGAATGCCATGCGACGGTGGCGTTGATCTCGCCCTACGAAGGTCGCGAGCGTGCCGAGTTGGGGCGCCAGCTCATCGAGGAGCATCCCTGCACCTCGGTAGACAAGCGAGCCTTTATCCTCTTCTTTACAAACGATAACCTGCCAAAACAACACTACCGCATATGAAAATTTACACCAAACAGGGCGATAGCGGCCTGACGTCACTCATCGGTGGTGAGCGTGTCTTCAAGACCGATTCGCGCGTCGAGGCCTACGGCACGGTGGATGAGCTGACCGCCTACGTGGCGATGCTTGCCGATCTGCTGCAACGTGAGGGCGGGTTGGATAGCTACGTTACCGAACTGCGTACCATGCTCGGCGAAGCAATGTCAGTCGAGGCGTTATTGGCCGTAGGCGAGGGAGGCAAAGAGAAGGTTCAACCGCTCTCCGAGGAGGCTGTCCTGCGTCTGGAAGCGGCCATTGATCGCATGCAAGGCGAGGTACCTCCGATTACGAAGTTCACCCTTCCGGGCGGTCATCCGATTCTCTCGATGTGCCACATCTGCCGAACGGTGGCTCGTCGTGCCGAGCGCGAGGCTCAACGTGCTGACCGCGACCACGGAATTGATCCCAGCGTCAAGCCCTGGTTGAACCGATTGTCAGACTACTTTTATCTCTTAGGTCGCCGACTCACCCTCGCGCTCGAGGTTGAAGAGGTTGAGTGGATTCCCTAAGGGGCTCTATCTCAAAGCGGAAGAAAGATGTGAAATTTAGGCTATTTTGTTTGAAATTCACATTTTTTTTATACTTTTGCAGACCCGAATGCGGGGATTTAACAATTTAGAATATTTCTAACTTGCTAATTATAAAGAACTAAAAACAAATTAACTATGTATTGGACACTGGAATTGGCTTCCAAGCTGGAAGACGCACCCTGGCCGGCAACCAAAGAGGAGTTGATCGACTACGCCGTACGTAGCGGTGCTCCGCTGGAGGTTCTCGAGAATCTGCAGGAGATTGAGGACGAGGGCGACATCTACGAGTCGATCGAGGACATCTGGCCCGACTATCCTTCGAAGGATGATTTCTTCTTTAACGAGGAGGAGTATTAAAATCCCGAAAAACAGCATGAAAGGTTGCGATATGTTCGCAACCTTTTTTGTTTTATGACAATAAGTTTCTAACTTTGTATTACAACCTATTTACCAGAACAAAACCTACCTATGAAACGAATACTATTACTTTTTTCACTGTTGATGTGCGGTGTTGCGCCGGTCGTAGCGCAACACCAAGTGAAAAAATATACCCACAAATATGACAATGGTACTTACTATGACGAAGTTTATCCCGCGGGATATTACACGGGATCATGCACATGGGATAGCGTCGAGGTGCCTTGTACCTTCTGTTTGCGTCATTATATATTCTCGGATAATAAAGAAGATTGCGTCTTTTATATTCATTTAACAGACAGCAATTTGGAAAAATTTGTAAAGGGCGTTTACATAGCAGAAATACAGCTTTCAAACAACGAGATTTTTACTTTTGATAACAAGTATGATTTCTTTGGTTTTGGAACGTATGACGGTGACCGATTGATGGTCTTTTTAGATCCATTCTCGAATTATAGAGAGTACAAAAGTTCATATCGAAGCGAAGATGAGATTGATGACAAGGACGTGGCTTCTTCTTATTTCTATAATCAGTTGTCGTTGTATGATATTAAAGCTATCCGTTTTAACGAAAGTCAAACTTTCATTCCGCAATTCAAAAGTAGTGAGTACATAAAGTCGCTTGTTGCAGAACTCCGTTCCACGCTTACCGATAAGAGGCTTCTGCCCGACATCAACAACCTCGATCGCTCGTGGGCGCAAAAGAAAATTGGTGTAAAAGTAGCGTCGAATTCTGACTATGGCTATCGAGTGACATGGGATGATTTCATCTCGACATTCGCAGACCCTAAAATCGATTTTCGATTCACCTTGTTGCCTGCCAATGGAGGTAATCGTGCTCTAATTGACTTTTTTAGTGAGGGTTATTCAATACCGGATCTATTGTCTTATGCGGGTAAACAAAGGCCTATGACGATCACATTGGCAAACGGCGTGCAATATCGGACAACGAAGGCCGTTCTAAAGCCTACTTTTACCTCGCGTGAGGTCAATATTCAAGCGGGGGCTGAGGCATTTGTCGATACGCGTAATCCCTTGGTAAAGGTGACTCCAAAGAGCTTGTTGCAGCAGTTGGCTAAATACGACGTGGTTGAGGTGCAGGTGCTGGGACATAAGATTGATCTGCGCAATGCAGAGGCCTCTTCGGCCAAATTGTTTGGCGAACAGTGCAAGGTGATGTTGGAAAAGACAGGGGCAGCTGATCTCTATGAACTGACAACGCCCGCACCGGCCGTTCGTCCGACAACGACAACGCCCAAGAAAACCACAACGACCAAGCCGACGTCCACAACGACCAAGAGTGATGCCGAAGCGATTGCCGAGGCCGACAGACGGGCGGTGGAGTTGATGAAGCAGGCCCAAAACAAATCGGCCAAAAAGCCGACGGCCACGTCCAATGAGGAGCCGAAAGGGGTCTTGTTGCCAGCATTTAATAAGTTGAAATATGGTCGCTATATTGCCCGCTACGATCACATTGCGCCCTCTCAGTTGATGAATACCCCCTTGGCACTCTTTACCTCGAGAGCGATTCCGATGGATGCCTTGTTGGAGATGATGGATGGCGCGAAAGGGGTCGGCGCAGCCAAGGTGTCGGAGACAACGACCGGCAAGCTTGTGACGGTGCAACCCACGGAGTTCTACTGCCGTTTGCGTGGCTACGAGGATATGCCGTGTACCACGATGAGTGTGGGTTATGATGCCAACGACGCTCGGCAAATCAAGACGGCAACGTTTATCTACAACCTCCCTGCATCGTGGAAACGCAGTAAGGTGAAGGAGTATGCCAAAGCATTCAGCGAAGACATGCACCGATTAGGGATGCGTTGGAGTGAGGAGAAAGATCAGTATGTAGGTTCGCACGAAGGCCATTTCATCACGATCGCCTACGGAAGCAAATCGGAAGATAATCACATCTACGTCTATATCCGCTATGCCGAGGAAAAATAGGTGGGGCGATGATTCGGATTCGGGGTTGTAGCTTAGCTGCAACCCCGATTTTTGTTGTAAGGGGTACTAAGGGAAAACTTTAGCTGCCTTTAGCTGCCTTTAGTTGCCTTTAATTACCCTTAGTCGCCCTTTTCGAGGGTGAGGAGACTGGATTGGCTACTACGCTACGCTCCGTGACGCCGATCCAGGTGGGCCCCTTGGGGAGATTACAAAGTCATAAAGACCGCCCGTCGAAGACGGGCATCGTCTTTTGTTTTGCGTGCCGCCCCATGCAAGCATCCAGTCGGGGAGACTGGATTGGCTGCTGCGCAGGCAAAGCCTGCTTCGCGACGCCGATCCAGGTGGGCCCCTTTGCAAGGATACAAAGAAAACAAAAGGCAGCCGAAGGCTGCTACTTTGTTATATAGGTGTGTTGGCTGCAAACAAGCTCGCGCCAACACACCTATATAACAAAAGCCACTACTTATGTAGTGGCCTTTTGTTTTCTTTGTCGGGGAGACTGGATTCGAACCAGCGACCTCCAACTCCCGAAGCTGGCGCGCTAACCGGACTGCGCTACACCCCG
>JAFZFJ010000134.1 GCA_017555975.1 Alistipes sp. | reverse complement strand
CAAAGATACGAATAAACGAGCGAGAAATATTAAGCTTGCTTGAAATATTTTTCCCAGCGAGTGGGAGTATCTAAGAGGTTTATCTCAAAGATACGAATAAACGAGCGAGAAATATCAAGCTTGCTTGAATATTTTTCCCGGCGAGTGCAAGTATCTTTACCTCAAAGATAACGAAAAATAAGCAAAAACAAAACAAGAGACCCAAGTTGCCTGACGGGACAGCCTGGGTCTCTTGTTTGATCTATGGGGTTGCAAACTGCTACCAGCGTCGGTTGTTGCGGCGACGACGACGGCGACGACGCACCTTGCGGATAATACCCACCACGAGCAGCACGCCAAAGACAAGCAGGATAAAGATCACCATGCCGCTATTGAGGTTGTCGCCCTTGACTCTGGACCACATCTCCAACAGCTTGGCTGTGCGAGCACCACTATCGTGCATCATGGCACAACGGTCGATAACCTCCTGGTCGGGATACATCGCCGGATTGATCACCACGCTATCGGCGTCCTCGCCAAAGAAATAGCGCAGATCCATGGGCTCCTCCAGCCCCGCCTCTACGGCCGCCTCCGACATGTAGTCCATCACCTCCGGGGTTGCGATCACGCTTACATAACCAATCGCATCCATGTTGCGAATGGCATTCTCGGGCTTACACATGAAGTTGATGAAGTAGGCTGCAGCCTTGGTGTTCTTGGCGTACTTGGGGATCACCCAGCCATCAAACCACACCACGCTACCCTCATTGGGTACGACGTAGTCCAACTCCACACCAACCGCCTCGGCCTCGTCGATAGCCCACACCGCATCGCCACTCCACGAGAGGTTGAGCCACGCCTTCTCCTTGGTCATGATCTCCTTGCCGAAATCGGCCTCCCAGCCGGCTACATAGGGCTTCGCCTTCTTCAGCAGACCCTCCACCAGGGCGATCGACTCGTCCGACGAGTCGTACATCAGCGAGTCGAGCTCCACCTCGCCACGCTTCAGCTCCTCCTGCTTGGCGTAGATCAGCAGCGGGCAATAGACGTCGCGGAAGGCATCTTTGATGAGTAGCTTCTTCGAGAATTTCGGATTCCACAGCGCACTCCATGAACTAACCTCCTCGCGGGTTACATATTTCGGGTTGTATAAAAAGCCCGTCGTTCCCCACATGTAGCCCACGGCATAGTCGTTGGCATCTTTGCCACTGCCGTCAATCTTGTTGAACACCTGCTGGATATAGGGCGATACGTTGCCCAGGTAATTCGGCGTGTCGCCAAAATCCTTGTTGATGGGCAGCAGTAAATCATTGCGCAGCATGCGCTCGATGATATACTCCGAGGGGCATACAACATCGAAATCCTCCTTGCCGCGCTCGATCTTGGCCAGCATAATCTCGTTGATGTCGAAGAGCTGATAGACCACCTCTACCTCTTCGCCCGTCTCCTCGAAGTACCACTCCTCGAATTCGGTCAGCAGATCCTCGTCGATATAGTCGGCCCAGTTGTAGACCTTCAGAATGGACAGACGGCTGTCATCAACGCCACAACCGGTCAGTGCCGGCAACGCAAAGCCCATTGCCAGCACCCACGTTACTACAAAATAGAACTTTTTCATCGTGCGGTCTCCTCCTCCTCTTTACGGCGGTTACGCTCGGCACGGATATTGATCACCACGAGCAGCAACAGCACCGTTGCAAAAATAATGGTTGAGAGCGGACGCAGCTCGGGGGTCAGACCGCCCTTGCGTGCATCGGCATAGATAAATGTGGAGAGCGTCTCCAGACCCTCGGTACCGATCGTGAAAATCGTCACGGCAAAGTCATCAATCGACAGGGTGAAGGCCAGGATAAAGCCACTGATCATGCCCGGCTTAATTTCAGGGATGAGCACCTTGCGCAGCGCCTGAAAGGGGGTTGCGCCCAAATCCAGGGCGGCCTCAAAGATGTTGGGATTCATCTGTTGCAGGCGGGGCAATACGCAGAGCACGACATAGGGCGTGCAGAAGGTGATGTGCGCCAGGATAACCGTCGTATATCCCTGCGAAATGCCGAAGCTGACAAACAACAGAAAGAGCGAAATACCCGTAATGATATCCGGATTCAGCATCGGGATGTTGTTCAGCGTATTGAGCACCGCCCGCTTGTGGCCGCGCAGACGATCGATACCAATCGCGGCTATGCTACCCAGCAGAGTCGATACTCCGGCCGAAATCAAGGCGATGATCAGCGTGTTCTCGATGGCAGACACCAACGAGTGGTGTGCGCCGCTTTGGAATAACGAGGTGTAAAGTTTGGTCGAGAAACCGGTCCAGTTACCCAATACCTTCGCCTCCGTGAAGGAGAAGATGGCGATGATGAGAATGGGCGCATAGAGCAGCGCCAACAGCAGCCACAGATAGGCTTGTGCAAAAAACTTCTTCATCAGATAATTCCTCCCTCATTAGATGCCATCTCCTCTTCGTTGTCACTGAAGAGGTCGGTGGCAAAGATGATCACCAGCATAATGAGCGACAAGGCGGCACCGTAGTTCCACATGCCGTTGTTGATATTCTCCTGGATGGTCGTACCGAAGAGCTTGATGTTGTTCATCGTGAGCAGCTCGGCAATGGCAAACGTGGAGATGGTGGGCATAAACACCATCATCACACCCGACATCACACCCGGCATCGACAGCGGCAGGACCACCTTCGTAAATACGGTTAATGGGTTTGCGCCCAAATCCTGTGCAGCTTCGATGTAGCTGTGGTCCATCTTCGACATCGTGTTGTAGATCGGATAGATCATAAACGGCAGGAAGTTATAGACCATACCGAAGATGAGCGCTCCCTCACCCAACGGCAGATGCATAAAGTCGAACAGAGCGACAGTAGCCAAGGTGCGCACCAAAATGTTGATCCACATCGGCAGGATAAAGAGCACCACCATCACGCGCGAACGACACAGCGATCGGTTGCTCAAAATATAGGCTGCGGGATAGCCCAATACGATGCACAGAATGGTCGTAATGATGGCTATACCAATCGAATAGACAAACGTGTTGGCGGCCTCCGGATTGGAGATAAACTTCGAGAAGTTGGCAAAGGTAAACTTGCCCGCATCATCTTGAAAGGCGTAGATGCCGATCAATACCAGAGGCAGCACCACAAACAGCAGCAGAAACAGGAAGTAGGGAAAACTCCAGCTACTGCGCTTCATGAACATCTTAGACAACCACTTCATCTCTACACAACTATCGGGGTTGTTATACACGTGCAATACGCAAATCGTCGGGCTGAATGCGAATACCTACGATGTCGCGATCGTCCCATACATCGTGCGTGTCCACATAGACGTTGTCGTTGTTCTCGGTGCGTACGGTCAGGTGGTAGTGGTCGCCCTTGTACAGAATGAAGCGAACATCACCCACAAGGGTTCCATCCTCCTTGTTGTCCATCAGCTCGATCTTGTCGAAATCAACCTCGACAAGTACCTTCTCGCCACCGGCGATATCGGCCATCTCGTTGCAGACGAACGACGTGCCCAGGATCTCGACATGCGTAGCATCCACCATCGTACCCTCGAACTGGTTGCACATGCGCTCCTTGCGCATGACATGGATATCCGAAGGCTTAATAATCATGCTCACGCTCTGACCCACCTCGAAGGCGTTGTAGTCCTGGATCATAATCTCGTAGCCCTCGGTCGTGATCACCGTCATCTCGTAGTGTACACCCTTGAAGATGCACGACTGCACCACGCCCTCGAACTGTCCCGAGTCAGTATGTGCCATGATGTAGACATCCTCCGGACGGATGACCACATCCACGGGCATATTTTCGCCAAAGCCCTCATCGACGCACTCAAATTCCAGGCCGATGAACTTCACCACCTTGTCGCGGATCATCGTACCATTCAAGATGTTGCTCTCGCCAATGAAGTCGGCAACAAAAGCGTTGACAGGCTCGTTGTAGATATCCGTAGGCGTGCCGATTTGCTGCACCTTACCCTCGCTCATCACGACAATCGTGTCGCTCAGGGTCAAGGCCTCCTCCTGGTCGTGCGTTACATAGACAAAGGTGATACCCAAGGTCTTGTGCATGTCCTTCAACTCCATCTGCATGTCCTTGCGCATCTTCAGATCCAATGCAGCCAAAGGCTCATCCAGCAGCAGCACCTGCGGACGGTTGATAATAGCACGTGCGATCGCCACACGCTGCTGCTGACCACCCGAAAGCGAGTTTACATCGCGCCACTCGTAGTCGGTCATGCCAACCATCTTCAAGGCCTTGCGCACGCGCGTCTCGATCTCGTCGGCCTGCACCTTCTTGAGCTTCAGACCGAATGCGATGTTGTCATACACGTTCAGATGGGGGAAGAGCGCATAACGCTGAAATACGGTATTGACAGGACGCTCGTGGGGAGGTACGTCGGTGATATCTTCACCGGCAATGCGAATCTCACCCTTATCCACCGTACCAAATCCAGCTAAGATACGTAATAAGGTAGTTTTACCACAACCCGAAGGACCCAAAATCGTCACAAATTCCCCCTTCTTCACGAAAAGGCTCACGTCATCCAAGACGCACTTCTCACCAAATGATTTAGATATATGGTTAAATTCGATAATGTAGTTCGAATCTTTCATCTCCTCAAGTATTATGAACGTAAACTTCGCTTTTTCGAGCTTTGCCAGCCTGAAATCGACGCTTGTTATACGGCAAATTTAGACAATGAAGGGCGTGTCCAAACGATTTTTGGACACGCCCTTTGTTCGGTCTTGCTAAAGGAATTACTCCTCAACAGCAGCCTCCGTAGCCTCCTCCGAAGCCTCAGCGGCAGCCTCGGCAGCAGCGGCCTCAGCAGCAGCCTTCTTCTCGGCGATAGCCTTAGCGCGCTCCTCGTTGATCTTAGCCTCAGCAGCCAGACGAGCCTTCTCAGCCGACTTAGCGTCAGCAGCGAGCTTGTTGGTCTTAGCCTCGATCTTACCCGACTTAGCCTCTGCCCACTTGTTGAAGCGAGCCTCAGCCTCAGCCTCCGTGAATGCGCCCTTAGCTACACCACCCAGCAGGTGCTTCTTGTAGAGAACACCCTTGTACGAAAGGATGGCACGGCAGGTATCCGTAGGTTGTGCGCCTTTGAGTAACCAACCCAGTGCTTGCTCGAAGTTCAGGTCGATCGTAGCAGGATTCGTGTTGGGGTTGTAGGTACCCAGCTTCTCAATGAATTTACCATCACGTGGCGCTCTGCTATCTGCGGCAACGATGTGATAGAAGGCATAACCCTTCTTACCGTGACGTGCCAGACGAATTTTAACAGCCATTTGCTTTAAAATTTTGTAAGGTTAATAAAAAACGCTCAGCCTTTCGGCTTATTTCGGGTGCAAAGATAAAGCGGAAAAAAAGAAAATGCAACATTTCGAATCGATATATCGTTGAAAAATAAGGTAAATTTGACCTCAAACCACCTAAAAAAGCATTTCCAATCCGACCATACACAAAAAGCACCCCTTTCGGAGTGCTTTTCAGTGATCGCGGAGCGGCTCGAACGCTCGACCGGCAGCTTAGAAGGCTGCTGCTCTATCCAACTGAGCTACGCGACCCTTTTTGCGGTGCAAAATTACGCATTTTCCGACCAAAAGCAAACTTTTCGGCAGAAAAACCGATGTTAGTGTCGATAGCTGCCCTCTCGGATGGTGGTATTACCCGCCGAATCGCGTACCGTGAGGCGGTAGCGATGCCCACGCCCCTCGGCCTTGCGGTCGAAGTGATAGACCAAAATACCACGGCTCGGGTAGCGGTCACAGGGACGCCACTCGCCGTCGATCTCCAAGCTCCACGAGGCGATGCCCGAGAAGTTGTCCGAGACCTTGAAGGTGAGCTGTTTGCTCAGCTCGGCACCCTCGTTGAAGGAGGGCTTGATTGTCGGCGGGAGGATGTCGGCTACGACGAAATAGTCACCCGCTGAGCGGGTTGAAACGCTGACCTCGCCATGCTCGTATTTACCGCCGGCAAGGGCGGCACGGCCACGCCAATTGGTGAAGCCAATCATGGCACGCGTGCGCAACGAATCGGGCACAAAGGTGCGAATCGAGACCGTGGCTGCTTGGCGCATCGGCGTCTTGGCGTCAAGCAGGCGATAGGCCGGCGAGAGTACCACCACACCCGAATCGATCGGGGGAATCGTGCCCGGCTCTACGCGGGCGTATGTCGACTCGTAAAGAGCCTCGGCCGGGAGTTCCATTGAGAACTCATCGCCATGCCTAAAACGCTTGGCACGATGCATCGGAATGAGCGTGTAGGTCGAATCGGGACGCTCGGCGGCGAAGAACTCCCTGCGCCCCTCGATGCAAAAGTGGAGCTGGGAGCGGTTTCCGCAGTCGTCTTCGCACAGCAGGTGCACGGCGCGTTGCTCACCGGCCAAGGTGCGCACCAGACCCCGCTCGACAAGCGTGGGATAGCAGAACGAAGGGGAGCCCTCCAAGCGAGCCAGGCGAATCACCTCGTTGCGCGAGGCGAGTTGCAGGGGGTAGTGGCTTACGGCATCGCACGAGCGCGAGAAGGCGTGGGTGAAGTGGTCGATTCGAAACTCAAAGCAGGTTTCGCCATCCACCTCCATGCGGATGCGATAGACTGCGAAGGTGTTCTGTACCCCGTTTCGGCGATCCGTTACCTCGGCGATAAAGTAACCTTTGCGCCCCACCGGAATCGGCTCTTCGCGCGTGAGGCGGTAGTAGCCCTCCTGGTCGCGCACTACGGCGTAGCTCTCCATTGGACGGTGGATGCAGACCCCCTCGGCGAGCGAGTCGATCTCGACGTAGTGCAGCTTCATGAAACGGGGCGGTAGCGAATCAACGGGGTTGATGATGCGCTCGCTGACCACGTTGCGCAGGCGCTGGTCCTTCGTGTCGCGCAGCTCATAGTGCAGGTGCGGACCTCCCGACGAACCGCTGTTGCCCGAATAGCCAATCAAATCGCCCTGCTTGACGGGGAACTGCTCGGGGCCGAACCAGCGATCGACGCTGTTGGACTGACGACGATAGCGATCAGCCTGCATCAGGCTGTCGATGTCGGGACGAAAGCGGTTGAGATGGCCATAGACCGCCGTCTGGCCGTTGTCGAGCGTGAGGTAGATGGCGCGACCGTATCCGCCCGATTGCACCGAGATGCGCGAGACGTAGCCATCGGCTACAGCCACGAGGGGTTTACCTTCCACGCCGTCGGTTTTGATGTCAATACCGGCATGAAAATGGCCGGGACGCATCTCGCCGAAATTGGCCGAATAGAGCCCCGCCACCTCGCGGATGGGGTAGCTGTAGTCCGAGGGATTCAGCTTGGTTTGAGCTGCACCCATGAGGGGTAGCAGCAGGATGATCAGAAGGAGTATTCGTCGCATGGTGTATCGGCGTGTGAGAGTTGTTTTTGGGCGACGTCGAGAACCGCTTCGTATTCGTAACCGAGCGAAAGACCGTAGCGAATCAACTTGGTTTTCAGCTCGTAGGGCGTTTTGGCCTTCAAGGTGCGGAGCTTGCGACGCAACTGCTCTTCGAGGCGGTCGCGCAGACGGTCCGTGTCCAGGTCGGCCAGCGCCTCGCGGATAATCTCCTCCGCGATCTCCTTGCGCTTGAGTGCCGTGCGAATCTTGTAGGCTCCCCAACCGCTCAGGTTGAGCTTCTCGCGCACGAAAAGGGTGGCGTAACGGCTGTCATCGATAAAGCGGTCGCGTACCAGGCGCTCCAACACCCCCTCGGCTGCCTGGGGCTCGACACCCCAGCGGCGCATCAGACGGCGTGCATCCCCCTCGCATTTTTCGGAGCGGGCACAGAGCCTCATGAGCGCAGTGAGGGCCTCCTCGGCACTCTTCGTGCGGGGCTTTTGCTCCTTTAGTTGCTTGCTTTTCTGCCACATAGCATGCGGGGTTTATCTTGCAGGTCTCGGTAGAGGGTCACCTCCTTGTAGCCCAACTGCTCCAGGAGTTGAATCATCTCGTCGCCCAGCGCGTGGTAGATCTCAAAATAGAGCGCACCGCCGTCGCGCAACAACGTGCGTCCGGCTTGTGCAATGGCACGGTAAAAACGCAACGGATCATCATCAGGGACAAAGAGTGCCAGCGCCGGCTCATGGTCCAATACGTTGCAGTGCATTGTCTCACGGTCGCTGTCGGGTACGTAGGGCGGGTTTGATACGATCACGTCGAACTGCTCGCCGGTGAAGGCCTCCTCCAGCCCCTGCAGAGCGTCTGCCTGATGAAAATCGACCGTAGCCCCCAACTGCTCGGCATTATGACGAGCGACGGCGAGTGCATCGAGTGAGATGTCAACGGCCGAAACTTGCGCTTCGGGCAGTTCGAGGGCGAGCGAAATGGCAATGCAGCCACTGCCCGTGCCGACATCGAGCAGCCGGCGTGCCGAACGCTCCGTGCGACGGATGCGATCGACCAGCTCTTCGGTCTCGGGACGGGGAATCAGGACGCGGTGATCGACTGCAAAAATACGACCGTAGAAGTCGGTTTGTCCGAGGATATACTGCATTGGCTCGCCTGCGCGAAGTCGTTCGGCAGTGCGGTGTAATAGCGCCTCGTCAATCGGCCATTCGCGTAGTTGGTCGGCGCGTAGGGGTGCTGTGTAGTCGTCCAACCCGACCAGGTGAGCGGCCGTCAGGTAGGCAATCTGCTCGGCCTCACGCGCATCGTAGTGAGCAAGGCCGGCCTCGCGCAAAGTCTGTATCAGGATTTTTGCCTGCATGGGTTAGCGACGCAGTGCAAGTTCGGTGAGAGCAAGGGCCATCACAGCTTCGACCACTACTGCACCGCGCAGGGCTACGCAGGCGTCGTGACGGCCGTGAATCATCAGCGGCTCGATCTGACCCGTGGCCGTGTCGAAGGTCTGCTGCTCGCGGCTGATGCTCGGCGTGGGTTTGAAGGCTGCGCGCACCACCAGGGGATTGCCGTTGCTGATGCCGCCGTCAATACCGCCGGCATGGTTCGTGGCAGTGTGACCCTGGGCATTGAGAATCAAATCGTTGTTCTCCGAACCGCGACGGGTAGCCACCTCAAAGCCATCGCCAAACTCAACGCCCTTGACGGCAGGAATGGCGAACAGCAGGTGCGAAGCGATGCTCTCGACCGAGTCGAAGAGCGGCTCGCCGACGCCGGTCGGTAAGCCTTCGATGCGGCACTCTACCACACCACCTACCGAGTCGCCCTCAGTTTGGGCGGCGTGTATTACCTCCTCGAAACGGGTCGGGTTGCATTCGCCACCCACCGATACGAGGCGGGTAGAGAAGATGACGCCTTCGGGCAACATCTTCTTGGCTACTACGCCGGCTGCTACGAGTGCAACAGTCAGACGAGCCGAGAAATGGCCGCCACCACGCGGGTCGTTGTAACCCTCGTATTTGACGTGTGCTACGCGATCGGCATGCGAAGGGCGGAAGTGGTGGGTGAGGTTCGAGTAATCCTTCGAGCGGGTATTGTCGTTCGTAAAGAGAATCGTCAGGGGAGCACCGGTGGTGTAACCCTCATAAACACCCGACACGAGGTGTGGCTGGTCGGCCTCCTTGCGGGGTGTTGTGCCAGCCGAACCACCACGTCGACGGCTCAGGTCGGTCTCGAAATCACCCTCTGAGAGGGCGATGCCGGGCTTGACGCCATCGATTGTGATGCCTACCGCGGGGCCGTGTGATTCGCCCCAAATCGAGAGGCGGAATGCCTTTCCAAATTGGTTCATGGTACGCCTATTTTACGCGGATCGACTCCAGCTGTTCAAAGAAATCGGGATAACTCTTTGCAACGCACTCCGCACCGTGGATGCGCATGACGCCGTCTGAGCAGAGACCTGCTACGGCCAGCGCCATGGCGATGCGGTGGTCGTTGTGGCTCTCGACCTCGGCGGCGTGAATCTTGCCACCCTCGATGCGCATGATGTTCTCCTCCGAGATGTCGACACGGATGCCGATCTTTGCAAACTCCTCGGCAATGGTTTGGGCACGGTTGCTCTCCTTGTGCTGGAGGCGCGATGTGCCGTAGAGCACGGTCTCACCCTCCGCCTGAGCAGCCAGTACGGCCAGGGCAGGGAAGAGGTCGGGGCACTGCGTGGCATCGAACTCGAAACCATGCAACTCGCGTTGTGAAGCGGTGATCGAATCGCCCTCGATGATGACCTCCGCACCGGCACGAGCCAGGGCGTCGAGGATGGCCGTATCGGCCTGCTTCGAGAGTGCTGAAAGATTTTGTACACACACCTCGCCGGCAACGGCACCCGCAACGAGAAGCATTGCAGCGGCACTCCAGTCGCCCTCGATCGTGAGGTCTAACCCCTTGTAGCGTTGGCCTCCGGGGATGTAGAATTCGCGGTAGTCGCGGTGGAAGATATCTACACCGAAGCGGGCTGCCGTGTCGATGGTCATATCCAGATAGGGGGTCGAGACGGCCTTCTCGACATGCAGCGTCGTGTCAACGGCGGCCATGGGCAGGGCCAACAGCAGACCCGTGATGAACTGCGACGAAACCGATCCGTCGACCTCCGTTTCGCCACCACGCAACGGACCGCAGACCTCAAAGGGGAGGTAGCCGCGATTATCCGTCACGCGCACGCCGAGGTTGCGTAGCGGTTCGATCATCATCTGCATCGGGCGCTCGAGCAGCGAGCCACGGCCCACGATGCGGATGGGTTGTTCGGCCAGCGAAGCAATCGGGGTAAAGAGGCGCGAGGCCAGTCCCGACTCGCCGACGTGAAGGGTTGTTTCGCGCGGGGAGAGCGAGCCACCAATCGAGAGGGTCGACTCGTCGACTTCGATCACATCAGCACCCAACGTGTGGATGCAGCCTAGAGCCGAGAGGGTATCCTGGCAAAAGTCGAGCTTGCGCAAAACGGTATGGCCCTGAGCCAGTAATGATACGGCCAGGGCGCGTTGTGCATAACTTTTAGACGAGGGAGGGGTGAGTGAACCGTGGAGACTCCCTCGTGGGACGGATTGATCCATAGTTTACTCGTTTTCGGGGTTGATCAGGGGCTGTGCGGTGGCCTCGTCGGCCTTGACGCCCGTGCGAATCATCTCCTGCGTCAGGTGGTGGCTCTTCTTGAGCTCGAAGTTCTGGCCCAAGTAGACCTTGCATACCATCGGGTCGGCGGCCAGCTCCTCGGCTGAACCCGTCTTGAGGATCTTACCCTCGTAGAGCAGGTAGGTACGGTCGGTGATGGCCAGCGTCTCGTCGACGTTGTGGTCGGTGATAATGACGCCGATGTTCTTGTGCTTGAGCGTGGCGACAATCGACTGGATGTCCTCAACGGCAATCGGGTCAACGCCGGCAAAGGGCTCGTCGAGCAGGATGAACGAGGGGTTGATGGCCACGGCACGTGCAATCTCGGTGCGGCGACGCTCGCCACCCGAGAGTTGATTACCGAAGCTCTTTCTCACCTTTTGCAGACGGAACTCCTCGATCAGGGCCTCGACGCGATCGCGCTGATACTCCTTCGAGTAGGAGGTCATCTGCAGTACGGCGCGGATGTTGTCCTCGACCGAGAGGTTGCGGAATACCGAGGCCTCCTGTGCCAGGTAGCCTACACCGAGCTGAGCTCGTTTGTAGACGGGCAGGGAGGTCAGCTCCGAAATCTCGCCCTCGTCGTTCTCGAGGAAGATTTGACCTTCGTTGGGCTTGATCAGACCCACAATCATATAAAAGGTAGTGGTCTTGCCGGCACCGTTCGGACCCAACAGACCCACAATCTCGCCCTGCTTCACGTCAATCGATACGTGATTGACCACCGTGCGGGACTTATACTTCTTGACCAGTTCGCTTGTGTAAAGACGCATGTGGAAAATTTTCGCGTAAATTTTCTACAAAGTTATGCTTTTTTTTAGAAAAAATTTTTATCTTTACATTAGAAAATTTGATTTACGATATAGAACGGTAAAATGGAACACTTCGATTCTGCCCTTTTGCACGCTCGCCTGAAGGAATACTTCGGGTTTACGGCCTTCAAAGGAAATCAGGAGGCTGTCATCAGCAACGTGCTGGCCGGTCGGGACACTTTTGTCCTGATGCCGACTGGTGGTGGTAAATCGCTCTGCTACCAATTGCCCGCCCTTATCATGGAGGGTGTGGCTATCGTCATATCGCCCCTGATCGCCCTGATGAAGAATCAGGTCGATTCGATGCGTGCCTTTTCGGAGAATCCCGGCATTGCCCATTTCCTAAACTCGTCGCTCAATAAGTCGGCCGTGCAGCAGGTGCGCCAGGATGTCCTGGATGGCAAGACTAAGCTGCTCTACTTTGCCCCTGAGTCGCTCACGAAGGAGGATAATGTGGCCTTCCTGCGTAAAATCAAAGTTTCGTTCTACGCCATCGATGAGGCGCACTGTATCTCGGAGTGGGGTCACGATTTCCGTCCGGAGTATCGTCGTATCCGTCCTATTATCAACGAGATCGGCAATGCACCGTTGATCGCCCTGACGGCTACCGCTACGCCCAAGGTGCAGATGGATATTCAGAAGAACCTCGGTATGAATGATGCGGCAGTCTTCCGCTCGTCGTTCAACCGTCCGAACCTCTATTACGAGATTCGCCCCAAGCGCAATGTGGACCACGATATCATCCTCTACATCAAGCAAAACGAGGGCAAGAGCGGTATCATCTACTGCCTGAGCCGTAAGAAGGTGGAGGAGTTGGCCGAGTTGCTGGTGGCCAATGGTATCAAGGCACGCGCCTACCATGCCGGTATGGATGCCGCTACGCGCGCTGCCAACCAAGATGACTTCCTGATGGAGCGTGTCGATGTGATTGTCGCCACGATTGCCTTCGGTATGGGTATCGATAAGCCCGATGTGCGCTATGTGATTCACTACGACATTCCCAAGTCGCTTGAAGGTTACTACCAGGAGACCGGTCGTGCCGGTCGAGATGGTGGCGAGGGCCACTGCCTGACCTTCTATAGCTACAAGGATATCCAGAAACTCGAAAAGTTTATGCACGGCAAGCCCATCGCCGAGCAGGAGATCGGTAAACTGCTCCTTTTGGAGACCGTCTCCTATGCCGAGAGCTCGATGTGTCGCCGTAAGTCGCTCCTGCACTATTTTGGCGAGGAGTACACCGAGGGTAATTGCGGTAATTGCGACAACTGTCGCCGCCCGAAGCCGAAGGTGGATGCTAAGAAGCCGCTGAAGCTGGCGCTGGAGGCACTCAGCGATCTGGGTGATAAATTTAAGGTAGACTACCTGATTGCTGTGCTGACGGGTAAGATGACGGCCCTCATCAAGAGCTACAACCACCACAAACTGAAGTGGTTTGGTGCTGGTGAGGAGCATGATGCCCGCTTCTGGGGTGCTGTGATGCGCCAGGCGCAGATCTTGGGTCTCATTGATAAGAATATCGAAAACTACGGCCTGCTGTCGCTCTCACCCAAGGGCGAAGCATACCTCGATAAACCCTACCCTGTTACGGTTACGCTCAACCACAACTATAACGAGGATAGCGACGAGGAGGCACTGGCAGCTGCTGCGGGCAAGGGTGCCGTTGCAGATGAAGAGTTGTTTGCAATGCTCAAAGACCTGCGCAAAAAGGTTGCACAACGCAACAATTTGCCACCATTTGTAATCTTCCAAGACCCATCGTTGGAGGACATGGCCATCCAATACCCCATCTCTATTGAGGAGTTGCAGAACATCAGCGGTGTGGGTGCTGGTAAGGCGAAGAAGTTTGGCGAGGAGTTTGTGAAACTCATTGCCAAGTATGTGGAGGAGAAGGAGATTATCCGTCCACAGGATATGGTCGTAAAGAGTGTTGTGAATAAGAGTGGCAATAAGGTGTTTATTATCCAGAGCATCGACCGCAAGATGGACTTCGAGGATATTGCCCACGCCAAGAACCTCGAAATGGAGGAACTATTGACAGAGATTGAGTCGATTGTCAATTCGGGAACCAAACTCAATATCAACTACTATATCGACCAAGTTGTCGATGAGGATAAGGCGGAGGAGATTTATCTCTACTTCAAGGAGGACGCCCAGAGCGATAGCATAGATGAGGCTATGGAGGAGCTCGGTGACGACTTCACCGAGGAGGAGGTTCGCCTTGTGCGCATCAAGTTTATGTGCGAGCAAGGACACTAAACAAAAGAGCGCCAATCACTTGGCGCTCTTTTTGTGTCTACTACCGACCGATTAACCTCCAATTTCTCCTTCGCCCAATGTCGTCAGGGAACCTTCGTAAACCACGTGGTGCACTTCACCATTCTCCAATGTCAATGTCGCTTCAATCTTGCCTTCGCTAACCACCACTATACCATCTATATACATACATTGTTCGTTGCCGTTATTAGAAGTGTAGATGTACTCAACCCCATTGAACGCCCCAAGGGTGTCCCCCAACTTGTATGTTCCGTGCGGTATTTCATCATCAACAGGAGCAGTTTTCGACCAAACTGACAAACCATACGTACGACTGTCATTGGCAGAACCTTCATCCTGCCACGGTTTATCACAAATAAAGAACCCAGTTACATAGTCGCCTTCATCTTCACTCCATAATCCAATCATATACACAGCTTCGACCTCCACCATTTGGGTGATGTCACTGCCGCCATTCTCGAAATCGTAT
>JAFZFJ010000133.1 GCA_017555975.1 Alistipes sp. | reverse complement strand
CGACCTGATGGAGATCACCGTAGAGGGCCGCACGAGCGAAAAAGTCCTGCTTGTGCACGGCATTGCGGTCGATCCGCCCCAAAAAGCAACACAACAAAGCCCTCCAAAGGTTGAATTAACCGAAAATATCCTTAAATTTGGGGCAGTGAAACACGATGGTTCCCCCGTGTCACGCACGCTGACCCTGCAAAACAGTGGAACTTCGCCCTTGGAGATACGCGCCGTGGAGTGCAAAGTCCCCTTCGAGGCGACCCTGCCCTCCAAACGACAGTTGGCACCGGGCGAGCGAACAACGATCCCCGTAACCCTCCGTCCGCGCGATGGCGAGTATGGATTTGTAACGGGCCAGTTGCTGCTCATCACAAATGATCCGGAGCGCCCTTTGCGTCGCATTCGGATCAATGGCACCATCGAGGATTAACCGCATCACGACAAGAAACCGCAAATAACGACAGATACGATGTATCCCATTTTAGAGAAACGGCTTTTGGCCGAAAATATCTACCTGATGAAGGTCCAGGCCCCGCGTGTAGCACATGCAGCTCTGCCCGGCCAATTTGTCATCGTGCGCGCGGATGCCATCGGCGAGCGCATTCCGCTGACGATTGCCGACTTTGATCCCGCTGAAGGTTCGGTAACGATCGTCATCCAGACGTTGGGTGTCTCGACCCACAAGATATGCGCCCTCGAGGCGGGTGATTCGCTGGCCGACTTTGCCGGTCCGCTGGGCCGCCCCTCGGAGTTTGTCTACGAGCCCATCGAAGAGTTACGCAAGCGTCGCTACATCTTTATCGGTGGCGGTGTTGGCACGGCTCCGGTCTATCCACAGGTGAAGTGGCTCAAGGAGCAGGGCGTGGAGGTCGACGTGATTATCGGCGCCAAGAATAAAGATATGCTCATCTATACCGAGGAGATGGATAAGGTGGCAGCCCACCTCTACATCACCACCGACGATGGCTCGGCCGGCTCGAAGGGGTTGGTGACGGCCAAGTTGGAGGAGCTGATCGCCGCAGGCAACCACTACGACGAGTGTGTCGCCATCGGTCCGATGATCATGATGAAATTTGTGGCCCTAACGACCAAAAAATACAACCTCAAGACCACCGTTTCGCTCAACGCACTGATGGTTGATGGTACGGGCATGTGCGGTGCTTGCCGCGTGACGGTAGCAGGCAAGACGCGCTTCACGTGTGTCGAGGGCCCCGAATTCGATGCCCATGAGGTAGACTTCGACGAAGCAATGCGCCGCCAGGGCATGTATCGCACGGAGGAGCAACGTGCCATGGCGATCCGTCGCGAGCGCGAGGAGGGTCACAAATGTCGTATCGGACTGGATAAATAGGAATTTTCGTATGGCAAACAAGATACCGCGCGTGCCGGTGCGCGAACAAGATCCGGCCATCCGTGCCACCAACTTTGACGAGGTGTGCTACGGCTACAACCTCGAGGAGGCACAACTCGAAGCCTCACGCTGCCTGGATTGCAAGAATCCGCGTTGCGTAGGCGCCTGCCCCGTCGGTTTGCAGATTCCGCGCTTTATTGCAGCCCTGCATGCGGGCAACTTGCAGCAGGCCGCCTCAATCATTGCCGAGGACAGCTCTCTGCCCTCGATCTGTGGTCGTGTATGTCCGCAGGAGAGCCAGTGCGAAGGTTCGTGCATTCTGGGCATTAAAGGTGAACCGGTGGCTATCGGCAAGATTGAACGCTTTATCGGCGATTGGAAGATCGAGCACAGCGACGAGATCGCTACGGAGGTTGCCCCGAAGCGCGGTCGTCGCGTGGCGGTCGTAGGTTCGGGACCTTCGGGTCTTGCCTGCGCCTCGGACTTGGCCAAGTGGGGCTACGAGGTGACCGTCTTTGAGGCGCTGCACGAGTTGGGCGGCGTACTGGTTTATGGCATTCCGGAGTTCCGACTGCCGAAGGAGCGCATCGTGGCTCGCGAGATTCACGAAGTGGAGAAGTTGGGCGTAAAGTTCGAAAAAGATGTCATCGTAGGTCGCACTGTGACGGTCGATTCACTACTCGACGAGGAGGGCTTCGACGCCGTCTTTATCGGTTCGGGTGCCGGTCTGCCTCGCTTCATAGGCATCGAGGGCGAAAACCTCAACGGAGTGGTTTCAGCCAACGAGTTCCTTACGCGTGCCAACCTCATGCATGCCTACGACGCCGAATACGACACGCCGATCTATGTCGGCAAGCGCGTAGTGGTCGTGGGTGGAGGTAACGTGGCGATGGATGCCGTTCGTACGGCCAAGCGTCTCGGTGCTGAGGCAGCCATCGTCTATCGCCGTAGCGAAAAGGAGCTTCCCGCACGTGTCGAAGAGGTACACCACGCCAAGGAGGAGGGCATCGAGTTCCGCATGCTCACCAACCCCGTAGCCGTGCTGGGAAACGAGCAGGGCTGGGTAACGGGAATCCGTTGTGTAGAGATGGAGTTGGGCGAGCCCGACGAAAGCGGTCGTCGTTCACCCGTTGTGAAGGCCGACTCGGAGTTCGAGATGGCATGCGATGTGGTTATCATGGCACTGGGCACCTCGCCCAACCCGCTGATCGCCTCCACCACTGCCGGACTGGAGACCAACCGCCGCGGTTGCATCACCGCCACGGAGGAGGGTCAAACCACCCGCGAGGGGGTCTTTGCCGGTGGCGATGCCGTAACAGGTGCTGCGACGGTAATCCTGGCCATGGGTGCCGGACGTAAGGCTGCAAAGGCTATCGACGCCTACCTCTCTCAAAAGGCATAATTGCACATACGGGAGTTGTTCCCGCACGCATGTAACCTAATCGGAACAAGCCGTCCTTGCAAGGACGGCTTGTTCCGTTAT
>JAFZFJ010000132.1 GCA_017555975.1 Alistipes sp. | reverse complement strand
GTTGCCTCCATCGTACGCTCGTACTCAAAGTCGGTGGTGTTTCTCACACCGCGAATAATCGCTACGGCGCCCATCTGCTCGGCAAATTCGCCCGTCAGGCCGTGGTAGATGTGTGCCTCGACCCGCGGATTGTTGCGGTAGACATCGTCGATCAGACGCTTGCGGTTCTCGACTGTCAGCAACCCGCGCTTCGACGAGTTGTTGCCAATGCCGATAACCACACGATCGAAGAGCTTGAGCGACTCCTCGACAATGGCGGCATGGCCGCGCGTAAAGGGATCAAACGATCCCGGGAAGATAGCTGTGCGTTCCATAAGATACAAAGGTAACAATAAAAACGCAATACCTCACAATTTTGTTGCTAAAATTTAGAAACTGCGCCCCTTTTTTGGGGGCTATCTTTGTGGAAAAAAGCCAAAAAAGTATGAAAAGGATCTTGTTGATTTATGCCCTGACGGCCACGCTGATAGGGGGTGTAGCGGTTGCTTGTTTGTGCCGCACGGTGGCCGAGAATGATCGTCTGAAAGCCAATGCCCGAGCGCTCACCGAACGCCTCGTGCAGGCGCATGGACAGCTCGACTCGACGCGAGCCTCGGTGGAGGTGTTGCGCCTCACCTGTCGCGAGTATGAGGCTCTGCATCGGGAGGATGCCGCTACGATTCGCTCCCTGGGGGTGCGTCTGCGCCGAGTGGAGGCGGTCGCCAAGCAGGTGACCGAGAGCCGTCTGGAGATGCAGGCGGCGCTGCTCGATACGCTCGTCGTGCGCCGCGATACGGTGCTCCTCTACGACACGCTGCGCAGCTTTTCGTGGTGTGATCCGTGGGTGACTTTGCGGGGTGAGATTCGAGGAGATACGATTACCGCAACGCTGCGAAGCGTCGATACGCTCCGCCAAATCCTGCATCGCGTGCCGCGTCGTTTCCTCTTTATTCGTTGGGGTACGAAGGCCGTGCGCCAGGAGGTGCAGTTATCGAATCCGCACACACGGCTTGTCTGGTCAGAGTATCTCCTTATCGAGCGGTGATGGACAGCTCCATCGCCTCGGCCAGGCGCTCCGTGCGCAGGGCCATAAAGGGGTGGCCGTCGCAGTGAGCCAGTGAGGTGATACCGCGATGATCGACCGTGAAGAGCTCTTCGTAGCGCTGTAGCTCCTCGCGTTTCAGGGGGTGGATGTCAAGGCGCAGACGCAAACGCTCGGCGGCGAGTGTGATGATCTTGGCCTCGACTGAATAGGGTGCAAGGCTCGTGTAGAGCACGCCTCCGCCAATGGCAAAGAGTTGTGCTGCGCCTACTGCATAGCACACACCCTCCCGATCGCAGCGTACGGCAGCCTCGAAGCCTTGGCTGCGGGCGCACTCCTCAGCCAGCGCATAGGCAGCCTCGGCGGCGGAGGTGTAGGGGCGATCGAAGGGTATTTCGTAGGGGAGCGTGCAGGCGTTGGGGCGGATGCTGCGCAGGGCATAGCCGTCGTAGAGCGAGCTCCCCAGCGGGGTGAACGCGATGTTGCCCTCACGATTCAGGTCGATCCGCACAAAGGAGGATACGGCCGAGGAGTAGCGTTCACGGTGCAGCAGCTGTGTCAGCTGTCCGCGAAACTGCTCCACGAGCAGCGTCGGTCGCACCCCCCACAGCGCATGATACTCCCGCGCGAGCAGGGTGAGGTGCTCCTCGAGGCATCGCGGTCGGTTGTGGCGACAGTGAACGATCTGGTAGAGGGTGGGTTGCATCGTGTGACGAGTTAGAGCAGGAAGATCTTGAGCAAGAGCTCGCGCAACAACTCGCCGTCGGGAGCACCTCCGGCATTGAGACCCTTGCTCTTGGCGTCGTATTCGCGAAGCAGACCCAGGATCGAGAAGACCTTCTTGTTGGGCCACAGGGTGGCTTGCTGGCGGATCTCCTGCACGATGAAGGGGCTCGGCTTGCGCAGGATGCGCATCAACTCTTGATCCGAGGGGAAGGGACGCCCTTTGTGGCGCGTGAGCCATGAGAGGTAGTTCACCGTGAAGAGGTCGCGGAACTGCCCGAAGAGCGCCATGATGGTCACCAGTAGCGGGTTCTCCTTCGGGTTGCGCGCGAAGTGGTCGGCAATCATCAGCGAGCGACCCATGTCGCGTGTGACTACGGCCTTGCAGAGCTCAAAGTTATTGAAATCTTTTGAGATGCCGATGTGGGTCTCGATGTCGACATCGGTGATGCGCTCCGTGCCCTCGGGCATCGATACGGAGAGTTTCTCCAACTCGTTGGCTATCTTTGATATAGATGTACCGAGGTGGTCGGTGAGCATGGCCAACGCTTTGCGGTCGATGCGCCAACCGCGTGCACCGATAAACTGCTCGAGCCAGGTTGCGATCTCGTAGTCGCGCGGGGTGATCGACTCGAAGACCTCGCCGTGGGCGACACACCCCTTGTAGAAGGCTGAGCGGCGGTCGGGAGCCTTCTCCTTGTGGCAGATGATGAGGATGGTCGAGCTCTGGGGCTGCTGCGTGTAGAAGGAGAGTTTCTCGATCTGACGGAGCTGTTGAGCCTCCTTGACAATGACCACTTGGTAGTTGCCC
>JAFZFJ010000131.1 GCA_017555975.1 Alistipes sp. | reverse complement strand
TCACCGTGCGGTTGAAGACGGGGTGCTCGGGGGTCGAATCGGTGTCGGGGCAGAAGTACCCCACGCGCTCGAACTGTACGGCCTTTCCGATCGGCGTCTCGAGCAACGAAGGCTCCAGGTAACCGGTGATCTTCACCAGCGACTCGGGGTTGAGGTTCTCCTCCCAGGTCTTGCCGCCCTCCTCGCAACCCTCGTTGGGGTCCTCGGTCGTGAAGAGCGGGTTGAACAGACGTACCTCGGCCTCTACGGCATCCTCGGCCGATACCCAGTGGATCACACCCTTCACGCGGCGACCGTCGCTCGACGAGCCGTTACCCGACATGGGATCATACGAGCAGCGCAGCTCCGTGATGTTGCCCTCGGCATCCTTGATGACCTCCTCGCACTTGATCAGGTAAGCGTAGCGCAGACGCACCTCGCCACCCGGCTGCAGGCGGAAGAACTTCTTGGGAGGATTCTCCATGAAGTCGTCACGCTCGATGTAGATCACCTTCGAGAAGGGTACCTGACGCGTGCCGGCAGCCTCATCCTCGGGGTTGTTGATGGCCGTGAAGTACTCTTTCTTGCCCTCCTCGTAGTTGGTGATTACCACCTTCAGGGGGTTCAGCACAGCCATGCGGCGCTCGGCGATCTTGTTCAGATCCTCGCGTACGCAGTACTCCAGCTTACCCAGGTCGATCACGTTGTCACGCTTTGCTACGCCCACCATCTCGGCAAAGTTGCGTACCGAGGCGGGGGTATAACCCTTGCGGCGCAGGGCGCAGATGGTCGGCATGCGGGGGTCGTCCCAGCCCATCACAGCACCCTCCTGCACGAGCTTCAGCAGACGACGCTTCGACATCATCGTGTAGGTCAGGTTCAGACGGGCAAACTCGTACTGGTGCGAGGGGTAGATCTCCAGTGCCTGGATAAACCAATCGTAGAGCGGACGGTGCACGTCAAACTCCAGCGTACAGATCGAGTGGGTAATCTGCTCGATCGAGTCGCACTGGCCGTGTGCGTAGTCATACATGGGGTAGATGCACCACTTATCACCCGTACGGTGGTGGTCAGCGTGCAGAATGCGGTACATGATCGGGTCGCGGAAGAGCATGTTGGGGTGAGCCATGTCGATCTTGGCACGCAGCACCTTCTCGCCATCCTTAAACTCGCCATTCTTCATGCGCTCGAACAGGTCGAGGTTCTCCTCTACCGAGCGATCACGCCAGGGCGAGGGGGTACCCGGCACGGATACCGTACCGCGATTCTCGCGAATCTGCTCCTGGGTCTGATCGTCTACATAGGCCAGGCCCTTCTTGATGAGCACTACAGCCCAATCGTAGAGCTGGTCAAAGTAGTCCGAAGCGTAACGCTCCTCGGCCCACTGGAAGCCCAGCCACTGAATGTCGCGCTTGATCGAATCCACATACTCGGTGTCCTCCTTGACGGGGTTCGTGTCGTCGAAGCGCAGGTTGCACTTGCCGCCATATTTCTTGGCCATGCCGAAGTTGATGCAGATCGACTTGGCGTGACCGATATGCAGGTAGCCGTTCGGCTCGGGCGGGAAGCGGGTTTGTACGCGCTTTTCGCCTTTGGCGATAGACTCTTCGATAATCTCTTCGATGAAGTTCAACGACTTCTCCTTGGTTTCGGTGGTTTCGATTGCCATATTGTTGTTTGCTTTTTTTGAATTTTCGCCTTTGTTCGACCGACAAAAATAGGGAAAAGATTTTAATTTT
>JAFZFJ010000130.1 GCA_017555975.1 Alistipes sp. | reverse complement strand
TGAGGCGGCCTCTACGCGATTCAGGTCGAGGGTACGCAGATTCAACAGACGATACGACAACTCGGCGCAGAGGTTATCCCCACGCTTAACACCATAGCGGCTCGGCATTGCGAAAGTGCGCAACGCTGCAACTGTACGTGTAACAAGAGCCATCGTCCATAAATGTTGATACAGAATTTGGTATATATTGCAAAAGTACACAAAAATCGGAATATTTTTCCATAAAATTTGGAAAAAGTGAAAAAAGGGCTTGACAAGGGGGTATCTGCCATTGTATATTTGCACTGTCAATCGACATTTACATAACCCGAAGACGCACTTATTAACAATCTTTAAGCGTCAGATATATAATCGTATACGGGTAGTTATTAAATCTTATTAACAGTTTATTGTCGAGTTGTTAACAATTCGACATAAGCAAATTCCGACTGCATATTTTTTTCTGTGTTGCAGTCTGCCGATCGGCATTTTAACCCCCTTTTTATCCCTTTTTATGCTCTTTTCACAACTTCCACCCACCTATGCCCCCATCGGGCAGCCGCTGCTGTGCACCCTTTCGCAGATCACAGCTCCCTCGGTAGAGGTGCAAATTCACCTCGCCCCGCACGGTCTGATCGGCACCAAGCGATTTGTTAATCAAAGCTCCGTTACCTTCGACATTGCCCCCTATTTAGCCCATCGGGCGCTCATCGATATCCCCCATGGAGCAACAGCAGCCGAGTTTCGCATCGACCGCCTTTTAGAGGTGAAACTTTGTGCTGTCACCGCAAACGAAACGGTCGAAACAGCCCCCATGATGTTGCGCCCTGCGCGCCGTTCGGAGTCCGCGCCAACGTTGCTAACAACCCTCCCTGCGGCGCGTCTGCTGGCCGAAGATGAGTCGGACGAACTGAGTTTCCTGGCCCCCGATTCACAGATCCTGCAGGTACGGGTGATCCATCGCGATGGGTCGGAGACAACCACCACGCAGTTGGTTCGCGGTAGTGGGATCTGTTGCTATCGCCTCGTGGCGGCGGACTATCCCGATGCCGATTGCATTGTGGTTGAGGGCTCAGCCACAGATCGGGTGCAATACACCCTTACGCCGCCACTCGAGGGGTCGTGTCGCCTCGCCTGGCTCTCCTCCCGAGGTTCGATCGAACACTACACCTTCCCAACCACGAAGTGCATCGAACATGAGGTTGATAAGTCGCGAGCCTATGGTGCCGATGGCTTTTGTGCCCCGCGCAGTGAGCGGGAGGAACGGCTCGTGTTGCAGTCGGCCTTCGAAACGGAATCGATGATGCAGGGTATTTGCGAATTGCTTGATTCCGAGCAGGTTTGGCGAGTGAACAAGGGGCTCTACGAACGAGTCGATATTGTCACAGAATCGGCCAAAATCAACACCTTATCCGGCTTTTCCACCTTGCAACTCACGCTGCGTCCCATCTTTAAAAATACCTCTTTATGCAACTGATTATCGACCAAACCGTGTGTGACCTTGCATCTACGGAGATCACGCTTCCCAGGCTCGATCTGAGCCGTCTGGGTGAGGTTGACGCCCATCGCGAAGGGCGCACATTGCGCCTCGATTTGCCCGTCACGCCGACCAACGATTCGCTCTTTGGCTTTGCACGTGATCCCGAATCTGCCTATCGTTTTCATGCGACGACTCATGCGGCTAGACTGGAGGCGGAGGGAGCGGTCCTATTTGAGGGTACAGCGCTCCTCGAAGCGGCTTCGGATGCCGGTTATCGGGTACTGTTGCGTGAGGGTGGTACGGCCTGGGCTAACCAGGCAGCTTTGCGCCTGTTGCATGAGTTAGAGATCGATTATCGTGGTTCTTATGCTCCTCAGACGATCCTCGAGAGTTGGACCAACGATGTCCCCGTGAAGTTCTTCCCGATCCATCGCGACAGCTACGAACAGCAAGTCAGCGGTACCGACCTCTTGCCCGCCGAACGTCTCTTGACGGTGGATGATTACCACCCCTTTCTGCACCTGGCAACCCTCATCGAGCAGATCTTTTGCGAAGCCGGCTACACCTTGCGTAGCGACTTCCTCTCCTCGGAGTTTTTCCGCAAGCTCTACCTGAGTGGTGCCTACTCGTCGCACGATACCACGGCTGCGCGCAATCGCATGGGCTTTCTGGCGCGTCGCTTGACCACCGTCTCGGCCGAGGCCGATTACATGGGGCGTGTCTATGCCGATCCGGCCGCCCTGTACAATACGGTGGGCAACCTGGTGGAGAGTGCTTCGCCGTTGGCAGTTGATGAGGATGGCGAGGCGGTGCAGGAACTCTACACCAACGGCCATTGCTTCACGAAGGAGCAGGGACGCATCCTCTTTCGACCGCTCGCTGAAGTCGATGTTGGCTTTGAGTACTACCTGAAGTATGTCACCGAGCACCGTATTCGTTCGCGCACCGAGCTTACAGGCTTCGATACGCTCTATATTCCGGGGTGTGGCCTGATTAATTCGAAGCTGACGAATCGCTATGAGGATCAGCGACATGCTATTCGTAACAACCACACCTACCGAGCCCTTGTTTTTGACCATGTGGCAGGCAATCGCTACCGCATTTTGGCAACCATCGGCGGAACGACACCCACCGTGTTGGCCGACTTCTCGGAGCGCACGACGTTGCTCACAACGCCCACCTCCGGAGGCCTTACTGTGCCTCGTCTGCAGTGCTATCAAGCGGGTCGTTGGGAGGATAGTTCGCTCGATTGGGCGCTCTATCACGGCTACATCGAGGAGTATGGAACGACTACGGTGGAGATGCGCCTACACTCGGCGGCTGAGCTGGTGACGCCCGATGATCCGAAGTATTTCGACACGATCTTCTTCGGTGGCGCCGAGGAGGGGATGACCTTGACGCTCGATAAGCACTGCTCGGTCCGTCCGCTCTTCAGTTCGACGCCGGGGTATGGTTCGATGATCGATTTCAGAAGCGTAGCTCGCCATTCAATCCGTCAAATCGAATTGTTGGAGGCGGTGGCCCACCTCTTTAACCTGCGCTTTATGACCGACGAAAAGACGCGAACGGTCTATGTTGAACCTTCGGATGCAATGTATGATCCGGCTAAGGAGGTTGATTGGCGCGATCGGGTGGTGGTTGATGAGCCGGTTACGTGGATGGATTGCAGTAATACGTTGCACGAGAAGCAGACGTGGTGTTACGGAGCCGGTGAAGGTGCTGTTTCGCGCCTCGAACTGGAACTCGGTAGCCGATTGGGGGCATGGAGCCATCGCTTTGACAGCGTGGCGACCCTCGCAGGCGAGAAGGTGTTTCGCAATCCGCTCTTTCACCCCTCGATCAATAGCGTAGGCCACTATCTGAACGCCCCTTCGGCCTCGCTATTAGAGGTCGGTGACCGCGACTCGATGGAGGATGACGGTGCCAATTTTTCACCCCGCCTGGTCCTGTATGAAGGGTTGATTGACCTGCCCGAAGGCGAGCAGTGGGGATACCCTGCCTTCTCGACGAACTACCCGCTCATTGCTTTTCACCTGCCCAAGATGGGTCAACTGCAGGGATTCTCGCTTCTCTTTGAGAATCGCGATGGTTTGCACGGGTTGCATAGCTACTTCCTGAATGACTTGCAAGCACTTTCCGAAGGGGGATTGGTCGAGCTGACCCTACGTCTTGCACCCCACGAAGTGGAGGCCCTACAACGCTGCGAGGGCGAAGGGGCAAATCTGCGATCCATTTTCCGATTGCGCGCTTCATGTGGCGAGTTCCGTGCCCGACTGTATGCCATCGAGCGGGGTAATTATGTCGACGGAAAAGTGCGTTGTACCTTCCTGAGAACCGACCGATGAAACCAACACGATTGGAACGAGAGCTACTCGACGAGGTATGCTCTCTGCTACCGAAAGGATGTTCGCGAGCCCTTTTCAAAGAGCTCAATTCGCTGGGTCTGATTAACCACAAAGCGTGCGAGGAGTTGGCCATCCGTCACGATATCGAACGCTCGATTCGCGCCGGATCACTCCGCACAGATGCCTTTATGCAGGCAGCCGACCGCTTTTGCTGCTCCTACGAAAAGGCGCGCAACATCTATTACAAAACCTTAAAAACTTCCTTCTAAACCAACATGAAAACCCACATTCAAATTAAAAACGAGGCCGAGTGTTGCCTGATCGAGATCGAAGGCACGATCGGAGTCCCCGAGGAGTGGCAGTTTGATGATCCCGATACGCGGGTGGCCACCTACGAACGTTTTCGCGAGAGTGTAGCTCGTATCGCCGCCATCGATGCCGATGAGGTGGTTGTAACGATTCGCTCGACGGGTGGCGATGTAAACGATGCTCTCCTCATTCACGATGCCCTTTGCCAACTCAAGGGTAAGGTAACTACCCGCTGCTACGGCTACACCGCTTCGGCTGCCACGATCATCGCTCAAGCAGCCTCGGAGGGTTGCCGCGAGATCTCGGCCAATGCCCTCTATCTGATTCACCGTGCTACCTCCTCTGTGGAGGGCAATGCCGAGGAGCTGGAGGCCCAAATAGCCCTGTTGCGTGCTACGGATGACCGTCTCGCTTCGCTCTATGCTGACCGTTCGGGTGAGCCGAAGGAGCAGTTCGAGGCACTGATGGCCGAAAACGGAGGCGCCGGTCGCTGGCTCACCCCAGAGGAGGTGCTCGAAGCCGGTCTGGCCGATCGCATCATTGGCCAGGCGAGCGAGCGACGCTCGCTGACGCAGAACCTCACGGCCGGGCTCCACCGTTTGGCCGAGGCGCTCGGATTTGGCGAACGCGAGGCGCTCCCGGAGGATCGTCAGACGCTGCGCACGACGCTCGAGGAGCGCGAACTGCAACGTCGAGCCTCGATGCTGCTCAATGAGGGTCAGCAGACGGTCAAAGCGACCGATATTGCACCGATTGAAGATCCCGCGATGGCCGATCGCACCCTCTCGGCCAACGAGAAGGCCTATGCCCACGATGCCAAGGCCTTCCGCCGAAACTAACCTTTTAACCCCTTTATTTCCCCAATTTTTAACCTTAAAATTACACCAATTATGAATTACATTGAAACCGCAAAGCAGTACACCGGTAATGACGTTGAGTCGATCTTTTTCCGCCCGATTTTGACCGGTCCGGGTGCCCAGGAGCTGGGCGTCAGAGTGCTCTACAACATGCCCATGCCGACTATCGTGCAGCTCTGGGATAGGAACCAACACCTGCTGAAGAAGTTTACCGACAACGGCTGGACCGGCGGACAGCCTGCCGTGAAGTACCAGAAGCAGATCCCGATGGAGCGCGTGAAGGCCGAGTTGGGTTTCTCGGCAGCCGACTACTTCTCGCTCGTCTATGAGCAGATTGCCGCGCGTGCAGATGTCAATATGCAGGATCTGACGGGTACGATTCTCGAGCAGGCAGAAACGGAACTCTTTAAGCAGCATATTGCCGAGGATCTGCGTGTTACGATGTGGCTGGGAGATACGAAAATGTCGTCGGGCTTCAACTCCTTCAACGGCTTCCTCACCTCGCTCAAGAGCGGTGTGACGGACGACATGATCAACTACCAGACCTACACGGCTTCCGAGATGGAGAATCCGACAGCAACGGTGGAGCTCTTCGAATCGCTGTGGAAGTCGGCCGATCAGCGTCTGCAGTCGCTCCGTTCGGAGGGTCAGTTGGCCATCTTCTGTACGTCGGATATCTACTACCAGTATGAGAAGTATCTCGATCAGCTGGGTGTGGAGAGCTCGTTCCGTACGACCGTCGAGGGTCAGCCCGCGTTGGCTTACCACGGTATTCCGGTGATTGACGTGCAGCTGGGTCGCTACCTGCCTCAGACGGCGCAGCACCAGTCGTTCTGTATCCTGACCGACCGTCGCAACCTCGTCATGGCGGTCAATACGGCCGACATGCCCGGCAACGAGGTGCGCATGTGGTATAACCCTGATGAGATGGAGAACCGTCAGCGTGCCGTCTTTATGGTCGGCTGCGAGATCCTCGATGAGGAGATGCTGGTGTATGCCTACCGCGAGTAACAGATCATTTTCAGGGGCTGTCCAATTTGGGCAGCCCCACCTAACCCCCTAAAACCTATCGAATATGTCTCAAAAAACTGCTGTAAAAACCCGCGCTGTAGCTGTTGAAAACCGCACCGATCCCTATCAGATAGGGGCTGCACGCGTCGAGAGCGACCGATTCTGGCGTTGGGGAGATGATAACCTGCTACCCGTGGCGTTGGCATTGATGGCGCGTCGCTCGACCACCCATCGTCGTATCATCAACGATAAGGCCGACTACATTGCCGGCAAGGGCTTTTCTTGCGATGAGCAGGAGCACTTGTTGGCCGAATTCATCCGCCGAGCCAATGGCGAGGGGGAGACCCTGCGTAGCATCCTCCACCGCCTGGCCTTCGATAAATCGCTCTTTGGAAACGCCTTCCTTGAGGTGGTGACCGATGCGGCCCATACCTTCCTCTCGCTCTACCATCAAGATGCCTCGCGTTGTCGCATTGCGCGCGATTCGGAGCATGTGTTGCTCCATCCTGATTGGAGTCGATTCCGCGAATCGGAGGCGCGCACCCTGCCTCTGTACCCCCGTTACGAGGAGCAGGAGGATGGCACGCTGCGCACGGTGATCCACTACAAGGATTATGAGCCGATGTTTCGCCATTACGGCGTGCCGGCCTACATCGCCGGCATGAATGTCTCAGCCATTGCCTACAAGACCGACCGTTGGAATATCGCCCGTTTGGATAATTCGTTCCAACTTTCTGGAGTCATGATGCTCGATTCGTCGGTGGACAACGATGCCGATGCCGAGCGTATCGTACGCCTGGCGGAGGAGAAGTTTGCCGGCAATCCCGGCCAGGTGATGTTCGTGATCCGTGAAGGGGCTGAAGATGACCATTCGCGTTTTATTCCCATTGAGGCACAAAATGAGGGTGATTGGCAGTCGTTGCACGAGCAAGCCACCTCGGATATTGTTGTGGCCCACTCCTGGTTCCGTTCGCTCAGCGGCCTGGATTACAGCTCCGGCTTCAGCTCGGAGCGCATTCTGCAGGAGTATGAGGTGGCACTCAATACGGTCATTCTCTCCGAACAAGCCGATCTGCTTGAGCCGATTCGAGCTTCTCTGACGGCTATCCTGGGTGTGGATTGCTCCTCGCTTGAGATTGTCAATCGACCTCCGACCCGCTCAAAACCAATCTACATGAAGGTCTGGGAGGCGCGCAAGGCCGATGGCCTGGATTACGATCCGGAGGATGAGCGCCAACAGCAATTCCTTTCTGAAATCACGAAGTACAACATTAAAAGTATTAATTAGTTATGAATACACTCATTTCGCCAACCGAGGTGCTGCGCCGTGCCTTTCGTGGGCACGAGCGACTTCCGGCCGATCTGATTCGTGAGGCCGATATTGTGAGCGTCGAGTGGTGTTATGTGCGCCCGATTTTCGGGAATGCATTACATGACCGTCTGCTGTTGGGTGCTGATGCGGCCTTTGTGACCGATTTTCTGGCTGATGCGGTGGCGCTGCTGTGTCGTTATAGGGTGCTCCCGCGCATGATGCATCACTGTACAATGGTCGGACTGCTCCGCCCTCACCCTTCAGAGAGTGCCCTGGCAGATGTGGAGGCGCTCTCGCACGATCGACGTGCGGCCAAGCAGGAGGCGATAACGCTCTTGCGTCGTGCCGTACGCTATGTCGAGGCTCACGCCGCCGACTTCCCTGAATACGATCCCGATAACAATGTGCTTAATCACTGTTCGACAGATGGAGGCTTTGTACAAATTCATTAGCGGACTACTTGTCTCGCTCGTGGGGCTCTTTGCCCCGATTGCGCCGATGATTCTCTGCACGATGCTCTTTATCGCCGTCGATTTCCTGACCGGTGTGGCGGCCGATCGTCGCCAGGCATTACGCGAGGAGCGCACTTGGTATTTCGAGAGTGCCAAGGCGTGGCGTACGATCCGCAAGGCCGCCTTGGTGGTGGTGGCGCTGGCCATGGCGTGGCTCATCGATAGCTGCATCCTCGACTTTATGAATCTGAGGTTGGCGCGTCTCTTTGCCGGATTTACGTGTGGTGTGGAGTTGTGGTCATTTCTCGAAAATGCGGCACAACTCTCCGATGCACCGTTGTTCGAGTGGTTACGCAAATATGTGCATCGCCGCTTAGCGCAGGAGGTGGGCGATGAGTAGGGGACTTGCGAACCGCAATCCGGGCAATATCCGCCACTCTGCGAGTCGTTATCGAGGAGAAGTTCGCCCTTCGCGCGACCCCTCTTTTAAGGAGTTTGAGGCGATCGAATGGGGCTACCGAGCCATCTTTGTGACCCTCGATACCTATCGCCGAAAGTATGGTCTAAATACGATTCGCGGCATGATTTCTCGTTGGGCACCTCCGAACGAGAACCACACCGAGGCCTACATTCGGACTGTTTCTGACCGTACGGGGATTGCCCCTGATACGGCACTCGATACCCACTTGGCCCCAACGATGATTCCGATCGTGGCGGCTATTTCGGAGGTCGAGAATGGGGTGAAGGCCGACTTCCAGGCTATAGAACGAGGTTGGGAACTATATATACATTAAATCAAGAAGGGACTGTCTGCGGACAGCCCCTTCTTTTTTTGTTTCAGCACCTTACTTGCGCTCCTTTTTGCTTTTCTTGGGTTGCTCGTTGGCAGCCTCTTTGGCCTTGCGTTCCTCAATGCGCTTGTACCACGCAGCGCGCTCGGCCGTGAGGTCATAACCGCGCTTCGAGAGGTAGTTGTTGATGCGACCCTTGTACTTGCCGAAGGCCTCATGCTTCTTGTTCGAAGTCTCGGCGTCGACGGCAAATTCGCGAGCCTCGATGAGCCAAGCCTCAATCTGTGCCTTCTCCTCGTTAGTCAGGCTCGGAATCATGTCCAGGTGCGAATCGTAGGTCACCTTCACCACGCCGTAGGTCATGCCGTCGATGACGGCTGTCACCTGCTCGGGCGTGAGGTAGATGCCAAGCGTTGCGGGGAAGGCAAAGTGCGAACGGTAGAGCTTCGAATCACACTCGTAGCGCACAAAGTCCGACGCGAGCTTCTGGTACTCCTCGGGCAGATTCATCGCCTTGAATTCAGCCTTGCGGGCGTCGCGAGCCGCGTAGATATCGTTCAGTTCGAAGTAGCGGTTGGCGATGATGTGGAGTACGTCCTTACGTACCTGCTCATCCTGGATGTCGAGTTTGTTGACGATCTTCTCCGAACGTTTCAGGATCGACTCCACATAGGCAGCGTCACGACCCTCGCTCTTGAGCTCTACGGCCGCAGCCGTCAGCCACGAGGCGAGCAGCAACAGCGAAAATAAAAGTTTTTTCATCTCTATGTCGTTGATTGGTAGTGATAAATACGCTTTTTACATCAGCTTGCCTTTAGCGGCCAGCGTGTCGTAGTTGTTGTTCAGATCGCGCCAGTTGATGTAGTGCTTGGTCGAGATGCCGTTGATGTACTTCTCGATGTTCGTGTAGCCATCGCCCGTGCAGTCGCTGTTGGCATCCGATGCATCGTTCGGATTCAGACCGTTCTGCACCTCCCAGCTGTCGGGCATGCCGTCCATATCCGTATCGACATAGGGCTCACCCTTGTACTCGGGATAGCCACCCATCTGGCGGGGATCGGTGATGATACCCTGTTTGTACGAGTCGTTGCCCATGCGGCGGTAGCGGAACGTGCCGTCGGCCTTCTGCGACTTCTCGGCCAGACCCCAATTATCGCCATAAGGATTCTCCTTCGAGAGTTTCTTCTCGTAGTAGATCTCGCCCGTGCGTACCTCGTTGACGATGATCTCGTCCACTTTGTCGCGGCAGGGGATCGTAGCACCTACGTTGTTCAACACATAGTCGTAGGCCTCGGTAGCCGACATGATCTTCACGTAGGGCATGGCAAAGGGCTTGTTCGAGCGCATCTGCTCGGTGAACTCACCGGCATTGTGGCGCTCCTCGACCTGAATACCGCCGTTCCAGTTGTCGGCCGTCACCTCCGCGTTGCCCTCCATGATATTACCGTGCGCATAGACACGACCATATTGCTTGTAGGGGTGCTTCGAGCGACCCGACTCGGGCTTGAGGATGCGGTGCGATACGGGCGAATTCTTCGGCGTAGCCGGACCGGGCTTGTAGTAGTTGTTGATCATGTTGAACATGGCCGTGTAGTCGCCACCGTCCACCGTGCGCATGTGCCAGTTAAAGAGGACGTTGTTCACGAAGTTGAAGACACCGTTCCAACCTACCGAGGGGTTGCGACCGACGTTCGAAGCCCAGAGGTTGCGCATGAACGAGGCGTTCTCGCCACCGAGCGTCGAGCCAAACGCGTGGTTATACGTGTCGAGGGCCTTGGCCGAAATGGTGTTCTGAATCGTGACGTTCACCGTCGGATACTTCTCTGTGCGGGCCTGGTAGAAGCCTTCGCTCATGTCGTACATGTGGCGATAGAACGAGATGTTCTCATCCAGACCCCACGTGCACGAGCAGTGGTCGATCATGATGTTACCCACGGGATTACCACCGAAGGCGTCCTCGCGGTGCCACGACATGGTCTCACCACGGCGGAAACGCATGTGGCGGATGATTACATCGTGCGTATCGATTTGGAAGCTCTGACCGGCGATGCAGACACCATCACCCGGAGCCGTCTGACCGGCAATCGTTACATAGGGAGCACGTACGACAATCGGCGTCTCGAGCTTGATGATACCCGATACGTTGAAGACGATGATGCGGGCACCACCCGTCTCGCAGGCCTCGCGGAACGAACCCGGACCGCTGTCGTTGAGGTTGGTCACCGTCAGCACCTTACCGCCGCGGCCACCTGCGGTGTACATACCACCTCCCTCGGCACCCGGGAAGGCGGGAATCTCAGCCTGTAACAGGTCATAGGGGCGGTGTGCCCAGGGCACGTAAGGACGACCCTCGAGGGCCTCTTGCTTCACGATCGGGAGCGCCTTTTCCCACGCTGCATCCGAAGCTTTGCGGGCTGCGCCCAGCACCTGGCGTGCCTTCTGGCTGGCCTCCGGGGTAAGCGACGGATACTGTGCCATGGCCGAAAGACTGCAGATGAGCATCAGCGTAAAAATGAATGCTTTTTTCATAGGACTTTGTTAGTTAGTTTCGCGAGATTTAGTGAGAAAACGTCTACAAAGATATCCAAATAATCCGAAACCTTCTGCTTTTTTGCGGCGAAACGACCTTTTGGCAAGGTGAACTGACCAAAATCGAGTGGTCGAAATGACCGGGTTGGCCACCGAATTGGATTGCTCCGAGCGTCATAATCCCACAAAAAGCCACTTACACAATGTCGAAATAGCGTCATTTTTTTGGTCGTTTTTCTCCTTATTTTGCGCGTTTTTGAGGGGACAAATGCGAAGTAATTGAGGAGTGAAACACGAACCGTGGAGCATGGTTGAAAGACATCTCGTATCTATGTCTATAGTAACGATTTAGTTGCCTGAATAATCATTACCTACCGATTCAGCATGAGGATTTTGAGTCTTGATTTGAAAAGGGTAGAATAACCCTTTAATTCCGTGCTAAACAGGGATTTAACGGATTTTCCGGAGCGAAATGTGGGGGATGGGGTGGTTCAGATGGCGCGAGCGTGCCGTTTCGGCGCGTTTGTTAACTTTTTCACAAAAAAAATTGCTTGTTGTGAAAAGTTTTTTACCTTTGTATTCTAAAGCAAAAGGGGATCGTACGCTCTATGGTGAACGACTCCCGCTTAAGTGTCGGATAACCAACCAATTAATACAAGAACCGGATAAATCAAACACTTCAACCAACCAACAGCCGAGGCGCTGCATGTCACTTTTTTGCGATAAGGAGTGCGTGTCGGTAGCCCTAAAAACAGAGAACACAACAAACCAAATTCAATTCATTTATTAACCAAATTTTTCAACTAAACAGCCTATGAAAAAGATGACTTTGAAAAAGCTCTTCGGAGGCATTTGCTGCGCAGCGATGGCTATGTTCGCCGTATCGTGTGCTCAGGGTGTCGAGGATGAGACTTGGACGGCAGGCGTAAGCGGCGTTCAGCTCGAATCGCCCGCTGCCGACAGCTTCACCTACAGCATCGTGACCGACGCAACCGGTACGGAGCAGGTGAAGATCCAATGGCCTATTGTAGTGGGTGCCGGTGGCTACCTGTGCAGTGTGTGGAATGTGAACGACCCCGCTAACCCCGAGGTGCTCGTTGACAACGAAACGATCGACGGTGCTGCGCTCTACTTCCCGCTGGCCGAGGACTCGAGCTACAAGATTTCGGTCCAGACGCTGGGTAACGCGAAGTTGAACAACGCTGCTGCAGCCGAGGCTACCGAGTACGCGATGAACACGATGATCGAGGGTATTCCTGTTCCCGTAACGGAGGATCTGGGTGCCTTTATCTCGAAGTATATCGCAGACAACGCTGATGTACTGGCTGCTCAGCGCGCATCGGACCCCAACTTCGAGATCGCATTTGACCTCGAGCCGGGTGCAACCTATCAGATGGCCGCTGTTGCCGAGTGCGACCTGCAGCCGACCCGTATCCGTGGCGACCGTCAGAACAAGCCGGCGGTAATGCTGACCAACAATGCCTACTTCGAGACGGCCGGTGGTCTGAAAATCAAGTTCATCAACATCGACGCTTCGGGTCTCGACAAGGAGAAGTATGGTGTGATTACGCTGAAGCAGAATCCCAATTTGGAGTTGGGTAAGGAGAGCAGCTACCACCTCACGAAGCCCATCCGTATCGAGGGTTGCTGGGTGAAAGAGGTATTGCGTGGTTTCTACTCGCATGGTCCTTCGGCTAACTGGGCTGTTTATGAGTTCCGTATGTCGGATTGCATCGTGCAGGTAAACTGCAAGAACAACGCTGCTCACAAGTCGTTCCTCTATCCGTATGGTGGCGGTAAGGGTCAGGTGCTCAACATCTACCTCTCGAACTCGACCATCTACAATGTTTATGACCCCGCAGCGATGAGCTCGTCGGCTTACTTCATCCAGTTCGGTTACCAGAAGGGTTTTGCCAAGGCGTTTGGTACGGCTAACGGTATCTTCAGCATCCAGAATTGTACGCTGAACCGTATGACCCCGAACAAGGACTTCGGTAACCGTGTAGGTTATGAGGGTACTTCGGCATTCCAGAACACGATTTTCTACGACACCTACAACATCCACAAGGTGTTGAGCCGTGGTTGTACGAAGGTTTTGGGTGGTAACATTCTGTTCTGCCCCACCAAGGGTGTTGCCGGTGACGACTCGAAGAATGGCTATGGTGAGGTTCTCGACCCGGGCTTTACGACCGAAAATCTGAATAAGGTGCTCGATTTCTCGCAGCCGAATGGTGGCGTGAACTTCGCACCCGTAGCAGGTGTGACGGCAGGTGACCCGCGCTGGTTGAAATAACGGAGTGCTAACACAAAAGAAAGAATACAATTATGAAGAAAGTATTGGGTATTTGCCTGAGTTTTGTGATGGCACTTTTCGTGCTGTCGGCTTCGGCACAGACACAGTATAAGGGTACCGTAGTTGATGAGCAGGGTCAGCCCGTGATCGGTGCTACGGTAATCGTTAAGGGTACCACGATTGGTACCACGACGGGCGTTGACGGTGATTTCGTACTGCCCGTTCCTGCAAAGGGTGCAGTTCAGGTTTCGTTCATCGGTTATGTAACCGAGGAGGTTAGCAACCTGGCTACGACGCAGATCGTACTGAAGGAGGATAAGCAGCAGATCGAGGAGGTCGTTGTTGTAGGTTACGGTACGCAGAAGAAGGCCCACTTGACGGGTTCGGTTGCTACCGTTCCGATGGACGACATCGCCGACCTGGCTACGGGTGACCTGGCTTCGTCGCTGTCGGGTCTGATCAATGGTGTTTCGGTTTCGGGTGGTGACAGCCGTCCGGGTGAGGCTGCCAAGATCTACATCCGTAACGCTGCCGACCTGAGCGAGGTAGGTGCTACGTCGCAGTCGCCCCTCTACGTAATTGACGGGTACATCTACCCGAACGACGTGAAGGTA
>JAFZFJ010000129.1 GCA_017555975.1 Alistipes sp. | reverse complement strand
TTGCAGACCGAAATCTTACCGCAGAAGGCGTCACGACGGCTGTCGAGATCCACCTTATCGTTCTCGTCGTCGCAAGCCTGAACAAGCACGGGCACGTTCAGCTCGGCACGAGCAATGGCATTGATGATACCTACCTCGAAACCGAAGTTCGGCAGCGACACGATGATACCGTCGATCTGGTCACGATACTCGCGGAAGAGCTTGGCGCACTTGCGACCATCCTCTACCGTCTCCATGGCGCCGTCGGTCAGCGTCTCGGCTACATCCAAAATCACATAACCGTAACCGGCCTTCTCCAACTCCTCGCAGAGCGTCTTGCGTACGTCGATCGCCAGTGCCGAGTTAAAATAGGCACGCGTACCGATAATCAGACCAAAGGTCTCCTTTCCGGGTTTTGCAGCTACATACATAGTTTTTCTTGTTTTAAGTTGTTATTGTTTTCTGTTTATTTTCGGTTGATTAACTTCACTGCCTCGATCCAACCACCGTGCAGCGCCTCACGCTCCTCAGCAGCCATCTTCGGCTCGATACGGTTATCCGATGTGCGCAGGGCTGCCACCTCGTCAAGCGTAGCCCACACCCCGCGAGCCAGACCATTCATCACCACCGCACCCAAAGCCGAAGCCTCCTCGATATCGGCACGGTTGATCGTAGCGTTGAGCATATCGGCCTGGAACTGCATCAAGAAGCGGTTGCGGGTCGGACCACCGTCCACGCGCAACTCCTTGAGTTTCACACCCGCCTGGCCTGTCATCAGATCTACCAGGTCCTTAATTTGGTACGGGATAGCCTCCAGCGCAGCGCGTACTACGTGAGCCTTGGTCGTACCGAGCGTCATACCGGCGATAATAGCCTTCGCTTCCGAATTCCACCACGGAGCACCCAGACCGGCAAAGGCGGGCACGAGGTAGACACCGTTCGTCGACTCGACACTCGTAGCCAATGCCTCGGTCTCAGCGGGCGACGAGATCAACTGCAGTTGATCGGCCAACCAACGCAATGTAGCGCCTGTGCAGTGGATGTTACCCTCAAAGGCGTAGAAGACCTTACCCTTGGCAGCGAAACCTACCGAGGTCACCAAACCCTCCGGTGCAGCTACAGCCTCCTCGCCAATATTAACCATCACCGACGAACCCGTACCGTAAGTTGCCTTACCCATACCGGCCTCGAAGCACATCTGGCCAGCCAATGCACCGTGCGAGTCACCCAGCACACCGGCAATCTCGATACCCTCCGGGAAGATACCCTCGATCGTCGTGCGACCAAACACTGCATCGCAAGGCTTGGCCTCGGGCAGCATCGAACGGGGCACCGTAAAGAGTGCACACAGCTCCTCGTCCCAATCCAACGTGTGGATGTTGAAGAGCAACGTGCGCGAAGCATTCGTATAGTCGGTGGCATGCACCGCACCACCGGTCAACTTCCAAATAAGCCAGCTGTCGATCGTACCCAGGCGCAGTTTACCTGCCTCAGCCGCCTCGCGTGCACCCTCGACATGATCCAGGATCCATTTCACACCACTGGCCGAGAAATAGGGATCGATCAAAAGACCGCTCTTCGCAAGGAAGGTCTTCTCATGACCCGCCTCCTTCAGTGCACGGCAAATCTCAGCACCGCGCTGGCACTGCCACACCACGGCATTCGATACGGGCTTGCCCGTCTCGGCGTTCCACACAACCACCGTCTCACGCTGGTTTGTGATCGCCAACGAGCAACGATCACCCTCTTGGAGATGGCCCTCGGCCATCAGTCGACGAATCGCCCCGACCGTATTGCGGTAGATCTCCTCAGCATCGTGCTCCACCCAGCCTGCCGCCGGATAGTACTGCTTATGCTCGACATTCACACGACCGACCAACTTGCAACCCTCATCGAAGAGGATCGCCTTCGTAGCCGACGTACTTTGGTCGATGGCAAGGATATAATTTTTCATCTTCTTACTTCAGGAAATCCAACACTTCGGCTACAATACCCTCGGCGTCGAGGTGGTAATGATGGAAAATCTCCAGCGGCTTGCCGTGTACGACGTTCTCGTCAGGAATACCCAGAATACGCACCGGAACAGGGCACTTCTCAGCCGTGAGCTCCGTCACGATACCGCCCAGACCGCCATAGCGACTGTGCTCCTCGACCGTCACAATGCGACCCGTCTCGCGAGCAGCCTTGAGGATTGCCTCCTCATCGGCGGGCTTAAGCGTGTGCATATCGAGTACGCGAGCCTGGATGCCCTGCTTAGCGAGCTGCTTAGCAGCCTCCCAACAATGGTAAACCGTCTCACCGCAACCGATGATAGTCAGATCCTTACCATCCTGCAGCATCGTAGCCTTGCCCAGTTCGAACTCAAAGTCGTCGTTTTCGTAGACATCGGGCACTGCATTACGACCTACGCGCACATAACCGGCCTCGGGGAAGTTCACGAGTTTCTGCACGAGCTTACGCGTCTGACGCGCATCGCAAGGCAGGAACACATTCATACCGGGGAAGGTACGCAGTGCTGCAATATCATGCAAGCTGTGATGCGTTGCACCCAGTGCGCCATAAGCCACACCGCCACTCACACCGAGAATCTTGACCGGATTCTGCGAATAGGCCACATCCACCTTCACCTGCTCCAACGAGCGAGCCACATAGAAGCATGCCGGACCGCAAACAAAGGTATTCTTACCCGACTGTGCCAGACCGGCAGCAATACCCACAGCATCCTGCTCGGCAATACCACACTCTACGGCCTGCTCGGGCAGCTCCTTAAAAAACTTGGTCAACGTCACCGAGCCACGAGCATCGGTCGTCACAACCACAATATTCTTATCCTCTTTTGCCAGCTCAACGAGCGTGTCGGTAAAGCTCTGACGGCAAGGTACACTCTTAATCTCCATATCGTTTGATTCGCTTATTTCGTTAATGACTCGATGCGGGCGTCGATCTCAGCAATCGCAGCCTCATACTCCTCCTGGGTCGGAACGCCGTGGTGCCACTTCAGGATATTCTCCATCAACTTCACACCATTACCCTTCGTCGTACGCGAAACGATCAGGTGGGGCTTACCGCAGTTGTAGTCAATCTTCTCGAAGGCAGCAACGATCTCCTCCATGCTATCGCCGTTGATCTCCTGCACATCCCAACCGAAGGCCGACCAACGCGCTGCAATCGGCTCGAGGGCCATCACATTCTCAGTCGTATCGCTGATCTGCAGACCGTTACGATCGATGATAGCCACCAGGTTGTCGAGCTTGTAGTGGCTACCGGCCATGGCAGCCTCATAGATCGAGCCCTCACCCTGCTCGCCGTCGCCCATCAACACGAAGGTCTTCCAGCTCTTCTTATCCATCTTGGCCGCGATTGCCATACCCACACCAATCGGCAGGCCATGACCCAGCGCGCCACTATTCACCTCGATGCCCGGCACCTCGATCGTCGGGTGACCGGCCAGCGGAGTATCGAACTGACCGTAGGTGTCGGTCAACTCCTTCGTAATAAAGCCACGATGCTCGAGCACGCTGTAGAGCGCCTCCACGCAGTGACCTTTACTCATCACAAAACGGTCGCGATCCTCCCACTTCGGGTTTTTCGGATCGAGCTTCATAACGCCAAAATAGAGCGCCGTCAGCATATTCATCGACGAGAGACCACCGCCGATATGGCCGGCCTTGGCAATCTGGACAATCTCAACCAGACGCTTGCGGTTCTTCTCGGCCTGCAACATCAGTTCTTTTGTTTGCATATTGTTTGAGTTTTTATGTGATTTGCTTTTTTAACGTATAAAGATAAGTAGAATTCACAAAACCGCAAAGGCAAGGAGGCGAAATTCGTCAAAAAATAGTACATTTGCGCACAAAACAAAACAATTCACACCCCATGAAACCCACCTTCCCGTTTCGCGCTGCGCTGTTCGACATGGACGGCACCCTGGTAGACAACTCGGCCGTACATGTGCGTGCCTTCGAGATCTTCTGCGATCGCTATGGCGCAACCGATTGGCAGACACGCCTTAGCAACGCCTTCGGCATGGGATCGGACGACATCATGCGCATGCTGCTCCCCGAAGCAATTATTCACGAGAAGGGGCTCAAGGCGCTGGGCGACGAAAAGGAGGAGATCTACCGCGAAATCTACGCTCCGACCATTCAACCCATCGCGGGTCTTCGTGCCCTTTTAGAGCTGCTGACCACACACGGAATTCGTTGCGGAGTAGGCTCGTCGGGGTGTCGCGACAACGTCAATTTTGTCCTTTCCAAATGTAATATCGAGCCGTTTTTCGACGTGCAGATTTCGGGCGACATGGTGCAACAATGCAAACCTGAACCGGAGATTTACCTGACGGCTGCCAAAGAGTTGGGCATCAATATTGAGGAATGTATTATCTTCGAAGATGCTCGAGCTGGATTCGAAGCCGCAAAGAGGGCCGGTGCCGGGCTTGTAATCGGTATTGCCACCACATTAACAAAAGCACAAATCGAGGCCGAAAATTTGGCCGACATCGTCATCGAGGATTTCACCGAACTCAGCTCGTTGGAGCAGTTCCTAAAGTAGCTTTTCAAACCACATCACCCCCTCGCAACAAGCAACAATATCGAGCAGATATTTTTTTGCAACCGAGGCACATAGTTTCGACTTTTTTTATACTTTTGCGGCCTAAAAACGATCGTATTATGTTTCGCGCACTCTCTTCAATCGGCCTTTTGGTCATCTCAAATACCTTTATGACGCTGGCCTGGTATGGTCAGATTGCCTTCAAATCGAAATTCGAGAAGTTGGGATTGGTGGCCATCGTGCTCGTCTCATGGCTCATTGCTCTGGCCGAGTATAGCTTCATGGTGCCCGCAAACCGCCTTGGATCGGCTGCTTTCGGAGGCCCGTTTACGCTGTGGCAACTCAAAGTAATTCAGGAGGTTATCTCATTGTCGGTCTTCACGCTCTTCATGCTCATCTGCATGCGTAGCGAGGCCCTGCGTTGGAACCACATTGCCGGCTTTGCCTGCCTGATCTTGGCCGTTTACTTCATCTTTAAGCGTTAGCCTTTTTGCGCAGCAACCACAACCCTGCCATCACCAGCAGCGCGTTGTAAATAAGCAGTTCGAAGCCTATCTCGATCTGCCAATGAGCACGCAGATAAACCTGCAGTACACCCATCACACACGGTGCAGCAAGCGCAGGTAACCAGATCCAACGATCGTGCACCTCGAAACGGCTCCAAAGACCAAAGAGGAACATACCCAACAGCGGGCCATAGGTGTAACCCGCCATGCGGTAAATCAGATTAATCGAACTTTCATCTGCCAGATACTCCAGCACCAACACCGCCCCAAAAAGCAGCAGTGCCATCACAGCATGCGTACGCTTGCGTAGTTTCGACAAATCTCTTTCATCGAGCGATTTACCCTGCATCACATCGACCGAAAACGAGGTTGTCAAAGCGGTCAGTGCCGATCCTACAGACGAAAGGCTCGCAGCGGCAAAGCCCACCACAAAGAGCGCACCAACAACCATCGGCAAACCTCCGCCAACGGCCACCAACGGAAAGAGTTCATCGCTCTTTTCGGGGAGTGCAAGCCCGACCTTTTCGGCATAGGCATAGAGCAAAAATCCGAGCCCAAGAAGCAGAGCAATCACCACCGCCTGACAGAGCGCCGTGAGTACGATATTACGCTGCACATCCACCAACGAACGACAGGCCAAATTGCGTTGCATCAGGTCCTGATCCAGACCCGTCATCGCCACCAGCAGCACCACGCCGGCCGCGAGCATACGCCAAAAATAGCGATCCGAGGCGGGATCATCGAAACAGAACACCCGCGAACGAGGCGACTCAACAAGCGCCTGCCAACCCTGCGTCCAACTCCAATCTAGCGTACGCAGCAACACCACGATGGTCACCACAACGGCCGTCAGCAACGCCAGGGTTTTGATCCAATCCGTAAGCAGGACCGACTTTACGCCACCTCGCACCGTATAACCCCAACAGACTGCCGCGCACAACAGCGCATTCGCCCAATAAGGAACACCAAAACGCTCAAAAAGAAGCAATTGCAACACCGCAACCACCAAATAAAGTTTAAGGGCCGAGGCGGCATATTTCGAGAGGAAAAAGAAGAGAGCACCCGTACGGTGCGACGTGCGGCCAAAACGGGCCGCAAGGTATTCATAGAGCGACGTGAGGCGCATGCGGTAGAAGAGCGGCACGAGCCAAAAGGCCACCAGGAGCTGTCCGACCGTGAAGCCCAGCACCATCTGCAGGTAGGTAAAGCCATCCTGAGCGATCGATCCGGGGAGTGAGATGAAGGTAATGCCCGACATGGCAGCCGTAATCATGGCCGGCCAGGCTACATACCAGGCCACGCCACGCTCAGCCGTAAAAAAGAGCGCATTGCTTGTGGTGCGGGCCGAGAGACGGGC
>JAFZFJ010000128.1 GCA_017555975.1 Alistipes sp. | reverse complement strand
CTCCGTTGCGTACCACCTCGCCATCGATGAACAGGGCAGGGATCAGCGGCGAGAAAGCACGGTCGTAGAGCTCCTCACGCAGCGTGATGCCCGTGCCGAGCCAATCCGTGGCGCGCCAACGCAGCGTGGTCGAGGCGGTCACCTCGGCGCACTGTTCCTCGTAGCCGAGTCGCTCCGAGCCGTTCTCGGTGATCACCTCCTTGCCACGGCTTCTGACCCAATGGTTGTAAGCGGTCACCTCGGCCGAGATGAGCCAACGATTGGAGATCACCTGCTCCATGCTGGCCTGCCCGAAGAGCGAGTGGATACGGTTGCGTGTGTGCTCCAGCGTGCCGTCGGGAAGTCCCTCCTCGACCTTGCCGTTTGTCTCCTCGTGGAGTTGTACGCGGCGGTCGTAGGCTGACCAGGTGTGGATGTAGCCCGCCTTGGCATGCCACTTGCTGGCCGAGGTGATGCGCTCCCAGCCCATCAAGGCGCGGAGCGTCTCCTCGCGCTGTCGGTTCTCCATCCGTTCCTCCTCGGCGTAGGAGGTGGTCGTCATCGGCAGCTCGCGGTCTGAGCCGGTGTACCACGCCGTGAGTGAGAGTCGATCCCCTCCGCGTGTGCGGTAGGAGGCCTCCTGCAGGGCATGAAAATCCTTGTATGCACCATTGCGGTTGCGCTCGGTGGGGTGGTATTGGGCGATGATGTTATGGTTCTCGTCGTAGATGTTCTCCTTCTTGTCGCGGTTTAGGTAGGTGTATTCGTTCGGCGAGGAGGCGTAGGAGAGACGGGTTGAGAGTTGCCAACGCTCCGATCCATAGGCCAGGTGCAGGTACTCGTCGAAGGTCTGAAACGAGCCGATACCCTGCACATAGTTCAGGTGGAAACCCTCCCGATCGGTGGGACGCGTGGCGAGCTTCACCGCGCCACCCAGGCCACCACCCGTCTCGCTGACGGATGAAGTGCCGTGCAGGAGTGAGGCCTCATCGACAAAGTGGGAGGGGATCATCGAGAAGTCGGTCATGCCGAGCATCGGTGAGTTGATGCGCATGCCGTTCCACAAAACCTGCGTGTGGGAGGGCGAGGTGCCACGGAAGGCCACCGTCGAGAGCGTCGCGCGGCCGTAGCTCTTCACATAGATCGAGGAGTTATAGGTCAGCACATCGGCCATCGAGAGGGCGATATGCTCCTTGAGCACCACCGAATCAAAGGCGGTTCGCTGCACGCCGATCTCCTTCATTGGGCGACGGCCGACCACCTCGACGCGATCCACCGCAACCTCGCGATCGAGTGTGTCTTGTGCGGTGGCTGCCATCGAAAGAATGAGAGCCAAGGCTGTGGTTGTGCAATGAAGGATGCGTTTCATAACAATAGGGGTGTGCTTTAAGGGTTTACTTCCAGCAGAACTCGGTGGGGATGATGCCGCTATAGAACGAGTCGATCAGCGTACCCGTGGCCGAGTAGCGGTAGAGGATGCCCTGCTGCTGATAGTCGATGGCGTCCGAGCAGTAGATATCCTCATTCTTGGGGTCGATCGTGAGCGAGTAGAAGAAGCCCTCACCCGCTACAAGCGGCGTGGTCGGCAGCGCAGGATCGTTGATCGACATGCGGTAGAGCGAGCCATTGTTCAGCCAATAGATGCGGTTCTCCTCGTCGTTGATGCGGATCTTGGAGAGGTAGTCCCCCTTCGTGAAGGCGAAGGTTGCCTCGATGGTCATCGTCTTGGGGTTGATGCGCACGAGCGTCGGAGCCTCGTAGCCGAGCGGGTTGCCCTCGTAGCCTCCGTCGCAGAGGGCCCAGAGCTTGTCGTTCGTGTCCTCGACGAGCGCGCAGGGCTGAATGCCGACCTCTACTTCGCCCACCACCTTGTCCGTGCGCGTGTCGATCTTCAAGATGCGCTTCTGGTACGACCAGCAGGTGACATAGAGGTAGCCGTCGTCATAGACCATCTCCTCCGTGGAGCCCGAGTTGGCCTCCATGCCCGGGCAGGTGATCGTGCCCGTAATCTCGTAGGTCTTGGGGTTGATGATCGTAATCTTGTTGCTGTACATCTGCGAGATATAGGCCTTCGTGTCCGATACGAAGCAGATGTAGCGCGGCGAGTGAATGCCCGTGATGCGCCCCTTCTCGCGCATCGTCCGAAGGTCGATGGCGAAGATGATGTGCGAGTTG
>JAFZFJ010000127.1 GCA_017555975.1 Alistipes sp. | reverse complement strand
TAAATACTTACATGTCGGATATGGTCTGATGGTAACACCATATGGTAGAGATGTGCAATATCGTGAGATTATCGAAAAACCGGATTATTTCCGCGATAAACAAGATCTCTTCTCTTACCAGATATTCACCAAGGCAAAGGCGTGGGAGCATGAACAAGAGGTGAGATTGTTTATCTTGGAGCCGTCTCCTCAGCATATGCAGTTACTGCCATTTCAACAAGGCAAAAAGGAATTTGACATCAAAGAGATAAGAACATTTGTCAAGATTGGAGCAGAGTGTTTTGAGTCTCTATATTTGGGGGTAAAAATCGATAAAGAACAGAGACGAAAGATCATTTCGCAAGCTAAGCATCTAAACCCCGAAATAAAAGTGTATCAAATGGAAAAGGATCCAAATGCATTTAGGCTCTTGGATAAACCCATAACCGAAATTGATCAACAATAAATCTATGAGTACGCTTGAACGAGCAATAGAGATAGCAACCGAGGCACATCGTGGGCAGTTGGATAAGGCAGGAAATGACTATATCGGTCATCCGTTGCGTGTAATGGCCGCAGGTAAGACCACCGAAGAGAAGATTGTCGGCGTATTGCACAACGTTGTGGAGGACTCCGATTGGACCTTTGAGCGTCTTGCATCCGAGGGTTTTTCGGCGGGGGTTATCGAGGCGCTGCGTTGTGTAACCAAACTGTCGAAGAATGAGCCATATGACAAATTTATCGCTCGTGTCAAGGAAAATCCGTTAGCCGTGTCGGTCAAGCTCAACGACCTCTCGGATAATATGGATATTCGTCGATTGCCATACATTTCGGACAAGGATGTCAAGCGATTGAAGAAGTATCTGAAAGCGTATAAGCAACTAACAGGTACGCCCACCTATTCGGTCTTTGCGTGCCAGCAAGAGTTCCCCAACGCCTACACACCTTGGAGTGAAGAGGATGATTTAGAACTAACCAAAATGTGGTGTGAAGGTGCAACCACCAAAGAACTCGCAGCCCATTTCCAGCGTAAACCCAGCGCCATCACCTCTCGCATCAAGAGGTTGGAGCTGGTGGAGAAATATGGAGAATAAAATAAAACCTTAAATCAATATGTTTTTCACGCCCTATTAAACCCCTTCCCAATGTTAAATTAATAGGGTTCGGTTTTTAATACGGGTCTCGTGACTCTTCGGGATTTTAGGCGGTGGATTCTCTGCCCGATTCGATTGGCTGATTAGCTGCCATGAACGACGCCAACAATCAACCCTGTACACGAGTACCTCGTTATTGATTTTGTTGTAGAGTTTGACCTCTGTCTCTTTTCTACTCGGCTTGCGGACGGTAACCATATAGATTACCTTCTTTACGATCTCTATCTTTTCGTTTAGCGACAACTTCTCGTCATCAATCTCTTCCGATAGTAACACATCGTTTATCTGACACTGTTTCATCGCCGACTCATTGGCAAGCTCAACCAATCTCGACTCGATCTCCATCTGTTCTACCGAGAGCTCTGCAATCAACACTTCGGCGCGAGCTTTTCGCAATCTGCCGAAAATGAAACGCTCCTCGACTCTTTCCATCTTATCGTGAATAGAGGATAGTTCTCGATTCAGATGATCGATTTTTGTGGATAGGGTTCCAATCTCTTTGAGAAGCTGTTTGTATAAGAGTTCTTTGTTTACCACAAACCTTTCATACAATTCCTTGGCAACGCTCCAGACCAAAGGATCGATGTTGTGCATGCTGATTGTAAGCGATGAGGCGCGCCGAGCTTGATAGTGTCCCGAATTACTATTGCTATGTAGCAGATAGCCCGTCTGTGCATCGCGAATAAGGCCCTTCAATAAGAATTTCTCGCGTGGAGTATTGGTATGAACTGTGCGGTTGCGTTTAGTCGATTTTTGTGCTTCGGCAAAGAGCGCTTTGGGGATGATTGGAGGGAATTGATTTGTTCCCGTATAGTAGGTGCGCCTAATCCAGAGATTGATTTGATTGTTAAGACTATGAAGCTGTAAATGTTGGAATAGTCCCTCTTCTTTGAGTTCTTTGCTGATTTTGACTTGTGATTTGCCGGAATAGGCGTAATCGTGGAAGATTCTCCGAAGGATTGCTGCTTGCTCGGGATGGATTACATGTCTTTTATCCTTGTCGGTCGTATAGCCGAATGGTGCTCTGCCTCCTCCCGATTTTCCCATCGCTATGTTGAATTTCCGCCCTCTCATCATACGCTCTTTGGCCAGTGCCATCTCCGATTCAGACATCGAAGAGAAGATCGAAAACATCAGTGACCCTGTTTGTGACATTTTACCATCGGGTTCAAGCAGTTTGAAATAGGGCTTTAGACAGATGAGCTGGATGTCGTGCTCAATCAGAAAATCTCGAATGCTGAATAATACCAACTGCCTACGGCTCAATCTCGATAGTTCATAAATATACACCGCCGTAATGGTCGGATCGGTACGAATATGCTCTTTGAGTTTGTTCAGCCCACGCCGCTCCTCCTCGGAGAGTTTAATAGCCGACTCCTTATCCTCAATTACAATTACCTCCTCCTTCTTGTATCCATCTTTGTACACCTCCCGCAAAATCTCCTCGGTCTGCTGCCTTAGATCCTGCTGCAAGGTGCTTACTCTACTTAAAACAATCGCTTTTCTCATTCATAATATACTGATTTGTAATAATATAACAAATAATCAGCATATCTTTAGCGAGTTCTTGTAGTTTTACCATGGTTTTATGGAGGGGTTGGGGAGGATTTTAAGTCTGGGAGGCCGAAGGCCATCCCCTTCTTTCTGCGAAGGGTTTGCATGGGCCCCAGGGATTGGCTACTTCGCAAGCCGAGGCTTGCTTCGTGACGCCTTTCCCCTGCGCTCGCCGCGGGGCCCTTGCATAAGTCCCCCTTCTCAAAGGGGGATTTAGGGGGATTGTCTGAATGCCCTCCGCCAAAGTTTTTTTGAAGCGGGCAAAAGGGTGGATTAGAAGGCGAACGGGGATTGCGTCGCGTTGCTTCGCAACTTTATGCGCCGCTTTCCCCTCCGCTCGCCGCGGGGGCCCGCTTCAAAAATGAACAAGCAGGAAGAAACGATGCCGATGGCGTATCTTTTCGTGTTCATAAGGCGTTCGCATACACGTATGCACGCCTTATGATACGAAAACACCAGCCAAATGGCTGGTGTCGTTTCTTTCAGCTTGTTCAACTTTGGCGGAGAGAAGGGGATTCGAACCCCTGAAACACTTTTGGCGTTTACTCACTTTCCAGGCGAGCCAGTTCAACCACTCCTGCACCTCTCCGTTTCGGTCGACAAAGGTAGTATAAAATTCGGTAATTCTGAATTTTTAACCCCAAATTTTTAGCGCTTAGCCGAGCACCTTGAGTTGCTGGCGGATCGACTCCTCGTGGATGGCCTGCATCACCGAGCGCATAAATTCGCGGTCCATACCCGCTTCAACGGCCTGACGGGCACGGCGGGCCAGGATCTCCTCGTAGCGCTGTGACTGCAAAACCGAGAGGTTGTGGCTCTTCTTGTAGCGGCCAATCTCGGTAGCTACCTGCATGCGGCGTGCCAGGAGGTCGATCAGCTCGTCATCGAGCTTGTCGATCTGGCGACGCAGCTCGTTCAAATTATCCGTAGTGGTATTCATATCGCGTAAAATAAGGTTGCTGATGATAAAGGCTAACGTGTCGGGGTGTACCTGCTGTGCCTTGTCGCTCCAGGCGGCATCGGGGTCGCAGTGTGCCTCGATGATCAGGCCGTCAAAACCCAGATCCATCGCCTGCTGCGAGAGGGGTGCAATCAGCTCGCGCTTACCGCCGATGTGGCTGGGGTCGCACAGAATTGGCAGGTTGGGAATACGGCGCTGCAACTCGATCGGAATCGTCCAGAAGGGGTGGTTGCGGTAGATCGACTTGTCGACCCAGGTAAAGCCGCGGTGGATGGCACCCAGGCGACGAATGCCGGCGTTGTAGATGCGCTCCAGGGCACCGATCCAGAGTTCCAGGTCGGGGCTCACGGGGTTCTTGACCAGCACGGGGATATCGACTCCCTTGAGCGAGTCGGCGACCTCCTGCATGGCGAAGGGGTTGGCGGCCGTGCGAGCACCAATCCACAGCAGGTCGACACCACCCTTCAGTGCCGCCTCGACATGGGCGTGGGTGGCTACCTCCGTGGCGGTGAACATGCCCGTCTCCTCCTTCACGCGGCGAAGCCAGGCGATGCCCTCCGGGCCTACACCTTCGAAGCCTCCCGGCTTGGTGCGCGGTTTCCAAATGCCGGCACGGAAAATTTGGACGCCGTGGCGAGCCAATGCGTGGGCCGAAGCGAGCACCTGCTCCTCTGTTTCGGCACTGCAAGGGCCGGCAATCAGTAGCGGACGGACGGTATCAAGACCCGGAAGGGTGATGGGTTGCAAATCATTCATAATAATATAGAGTGTGTTAGGTTATACTTCGGGATTGGGACATTCGCGGTATTCGCCCTGGATCGTAAAGTCGCTCGTCAGGGGGCGTACGGCCTCGACCGATTGGCGATAGCGGGTATAGTTGTCGAACGTCACGTCGATGTAGAATTGGTACTCCCACTCGCGTCCGATGATCGGCAGTGACTGAATCTTCGTGAGGTTGATGTCGTAGAACGAGAGTACGGTTAGGATCTTCGAGAGCGATCCCTGGGTGTGGGGCAGTGTGAAGCGCAGGGAGGCCTTATTGACGGCCTCGGGGTCTACCTGCACCTGATCCTCATCGGCCAGGATCAGGAAGCGGGTGAAGTTGTGACGGTTGGTCTCGATGGCGTGCGCCAAAATCTCCAGACCATACATTCGTGCAGCATCTTCGCCACAGATGGCAGCCGTGTGCAGGAGCTTGCCCTCGGCAATCTCGCGGGCCGAGCCGGCCGTGTCGTCACGCTCCACGATGCGTGCCCAAGGCATGCTCTTGAGGAAGTCGCCGCACTGCATCAGGGCGATGGGGTGCGAGCGCACCTCCTCGATATCCTCTAAACGCTGGCCGGGCAGGGCGCAAAGCATGTGCGAAATGCGGATCTTCTCCTCGCCGATGATCTTCATGCGGCTGCGGCTCAGCAGTTCGTGGTTTGGGAGCAGCGTACCGGCAATCGTATTCTCGATGGCGGCGATGCCGAGGCGGTTGCGGTCCTCGGCCAGGCGCTCGAAGAGCAGCTCGAAGCTCTCGCAGGGGATCACCTCGATATCTTTGCCGAAGTAGCGGTGGGCAGCCGTTTCGTGAAAGCAGCCGGCGATGCCTTGTATGGTTACCTGTTTCATCATCTATTCAGTAAAAATCCCACTCTTGCACGGGCAGGAGCGGGATTTGTTGTTCGTTGTTTATGCTTTAGCACACACGCGCCATCTCGCCCCTTTTCTTGTTGTCAAAAAAGAAGTTAAAAAAGCCGTATGCAAAAAAGTTCGTCATATCTCTTTGCAAAATTAGACAAAAAATGGAAAAATCCAACGCGTGGACCACATTTTTCTGCGCTTGGGGGCGAAAAGTTACTTGCGACCCTCGAAATAGTAGGGGGCGTAGCTCCAACCACACAGCTCGTAGAGGCGGCGCATCTGCTCCATGCGGGTACGGATCGTGGTCGGATCACGGCGGTCGGTGGCCCACTGTACCTCCGATAGGGCCGCCAGGCGCGGAAGCAGGAGTCGTTGCAGGTGGTTGAAGTTCGGGATATACTCGCTCCAGAGGTTGCACTGCAGGCCGAGGATGTAACCTCGCTCGTGGTCGTTCAGTCCCGCGTAGGGATCCCACGCATAGACCTTCTCGAAGGGTACCCAGCCACCGATGGCCAGCCCCTCGCCCTCGCGGCTCTCGGTCTGGTAGAAGTCAAAGTAGCAGTACTCCATGGGAGTCATCACGACGTGGTTGCCGTGTTGAGCGGCATAGATGCCACCCTGCGTACCTTGCCACGACATCACCGTAGCGGTCGGGGTGATACCACCAGCCAACATGTCGTCCCAGCCGATGATGCGGCGTCCGTGAGCGTTGAGGAAGCGTTCGATGCGGGCCGTCAGGTAGCTTTGCAGCTGATTCTCAGCCGTGCGGTTCTGGCCTTCGTCTTTGAAGCCCAGTTCGCGGATGCGGGCCTGGCAGTGGGGACACTGCTCCCAACGCTCCTTCGGGCATTCGTCACCGCCGATGTGGATATACTCCGAGGGAAAGAGTGCCATCACCTCAGTCAGCACCTGTTCCAGGAATTCGTAGGTCGTCTCCTTGCCGCCACACATCACCTCGGGTGATACGCCCCAGTGGGTCCATACCTCGACCTGCTGCTCTGCGCATCCGAGCCAGGGGAGGGCGTGTAGGGCGGCCTGGGCATGGCTTGGCATCTCGATTTCGGGGATGATGGTTACGTAGCGCGCTGCGGCGTAGGCAACTACCTCACGAATCTCCTCCTGCGTATAATAATAAGGTCCGTACGGGGTGTCGTCGTAGGTGGTCGAGTGGAGGCAGTGGCCGATGAGGGTCTCTTTGCGTTTCGAAGCCCGCTCCGTGAGTTCGGGGTAGCGCTTGATCTCGATGCGCCAACCTTGATCGTCCGTGAGATGCCAATGGAGTCGGTTGAGCTTGTGGGTGGCCAGGATATCGATATAGTGTTTGACCTCCTCAACCGTAAAGAAGTGGCGCACCACGTCGAGGTGTGCGCCGCGATAGCTGAAATTCGGGGCATCCTCAATTGTGCAGCAGGGGATCGAGTTGCCGTATTGCACTAGGAGTTGACGAAGCGACTGCAGGGCATAATAGACGCCAGCCGCCGAGCCTCCCTCGATGCGAATGTCGCGCGGGGTGATCTGCATGCGGTAACCCTCTGCGTGTAAGGCGTTGTTTAGCTGCAGGTGAATTCCCGCGGTGTGCTTGGAGGCTTTGCGGGGCGCTGGTAGCGCTACGAGCGAAGCAACATCCTCCACAAAGCGCTCGGCAGGATTGCGCAACTCGCCGATTGCAAAGAGCTGGGTTTTGTGCGAGAGCTGAAAAGTACCCTCCTGCAGGGAGATTTGTGTGGGTTGTGGCAGAATGACGGGGTTCGTGGCTTTGCCCACCCACCCAATCGATAGGGCCAGGAGTAGCGTCAGTGCAATGCGGAGGCTCTTCATGTGTGGGACGAAGCAATTAGTGTTTCTTGCCGCGTAGCAGGTGCTTGAGACGGTTGCGGCGGTCGCGTTTGATGACAAATTGGCTGTAGTAGTGGGCGCCATCCATCTGGCTGTAGTAGTTGTCCCAACCGCGCAACTCGCCATAGCGTCCCAGGATGTAGGCGTAGGCCGTCATCGGGCAGTTCATGCGTTGCAGGTTGCTGAGGCTCTCCTTGCGCGTGAGCTCACGACCGAGGAAGCGCATGCGGTTGATGTCGATTACCTCGAAGTGGCAACGCCCCTCGGCGTCGATCTTCCACTGCGTGTTGCCGTTGTTGAAATCGTGGTGTTCGACACCCTTGCGATGCAACTCGGCGATGAAGGCCGGCAGGGCATCGATGACGGCAAAGGTATGGGGCGCAGGGAAGGCGTTGGTCATCTCCGAAATTGGGCGGTAGTCCGAGTAGCGGGTGACGAGGTACGTATCGCCGATGAGCCCATGGTGGTAATCCTCGCGCCAGGCAATCGGCTCGGGGGTCGGAATCTCCAGGCGGCACAGCTCGGCGGCATGCTCGTAGGCACGGCGCGCCTTGCTCTTGCGCAGGCGACCGTAGATCAGAGAGTTGATGGCCGAGGGCTTGCGAAAACGCTTGACGGTGATGCGCTCGCCATCCACGACGAATGCGCGGATTGTGTTGCGACCCTGAAAGATCAGTTCGCCCTGCTCGAAGCAGGCCGGCAGGTTCTCGACAAACGAGCGAAACCGCTCCATGGAGGGATTAATGTAGCACTTCATGATTACAAAGATACTAAAAAAGGCTGTCCAGCGGACAGCCTTTCCCATTTTTTTATCTTTTATTGCTCTTTTCGGCTCCGACTACTTGTAGAGCGAGCAGGCAATACCCATCTCAAGACCGCGCAACTCGGCCAGACCGCGCATGCGGCCGTAGCACGAATAGCCCGGGTTCGACTTGCGATTCAAATCGTCGCACATCTGATGGCCGTGGTCGGGACGCATCGGGATCGAACGCTGGTACTTCTGCTGAATCTCAAGGAAGGCCTTCATCACCTCATACATCGGCACGTCGCCCTCGAGGTGGTTGTCCTCCTGGAAGTTGCCCTCGGCATCGCGACGCGTCGAACGCAGGTGTACGAAACCTACGCGCTCGCCAAACTCGCGCATGATGGCCGGCAGGTCGTTGTCGGCACGCACTCCGAATGAGCCGGTGCAGAGGCACAGACCGTTCGATTTGTTCGGCACAGCAGCGATCAGCTTGCGGAAGTCCTCGGCCGTCGACATGATGCGCGGCAGACCCAGGATCGGATACGGGGGGTCATCGGGGTGGATCACCATCTCAGCGCCTACCTCATCGGCTACGGGGCAGATCTCGCTCAGGAAGTAGATCAGATTCGAGCGCAGCGTCTCGGCGTCTACATCCTTGTAGCGGGCCAAAGCCTGGCGGAACTGCTCGATCGTGAAGCTCTCCTCGGCACCCGGCAGACCAGCGATCATGTTGCGCGTGATGAGCTCCTTCTCGGCCTCGTCCATCGCCTCGAAACGGGCGGCGGCGCGTGCCTGCTCCTCGGCTGTGTACTCCGTCTTGGCGGCCTCGCGCTGCAGGATAAAGAGGTCGAAGGCCATGAAGGCGGCACGCTCAAAGCGCAGTGCCTTCGAGCCATCCTCTACCGTGTAGGCCAGGTTCGTGCGCGTCCAGTCCAGTACGGGCATGAAGTTGTAGGTGATGCACGTAATGCCACATGCGGCCAGATTGCGGATCGACTGCTTGTAGTTCTCGATATATTTCTGATACTCGCCCTCGCGGGTCTTGATGTGCTCGTGTACGGGTACCGACTCTACGACCGACCAGGTCATGCCATACTCGGCAATCATTGCCTGGCGCTTCTGGATCTCCTCTACGGGCCATACCTCGCCGTTGGGAATGTGGTGCAGGGCATGTACGATGTCCGTCGCACCTGCCTGACGGATGTTGGCCAGCGATACGGGGTCATTCGGACCGTACCAGCGCCATGATTGTTTGCAAAGATACATGGGTGTACTACTTTTTAGGGTTTTCGATTTTATGCGGCATATTTTGCACTTCCCTTGCGGGTCTCGAATGGGAAATACCTTTAGTATGTCCCATCCGCGCCCCACTTCACGAAACCCAAAATCTGCTCGCCTAAAATCAAAAACGGGAGTTTTGGGTTGGTTGTTGGTTTCGCAATCAGCGCGTTTAAAATCAAGAATAAGTTTTAATCAATTTTGTCAGGGGTACTCTTGAGATAGGTCTCATTGATCCCATAACTCCTTGATTTTTAATTTGAATTAGATGCTGAAGGCGTCGAAACCGCCGTCCACAACGACTACCGTACCGCTTACGGCCTTCGAAGCGTCCGAAGCCAACCACTGCAGCGTGCCGACCAGCTCATCGGGCTCGAGGAAACGGCCGTAGGGCGTGTGGCTCAAAATCGTGTGCGAGCGGGGCGTGAGCGAACCGTCGGGGTTGGTCAAAAGAGCGCGGTTCTGGTTCGTGAGCAAGAAGCCCGGAGCGATGGCGTTGACGCGCAGGCCGTCACCAAACTTGATGGCCAGCTCGCCACACAGATACTTCGTCCAGTTCGAAACGGCAGCCTTTGCTACGCCGTAGCCCGCTACGCGGGTCAGCGGACGCAGGGCCGACTCGGACGAGAAGTTGATGATCGAACCACACTTCTTCTCCACCATAGCCTTGGCGAAGACCATCGTCGGCAGAATCGTACCGAAGAGGTTGAGCTCGGTGCAGAGCTTCACGGCCTCTACGTCCAGGTCGAAGATCGTCTGGTCGGGCTGCACCGTAGCGCGAGCCATGTTGCCGCCGGCGGCGTTGAGCAGGATGTCGATCGTGCCATACTTGGCCATGATGTCCGTGTAGTTCTGCTCCAGAACCTCCTTGTCCAGTACGTTCGTCGGGAAGAAGCATGCCTCGCCACCCTCGGCCTTAATCTCGGCGATCAGCCCCTCGGCCACCTCGCGCGTGCGCTCCAAGTCGAGCAGTACCACCTTGGCGCCCTGCTCGGCAAAATGTTTTACGATGGTGGCACCCAAAATGCCACAGGCACCCGTCATAACGACAACCTTGCCCTCTACGCTAAATAAATTTTTCATTTGTCTTATCGGTTTTTGTGTTGTTTTTGTCGTGTTTTGAACCCTTAACGAATTGCGGTGTGAAGCTTGTATATGCTCCCCGTAAATTATAACCTACAAATATAGGTAAATCTTTTGAATTTATGGCTTAAAAATTCAAAATTAATGTTTCGTTTTTCACGGGGAAATTTGTATCTTTGTGGCGCAAATTGGAAAATTAGCTTTAAACCATAAATTTAACTTTTACTACTATGCAGATTGTAGAGATTCATGCAAGAGAGATCCTTGACTCGCGCGGTAACCCGACGGTTGAGGTAGAGGTACGCACCGTATCGGGTGCTTTCGGTCGTGCTGCTGTTCCCAGCGGTGCTTCGACGGGTGAGAACGAGGCTCTGGAGCTTCGTGACGGCGACAAGGGTCGCTACCTGGGTAAGGGCGTTGAGAAGGCCGTGAAGAACGTAAACGAGGTGATCGCTCCCGCTATCATCGGTATGAACGTTACGGATCAGGTTGGTATCGACAAGGCCATGATCGAGCTCGACGGTACGAAGACGAAGTCGAACCTGGGTGCAAACGCCATCCTGGGTGTTTCGCTGGCCGTAGCTCACGCTGCTGCCGACTACTTCGGTATGCCGCTCTATCGCTATATCGGTGGTGCTAACGCCAAGACGCTGCCCGTTCCGATGATGAACATCATCAACGGTGGTTCGCACTCGGACGCTCCCATCGCATTCCAGGAGTTCATGATCCGTCCCGTAGGCGCTTCGTCGCTCAAGGAGGGTGTTCGCATGGGTGCTGAGGTATTCCACAACCTGAAGAAGGTGCTCCACGCTCGTGGTCTTTCGACGGCTGTAGGTGATGAGGGTGGTTTCGCTCCCGCACTCGAGGGTACGGAGGATGCTCTGGACTCGATCATCAAGGCTATCGAGGCTGCTGGTTACGTTCCCGGTAAGGACGTAATGATCGGTATGGACTGCGCTTCGTCGGAGTTCTACAAGGACGGCATCTACGACTACACGAAGTTCGAGGGTGAGAAGGGTGCAAAGCGCACCTCGAAGGAGCAGGTTGAGTACCTGAAGGGTCTGGTTGAGAAGTACCCGATCGACTCGATCGAGGACGGTATGTCGGAGAACGACTGGGAGGGTTGGCAGATGCTGACCGCCGAGATCGGTGACAAGTGCCAGCTCGTAGGTGACGACCTCTTCGTAACCAACGTAGAGTTCCTGAAGAAGGGTATTGAGATGGGTTGCGGTAACTCGATCCTGATCAAGGTTAACCAGATCGGTTCGCTGACCGAGACGCTCGATGCTATCGAGATGGCTCACCGTGCAGGTTACACCTCGGTAACGTCGCACCGTTCGGGTGAGACCGAGGATGCTACCATCGCCGACATCGCTGTAGCTACGAACTCGGGTCAGATCAAGACCGGTTCGCTGTCGCGTTCGGACCGTATGGCCAAGTACAACCAGCTGATCCGTATCGAGGAGGAGCTTGGTGAGGAGGCTGTATATGGTTACACCAAGGTTTACCGCAAGTAATTTTTGAAAACGACAACCCGGGCTGTTTTGTCGTTACGCTTGCCTTTGAAATCCTCACATACGTCAGTATGCTCCGGTTTCAAAGTCTGCGCAAGCCTAAAAACAGCCTCGGCTATCCGTTTTCAAGGGTAGTAGAAGGTCGCTCGGTTTCGGGCGACCTTCTTTCTAAAACCAGGGAGAGGGTGTCGTCCTATAGGTCTTATAGGTCCCATAGCTCCTTGTTTAATTAATTATGGTCGCAATCTTTTTAAGTTGCTGTTTTTGTGCGCTGGTGTGGGGCGCGATTGGGCTCTTTGTGCGTCGCTATCCCGAAACGATGGCGGGCTACAACACCATGCCACGGCATAAACGCGAGAAGATCGACATCCGTCGCATCGCGCGTTGGATCTCAAACGTCATGTATCTGGGTATTCCTGCGATGCTTTTGTCGCCCCTGATGCCGACCAAGGGACTCTTTTTGACGATGCTTGTCGGGATTCCTGTTGGTCTGCTACTCGCCGTGGTGATTTATGTAAATCTTTGCGCCAAAAAGTTTGAGAAAAGATAGAGGATCTGATACCACAAAACACGCGCCTATCCTATGTCGGGTAGGCGCGTGTTTTGTTTATTTGCTTTCTGCGCGCTAGAATAACTTTATGATGAGCGCTATGATGCCCAACAGTATAAGAATAAAAAGGCTAATCCAAAGCAGGGTCGCAATTGCGCCTGCAAGGACGCATAGTGCGTAGAGGATCGAAGAGAGCCAATTGGGTAGATGCATGTCCCCAAAAATATCGTCGAACTCGTTGTTGAACGCCCATTTGAGGGCATCGAAATCGATGCGGAATCCGCCATCAAAGATCTGGTCGCCGAGCTTGCTGTATGCTGCACCAATAGGCATGTAGAGGAATGCGATCATTCCACCTCCTGCAATGACAAGCAGGATTTCGCCGACAATCAATGTCCAATGCGTGCCTCCCTTTTTCTTGGCGGGTTTCGATTGAACCGCCGTCTCTTGCTTGGGTGAGGTTGGAGTGACTACCTGCGGTTGCTCTTGTTGCTTTTGAGGCGTGACGGCGGGTTGGGTAGGCTTTGCCGGTTGTGCCGGTCGTGCATTGGGTGTCGTCGTGTTTTCGGAAGGGATAACCGAAAGGTCGAGCGGACGGAAGCCGGTCAACGGGTCATAAATATAGAGAGCAGCATCGCTTGTCGCGCTTATGCGTGCATCCGTGACGGCATTGGCTTGAAGCAAGTAGGCGGGGAATCGCTTGAGGAAAATCTGCTGATTGACCAGCATTGGGGTCTCGATGCCGTTGTAGGTCAGGCGAAGCGACAGGTTGATTTGTCCCGACGCGCCCATAAGTTCGGCATAGTTGATGGGTGCCGACATCTGCTCAAAGGCCGGAAGTGTCGTATCGGCATTGCGCAACTCGATGCCTTGCAGACCTGCCTGTGTCTTGTAGTCGAACGAATAGGTGAGGTTGACGCCCTGCGTCGTGGCCTGATACTTCGTACTCACGTCGTGGGCAGTGAATTGGGTGGTGTTGTCAATCGTGACGAGCAGCGGAGCAATGGGGATCTGTTCCGTTGTAGCTGTATAGACATAGGTGCGTGTTGTGGCGTTTTGTGGCAACTCTGCACCATTCCAGCTGACGACAGGCTCTCCGTCGCTATCCACCCACACCTGGTGGATGGCTACCAACAACGATCCGATGGCAACCATCAGACCGATGGTTTGAATCGTGAAGATGCGTTTGAGCCAAACTACAATTGTATTCATGGGTGTTCGTTTTGTTGAGTTTGTTACAAAGATAATCATTTTTTGCAAGAATGAAACTTTTAGACGGTTTTAGGGTGAATGAGTCGTGCGCTAAGGTGCGGAAAATCTGTAAATAGCGCGAAAAAAAGAAAATATCGCCCGCAGATCGAAAAATATTTATCCGATATTTGGTTTTCGCGAAAACTATTCCTACCTTTGTCCCCGCTTAAGCAAATAACACATTTAAAACAAAAACGCAAATGAAAAAGGGTATTCATCCGGAGAATTATCGTTTGGTGGCATTCAAGGATATGTCGAATGACCACGTGTTTTTGTGTCGGTCCGCCGTTTCGACGAAAGAGACTATTGAGGTGAACGGCGAAACCTATCCCGTGTATAAGATGGAGATCTCGAACACGTCGCACCCGTTCTACACGGGTAAGATGAAGCTCGTAGATACCGCCGGTCGCGTCGATAAGTTTATGAGCCGCTACGCAAAGCGCTACGATAAGAAGAACGCTGCGAAGTAATTTTTCGTCAGTCGAAAGGTGGGTCGCCAAAGGGTGGCCCACTTTTTTGTGCTTTTGAGGGCGGAGCGTTACTTTTTGATGCATGAGTTGTCCTCTTTTGAATTATTTTGTATCTTTATCCAAGCATATAACAAACATTGTCATGAAAAAAATGATTTATCTTTTGGTGGCCATCCTGTGTCTGATGACCTCGTGTGTCTCGAAGCAGGTGGTCCTGGAGTCGGAGTCGCAGCGCGATTCGCTGGAGCGAGTGGTGCGCACGAAGGATTCGCTCATCGAGACGGTCTTTGCCGATATCAATGCTATTAGCGACAACTTGGCTCGCATCAAGGTGCGTGAGAACATCATCACGGCTGCCGATCCCGAGGGTATTCGTCGTCCGTTGGATCAGATCAATAGCGATATTGCAGCGATCGACGAGCTGATGCAGGAGAACCGCGAGCGTCTGGAGGGTATGGAGCGTACGGCCAAACTGCTGCGCAAGGCCAACGTGCGCATCAAGAGTCTGGAGCATCTGATCTCGGATCTGAATGGTCAGCTCGATGAGAAGAACAGCCAGATTTCGCAGCTGCGTACGCGCGTAGCCGAGATGAGCGTTGAGGTTGAGCAGCTGGAGACGAAGCTTGAGGAGACGATCGTGGAACACCGCCAGACGGTGGATTCGCTGACGCAGAATAACACGAACCTCGATGAGCAGCTCCATGCGGTGTACTACCTGGTAGGTCAGGAGAAGAAGCTGCGCGAGGCGCAGGTGATTGATAAGCGTGGTTTTATCGGTCGTACGCTGAAGACCGCTGATGCCAACAGCCTCGATTACTTCCTCAAGGTGGATTCGCGCGAACTGCTCGAGGTGCCGATTCGCCAGAAGAAGGTGACGGTTGTAACTTCGCACCCCGAGGGTTCGTATCAGCTGATCACGGCCGACGATAAGACGGTGCTGAAGTTGGTTATCACCGATCCGATGCGTTTCTGGGAGTCGTCGAAGGTGCTGATCGTAAGCTATAAGTAAGAGCTTACGACGCTTGTTGTCAAAGTGGGTGTGTCCATAATCGATTGGATGCACCCACTTTTTATGGGTATATGTAGCGAGGCCAACGGTCTGGATACGCGTTACACGCAGGTTGAGCGCATGGGTAACGAGGGTACCACGAACGGTTCGGGTTCGATCCTGACCTATGCTTATCGTTTCCGTCCGGTTGCTACGGATGATATCCGCGGTGATCTGGAGGCTATGAAGGAGGGTAACATCGAGCAGTATGGTAAGTTCACGCAGTGGGATCAGTACAGCCCCAAGTCGCGTATCGAGGATTATGAGCCGCTGCAGGAGCGTCAGAGCGTTCGTGCTGCTGCTTCGTTGAACTGGACCATCATCGAGGGCCTGAACTTCAACACGAATTTCATGCTCCGTCGTCAGTGGGGTCAGAATTATACCTGGAAGGGTGCCTTGACGAACGACTATATCGATGCCAATACGGGCGAGAAGCTTTATGCCGGTTCGGCTGACATCTCGAAGTCGGATGCTTGGGCTATGCGTTGGTCGAATACGTTGAGCTATATGTTTGACCTGGGTGAGAACCACTCGTTCAACATCCTGGCAGGTCAGGAGGTAACGAACTCGGGTGGCTCGAGCATGGGTATCTCGGCTTCGTGTTTCCCCGCTAACTTCACGAAGGAGAATGCATTCGCTATGATCAACCAGTATGATCCGGACAAGGGTTCGACCTCGACCTCGTCGAGCAAGACGCTGCCCGAGCGTATTATGTCGTACTTCGGTCGTGTTAATTACACGCTGATGGATCGCTACCTGTTCACCTTCACGTTCCGTGCCGATGGTTCGTCGAAGTTCTCGCCCGATCATCGTTGGGGTTACTTCCCCGCAGCCGCCTTCGCATGGCGTATGTCGGAGGAGTCGTGGTTGAAGGATACCGACTGGCTCGATAACCTGAAGATTCGTCTGTCGTATGGTCAGGTAGGTAACGACGGTATCTCGTCGAACCTCTGGTCGCAGAACTGGGCTGCCGAGACTGGCTATAAGAATATGTACTACAGCGGTGAGAACGCGCTTCCCACCTATAAGTATTCGGCATCGCAGATGGTGAACCCCGACCTGAAGTGGGAGACGACCATCACGCGTAACCTGGGTATTGATTTTGGCTTCTGGAACAATCGCCTGAGTGGTACCGTGGATGTTTACTGGAATACGACGAAGGACCTGCTGATGCAGACCGCTATCCCGGGTATCACCGGTTTCACGGCAACCTATGACAACGTAGGTCAGACCTCGAACAAGGGTGTCGAGATCTCGCTGAGTGGTGTAATCGTTGATAAGAAGGACTTCCGCTTGACGGCTGGTGTAAACGTGAACTTCAACCGCGGTAACGTGGATGAGTTGGCCGACAGCGTAACGGGTCTGTATGGTTCGAACTGGTGCTCGTCGGCTACGACGCCTGCTCAGGACTACACGTTGATGGTTGATCAGCCCGTAGGTCTGGTTCGCGGTTGGGTATTCGACGGTATCTATACGGTAGATGACTTTATCTATGAGAATGGCGTTTACACGCTGAAGGAGGGTGTTGCCGATTCGAAGTCGATGTACCAGCAGCTGAACGGTATTCCCGCAGGTGCACGTCCTGATGGTCAGACGGCTTATCCGGGTATGGGTAAGTACAAGGATATCAGCGGCAATGGTGTGGTTGACAACGAGGATATCACCGTTATCGGTGACATGACGCCTGACTGCACCGGTGGTTTCAACCTGAACGCACAGTGGAAGGGCTTCGACCTGGGTGCTTACTTCAACTGGAGCATTGGTAACGAGGTTTACAACGCCCACAAGCTTGCTTCGATGCACGGTGGTAAGGAGGCTGGTCTGTTTGAGAACAAACTCGCCTTCCTGAAGGATTCGTTCATGCCCTTCACGGTGAAGAACGGTAACATCGAGATGCTCTACACGCCCAGCGAGCTGGCTGCTGCCAACGAGGGTGCTACGATGCCTTTTGGTTACCAGGAGAATGGTATTATCTCGACGATCGGTATCGAGGATGGCTCGTTCCTGCGTCTGAACACGCTGACGCTGGGTTACACCCTGCCGCAGCAGCTGACCAAGAAGGCCGGTATCTCGAACTGCCGTGTTTACGCTTCGATTTACAACGTCTTCACGCTGACCAGTTACTCGGGTCTGGATCCTGAGGTGAATACCAATACGGCTCAGGGTGGTGCTGCTTATCCGACCGTAGGTCTGGATTGGGGTGCTTATCCGCGCGCACGTTCGTTCGTAGTAGGTCTTAACCTGTCGTTCTAATTCCTAAAATTTGACAAACCATGAAAAAGTTTTTTAAGATATTGCTTTTGACGGCTTGCTGCGTTTCGCTCGCCTCGTGCGAGGACTACCTCGATACGTCGTCGCCGTCAAATATGGACGATGCGTTTGCAACGTCGAGTCCTTCGGAGGCCCTCAAGATTATGTCGAAGGCTTACGCTACCTATCGTCAGGGTGGTGCCATGTTTACGCTCTATGACTGGAATGACCCGATCCGTTCGGATATCGAGGCTTATCCCGAGGGTGCTTGCGGTAACAACCGTTATGGTCGTATGGCCGTTTCGGAGGTAGGTGTTGATGATGTTAAGGGTGGTTTCAACGGTGCCTTCAACGTAATCAGCTACACCGATAAGTTTGCCAGCGTAATTGCTGCCAAGCCTGAGTATCAGGATGCTATTGCTGCCGGTCAGGTGAATGATTGGACGCACCTCTATGGTGAGGCTGTCGGTCTGTGGGCTACGACCTATTTCCGTCTGACGCTCCACTTTGGTGATATTCCGTTCGGCCACGAGAACAAGTCGGTTTCGGACTATGAGCTGACCTCGCGTTTCGCCATCTACGATGCCCTGATCGCAAAGCTCCAGGAGGCTGAGAAGAGCATGTATAAGCTTGGTGAGGGTGGTATTGATGGTGAGCGTGTTTCGCGTACCTATGTAAACGCCCTGATTGGTCAGATTGCTCTGCACGCTGCCGGTTACCAGACGCTCCGTACGGACGTTGAGGGCCTGTATGGTGAGTTGAGCTTCGAGAAGAAGGCTGAGGATACGGCCAACAAGTGCATGTATGCTCGTCCGACCAACTACAAGTCGTACCTGACGATTGCAGAGACCTACTTTGCAAAGGCTATGGGTGAGGCTGCCGGTTCGGCTAAGCTGATCACGGTGGATGAGCGTTCGTATGTAAACAACCCCTTCCAGCGTCACTTCCAGTACTCGCTGGATCTGCAGGTGAGCCCCGAGACGCTGTTCGAGATCGCTTGCCCCCAGGGTATTCTTCCTGATGGTCAGACGGCTAACGGTGAGTATCTCTACGCCTTTGGTCGTGGTTCGGACGGTGGTGGTTCGAATGCTGCTCCTTGTAAGCTCTTCTCGGCTGTACGTATCACGCCGGGTGGTTACTGGGGTGTTTTCTCGAACGATGACCCGCGTCGCGACGTATCGGCTGTAATCACCGGTATGGACGGTAAGGGTAACGAGATCGTTACCAGCTGGGCTCCCGGTAACAAGGGCTCGAAGGGCGGTATGTGCTTGAACAAGTGGTCGTTCGAGTATATGACGAATCCTTATGTAACGAAGCAGCGTTGCGCCGGTATCAACTACCCCGTAATGCGTATGGCTGAGGTTTACCTGATGCAGGCTGAGGCTAAGGCTGGTCTGGAGAAGGACGGCGAGGCTCTGGCGCTGGTAAATACGATCCGTCGTCGTGCTTTTGGTGACTCGGCTCATGATTTGAAGAACCTCTCGGGTGCTGCTCTGAAGGAGGCCATTATGCACGAGGCTCGTCTCGAGCTCTTCGGTGAGAGCCGTCTGACGTGGTTCCAGATTCGCGGTGGTTACCTCTCGGAGGTGGCTGTTGCTGCTCAGAACGAGATTAAGGCTATTTGCAAGGATATCCGCGAGAAGGGTTACCATGAGTTTGCTAACGGCAACCAGTTCCCCGCATACATTTGGACGAAGAAGACCGAGGGTGCAACGCTTGTATACAATGGCGTTGATGGTGATCCCGTGATGTGGCCTGCATGGCGTGGTACGTGCGACTATTCGGTACTGGGCGTTTCGGTAACGGGTACGGCACATAACCTCGCAGTTGAAGGTCTGTTCAAGGCTATTCAGCCGGATTCGGCCGAGGCTCAGGCTTTGGAGGCTGCCGGTTACGCGAAGGTTGCTTACGGTACGGTATATGCCGAGAACGAGAGCCACTATGTAACTAACATGCTGAGTGGTGTTTCGGCTAAGACCGATGTTCCTCGCTACTTCTTCCCGATTCCGTTTGAGACGCTGTCGCAGTCGAAGGGCAAGGTAACCAACGGTTACGGTATGCCGCAGATGTAATCTATATCTTGCATGCACAGAGGGGGATTCGAATGAGTCCCCCTCTTTTTTATTTTTACACGCGAAAAAAATGGGTGTACTATTTGTTATTTCATAAAACTATCGTATATTTGCACCCGATTTCTCACCTATGCGTAGAGCAATTCAGATGCGGTGAGGGGTCGGGTTCTTTGAACGTAAAGAAAAATGAAAAATTTATCGCGAAAAATTTTGTAGATAAATTTTTTATGCATACTTTTGCAATCCGAAACGGTTAAAATTGCCGATGTAGCTCAGTTGGCAGAGCACTTGATTTGTAATCAGGCGGCCGTGGGTTCGAGTCCCTCCATCGGCTCAATCGATGAAGGCTCGAGCAAAACGAGAGAAATCTCGTGAGCAAGCAAGGGAAGTTACCAGAGTGGCCAAATGGGGCAGACTGTAAATCTGCTGGTTTTTACCTTCGGTGGTTCGAATCCATCACTTCCCACATAAGAGTGCCGGTTGGAGTTGCAAAATCCGGGCGACAATTCAAGAAGGGGCGCATGAGTGGTCCCTTTCTTTGAAAAGAGGCCAATCGTTCAAACGCGAAAGCGAATGAATGAGGGGCTTCGGAAAGTGAAGGGAGTTCTGTCAAGAGCTGCCTTTATGTTGCCAAAGGGGATGCGCGCTCTGATGCGGTGCGTTTTTGCGGAAGTAGCTCAGTTGATAGAGCATTAGCCTTCCAAG
>JAFZFJ010000126.1 GCA_017555975.1 Alistipes sp. | reverse complement strand
CAGGATGGCGGAGTATGTTCTTTGTGCGTGCGTGTTGTGCGAGTTTTGTGCAACTGCTGTGCGAAAGGAATGAAAAAACCGCCCTGCAGTGGCCTGCGAGGCGGTTTGAGTGATCCCGTGGAGACTCGAACTCCAATCGTAAGAACCGGAATCTTATATTCTATCCATTGAACTACGGGACCGGTTGGGCAAAGGTGGGAAAAAAAATTAACTGTTGCAAATAAAATGCAAGAAAACAAAAATTGGCAACGACTGGAGGCTGTGTTGCGTTGGGCGAATATGTCGGCCAACTATTTTGCGCATCATATCGGGTTGTCGCGTGGCGAAAATCTCTATCAGATTAAGCGCGGCAATAACGGTATTTCGCTCAATTTGGCGGAGCGCATTGTGACGCATTTCCCGCAGATCAACCGACTGTGGCTGCTCACCGGTGAGGGGGAGATGCTGCTCGACGAGGCGCTCGCTCGTGGTTCGGTGCCCTTCTATCGTCTGGATGCCGAACTTGCGGTGCGCAAGATCGATACGGTGCAGCCCGAGTGCATGATTTCGCTACCGGTGGTGGCCTCGTGCGATCTGGCGATGCTCTATATGGGTACGGCTATGGGGCGTCAGTTGCCCGTTGGCACGATCGTCTTCCTCAAGCAGGTTGGGGTCGAGCACCTAATTCCGGGCAAGGAGTATCTGGTCTGCAGCCGTCAGTTCGATGCCTTGCGTCTGGTGCGTACCACCACCGAAGCGGGACTCTTGCGTTTGGTAGCCGGTGATAGAAAGAATTTCGACGATTTAACGATTCGCGTCGAGGAGATCGAAAAGCTCTACTCGGTGTGTGCAAAATTGACCATACAATAAACAAAAAATAGACTGACTATGTTTTCCGGAATTGTAGAGGCGATGGCCGAAGTGGTGGCCATCCGCGAGGATAGAACCAACAAGGATTTTACCATGCGCTGCCCCTTTACGGGTGAGCTGAAGATCGACCAGAGTGTGGCTCATAACGGTGTCTGCCTGACGGTGGTTTCGATCGAGGGCGACTGCTATGTCGTGACGGCCATGAAGGAGACGTTGGAGCGCTCGAACCTGGGTCTGCTCCGCGTGGGCGATCGTGTGAATGTGGAGCGTTCGATGCGCCCTGAGGCGCTGCTCGACGGCCATATCGTGCAGGGTCATGTGGATCAGACGGCCCGTTGTGTCAAACGCGAGGATGCGGACGGTAGTTGGTATTTCACCTTCGAGTATGAGCCGCAAGGTGGTGGTATGACGACCGTCGAGAAGGGTTCGGTGGCCGTGAATGGCGTGAGCCTCACGGTGTGTGATCCGACGGCGAACTCGTTCCGTGTAGCCATTATTCCCTACACCTACGAGCACACCAACTTCCACGCCATTGAGGAGGGTACGGTTGTGAACCTTGAGTTTGATATTGTGGGTAAGTACATTGCCCGCCTTATGGAGAATTATCTACACAAATAGAAACGGCTAAAAACGACTTCGACTATGAAGATCAAGACCAAAGAGGCCGCATCGGCCCTCATCGCCCTCTTTTCGGCAGCTGTGGTTGCCGGCGTGATGCTCTATCTGGATGCCCGTTGGCTCCCCGTGTTGATCGTGGTGCTTTGCACCTTCGGATTGTGCTTTGTGGTGGCCCTCTTTTTGATTCGTAAGTATGTGGCATACAAGCTGAAACCCATCTATTCGATCGTCCTCTCGCGCAATGTTCGTACGCACGAGATTCTCGATGAGTTGCAGGATAAGCGTGTCGAGAATATCGGTGACGAGTTGACCGCTTGGGCCGATACGAACAGTCGTGAGATTACCCGCCTGAAGGAGGCTGAGACCTTCCGTAAGCAATACCTGGGTAATGTCGCTCACGAGCTCAAGACGCCGATTTTCAACATCCAGGGCTACATCTCGACCTTGCTGGATGGCGGTTTGGAGGATCAGCTGATCAACCGCACCTACCTCGAGCGTGCCGAGAAGAGCATCGTACGCCTGATCAATATTGTGAATGACTTGGATACGATCAACCGCCTCGAGAGCAACATGAACAGCCTCACGCGTGAGACCTTTGATGTGGTGGCTTTGGCGCGCGAGATTGCCGAGCAGACGGAGATGGAGGCCGGCAAGCGCCACATTCAGATCGAGGTGAAGGGCGGAGATAATCTGCCTTCGCCCTTCTGGGTTTCGGCCAATAAGCACTACATCGGTCAAGTGTTGGTGAATCTGGTGATCAACTCGATTCGCTATGGCAAGGAGGGTGGTAAGACCCGCCTCAAGTTCCGCGATATGTTAGATAAGATCCTCATCGAGGTGGAGGATAACGGCCAGGGTATCGCCAAGGAGGACCAGCCGCGTATCTTCGAGCGCTTCTACCGTGCCGATAAGGGCCGTTCGCGCGAGCAGGGTGGTACGGGCCTCGGCTTGGCAATTGTGAAGCATATTGTGGAGGCTCACGGCGAGCGTATCACGGTGCGCAGTGAGCAGGGTGTAGGATCAACCTTCTCGTTTACGTTGAAGAAGGTGCCTGTGCGTGAGTTGGATAAGTAAACAAAGATGATGTTGCATACACTTTCGATTGTCTGGGATTTTGATCCCGTGATGTTTCGCATCGGCTCGTTCGATATTCGCTATTACGGCCTGATGTGGGCTTTGGCCATTTTGATTGCGGCCAAGTTTTTTGATAATTTCGTCAAGCGCGAGGGGCTTCCCGAATCGGTTTCGGAGTCGATCTTCTTGTACGGTACGCTGGGTACGATCATTGGTTCGCGTCTGGGCCACTGCCTCTTTTACGATCCGGCCTATTACCTGGCACAACCGTGGACCATCCTGACTGAGTTTCGTGGTGGCGGCATGGCTTCGCACGGTGCAGCCATCGGTATCTTGGTGGGCTTGTGGCTCTTCTCGCGCAAGAATAAGTTGCCCTACGTTTGGGCTTTGGACCGTATTCTGATTGGTGTGGCGATTGGTGGCGCGCTGGTGCGCTTCGGCAACCTCTGCAACTCGGAGATTTTCGGTACACCTACCACGTTGCCCTGGGGCTTCGAGTTTGTCCGTTCGGCGAAGTGGGTCAATCAGTATGCTCCGGCTGCCGTTCACCCCACGCAGCTCTACGAGGCGCTGTGCTATGTGGTTGATTTCGTAGTGCTGATGTGGATGTATTATGGTCGTGATTTGGGTCGCCGTCGCCCGGGTCTGATGTTTGGCGTCGGTGTGATGGGCATCTTCCTTTCGCGCTTTTTGCTCGAACTGATCAAGACCGAGCAGGAGGCCTTTGAGGTGGGCATGACCCTCAATATGGGCCAGTGGCTCTCGATCCCCTTCATCATCTTGGCCGGTGCGATGATTTATTGGGCTTTGAAGCGTCCCGAACAGCCGATTGTGGTGGAGAAGGGTCCGCGCATGACTCCCAAAGTGAAAACCAAAAAGAGATAAACTATGACTACGCAGAATCCGATGGTTTCGGAGGTGAATCGCCTCATTGGTGATCTCCTGGCCGGTGGAGAGCGCCTGCTCCTGCCTGGCGTCGGCTCGTTGCGTCCGGTGACGCGTCGCGCCTACCGCATTTCGAAAAAGGAGGTGATGCCTCCGATGCGCACGGTCGAGTTTTCGTCCGAGGAGCGCGGTCTGTCGATTGTGGATCGCGTAGCTGTGGCGGCTGCATGTACGGCCGAAGAGGCTGCAGAGGTCTATCGTCGTTGGCTGAGCCATACGCGCGAAGAGGATCGACTCATGATTGAGGGGATTGGCGTGTTGAGACAGCACCACTTTAAGGTGGCTGAAGAGTTCGATAAGCGACTCAACCCCGGAGGTCGCAAGCCCGTTCCGATGCGTCGCCGTCGTCGCGGTTTCGATTGGATGATTGCCCTGGGTGTGGTGGCCATCATCGCTACGGGTGTGATTGGTTGGTACCTCTACCAACTGACGCAGCAGAAGGCACAACCGAAGGTGGAGCCGATCGAGAGCAGCTATGTGGCGCCCGATGCAGCTCCGGCCGATACGATGGCTGTTGAGCAGGTGACGCCGGTCGAGAGTGTTGCCTCGACTCCCGCAACTCCGGCAGCTACACCGACCGCAACCGTACAACGTATGAACTCGGGTTGGTCGTATGTGGTGTTGGGTGTCTTCTCCACGGAGGAGAATGCCCGTCGCGCTGCCAACGAGGCTGCTTATGGCGCTGATCCCATGGCTTGTACGATTTATTACTTCGGCCAAAAGTGGATGGTTTCGCCCCACGCTTCGGCCGATGCCGCTTCGGCGCAGACCTTCCGCAAGGCCCACGCTACGCACAACCCCGATTTGTGGGTCTATCAGGCCAAATAATGGCGTTGGCAAAGTTCATAACGGCGCTGATTGACAGCTTCTACTGGAAGCCGTTTCGGAAGGTGTTGCCTTTGCAGACCTTCCGCTATGCGGCGTGTGGTGGCATGAATATGGTGCTCGATGCGGTGTGGTATTTTGTCATCTACCACTACATTGTGGCCGAGCGCTTCTTTGATTTGGGGGTTGTGGTCCTTTCGCCGCACATTGCCTCGATGTTGGTGGTCTTCCCGATCACCTTCTTCAACGGTTTTTGGCTCAATCGTCATGTGGCCTTCAAGTCCTCGCCCCTGTCGGGTGGTACGCAGCTCTTCCGCTACGCACTCTCGATTGGCGGATCGATTCTGCTGACCTACGTCGGTCTGAAATTCTTTGTGGAGGTGTGTCGCATTTGGCCCACCCCCTCGAAGGTGCTTACGACAGCCATCACGGTCATATACAGCTATTTGGCTGCCAAATATTTCACCTTCCGCGGAGCTGTGGAGGTGTAGTGCACAGAAGCAATAGACCCTCGGCGTCGAGGCTTACGAAAAAAACGTCATCCGAAAGGTCTTTGAGACCGATGGATGACGTTTTTTTATGGGATGGATTGCTATCGGTTGCTGAGTTGCTGTTCGCGCAACTTTTGCAAGTCGTACATGCGGTCACGGAAACGGGCTGCTGCGGTGAAATCCAAAGCTTTGGCTGCACGCTCCATATCTTCACGGGCACGACGGATCTCAGCCTCCAGGTCGGTTGGCGTGGGTGTTGCGGTGTAGGGGGCATCCACATCGGCAGCCAGGGCATAGTGGTCTTCGGTCAGACGGTGTACGGTCAGATCGACCCCCTCAGTTGAGCGACCGGCCAGCAGGGTGCTTTGGCCCGTGCCGCTACGCTGTGCCTGGCGGGGAAGCTGCTCGTGGAGCGTGTTGAAGGCGATCTGCTTTTGGCGACGGCGGTTCGACTCCTCAATGGCGCGTCGCATCGAGTCGGTGCAGGTGTCGGCATAGAGAATTGCCTTGCCGTGTACGTGGCGGGCGGCACGACCTGCAATCTGCGTGATCGAGCGTACGTTGCGCAGGAAACCCTCCTTGTCGGCGTCGAGAATGGCCACCAACGCCACCTCGGGCAGGTCAAGACCCTCACGCAGCAGGTTTACGCCAATCAGAACATCAAACATACCCGCGCGCAAATCCTCCAAAATCTGGACACGCTCCAGGGTGTCGACATCGGAGTGAATGTAGCGGTTGCGGATACCTACGCGGTCAAAATATTTCGAGAGCTCCTCGGCCATGCGTTTTGTGATGGTCGTGACGAGCACCTTGTCGTCGCGCTTGGCGCAACGATCAATCTCCTCAATCAGGTTGTCGATTTGTCCCTCGGTGGGGCGTACTTCGAGTGGTGGATCGACTAGACCGGTCGGGCGAATCAACTGCTCGACAACAACCCCTTCGCTCTTGCGCAGCTCCCAATCGGCGGGAGTGGCGCTGACGTAGATCGAGTCGCCCTGCAGCATCTCAAACTCGGCAAAGGTGAGCGGTCGGTTATCTTTAGCTGCCGGCAGACGGAATCCGTACTCTACCAGGTTCTCCTTGCGGGCGCGGTCGCCACCAAACATGGCGTGCACCTGAGGAAGCGTGACGTGGCTCTCGTCGATGACCAGGAGGTAATCCTCCGGGAAGTAATCCAACAGACAGAAGGGACGGGTGCCGGCGGCACGTCCGTCGAAGTAACGCGAATAGTTCTCGATGCCCGAACAGTACCCCAACTCCTTGATCATCTCCAGGTCGTACTCCACACGCTGCTTGATGCGTTGCGCCTCCATGGTGCGCCCATCGCCCTCGAAGAAGGCGATCTGCTTGCCCAGGTCGAGGTAGATCTCCTGCACCGCCTGGTGAATGCGCTCCTTGGTTGTTACGAAGAGGTTGGTAGGGTAGAGCGTGATCGTGTCGAGCGAAGCGATGCGTTGACCCGTTGTGGGGTCAATCGCAAAGATGGCCTCCACCTCGTCGTCGAAGAACATCACGCGGAAACATTGGTTGCCAAACTCGCCAAAGGCGGCCATGATGTCCACCGTGTCGCCATTGACACGGAAAGTGGCGGGCGAAAGTTCGCGCTCGGTACGTGTATAAAGGGCCTCGACTAGGCGGTAGAGCAGCTGTTTGTAGCCGATGCGCTGACCCACCCGAATCGGGATGGCTGTGGCGTGAAAATCGGAGGGGTTACCGCAACCATACAGACACGAGACGCTCGAGACGACAATCACGTCGCGACGCCCCGAGAGCAGTGTGGCTACCGTGTGAAGACGCAACTGCTCGATTTCGCTGTTGATCGAGAGGTCTTTTTCGATGTAGGTGTCGGTCGTGGGCAGGTAAGCCTCGGGCTGATAATAGTCGTAGTAGGAGACAAAATACTCGACGGCATTGTCGGGAAAGAAGTTCTTGAACTCGCCGTAGAGCTGTGCCGCGAGGGTCTTGTTGTGGCTCAGAACCAGGGTTGGACGGTTCAGCTCCTTGATGACGTTGGCCACCGTGAAGGTTTTACCCGATCCGGTGACACCCAGCAAAGTGTTGTGACCGGAACCGCCACGAATCGCCTCGACCAGTTGCCCGATGGCCTCTGGCTGATCCCCTTGAGGGGCATAATCCGATATGAGCTGAAAATCCATGCCGCAAAATTACGCATTAAAAATGACAAAACGAAGGGCACCCATAACGAAAAGGCTACAATCGAATCCCCAACGCATTTTGGATAATTCTTAATTCTTAATTTCTCTCCGCGCGCCACATGCCGTAGAGGATCAGCGCGGCGCCCACCAGTGCGATTGGGGTGATCTGCTCGTCGATGCAGACGGCAGCGGTCAGAATCGTTACCAACGGGTTGAGGTAGATGTAGTTGGTGGCGCGAACGGCTCCCAATTCACGCATCGCAATTGCCCAAAGCAGGTAACAGAGCATCGAGGCTACAAATCCCAAGAAGAGCAAATTGCCTGCCACGATGGGTTGTATTAAGAGACTCCAATCCACCGAGAAGGGCTCGTAGAGGAACCAAGGCAGAATGGTGATTAGGCCGTAGAAGAAGGTCTTGCGTGTGATGAAGTGGGCTTCGTAGCGATGGCCGATCTGCTTGATGATGAGCGAGTAGAGTACCCAGAGGAATGCTGCCGTGAGGGCTAAAAGGTCACCCTTCGGTGCCAGCTGCAGGACGAAGCGTCCATTTAATACCACCAACACCATGCCTGCAAAGGCCATCAGCGAGCCCCAGCGTTGGCGTCGATTCATCCGTTCGTTGCGGTAGCATGCGGCGAGGAGAATGGCAGTCCAAAGGGGTGCCGAGCAGACAATCAGCGAGACGTTCGAGGCCGGAGCAAACTCCAGTGCCATGTTTTCGGCCAAAAAGTAGAGCGAACCACCCGTGATGCCGATGCCGGCCATGCGCAACTCGTCCTGCCAAGTATCCGCCAACCACTTTTTGCAGGTAAAAGGCAGGATGCAGAGGTAGGCCATCAAAAAACGCACGACAAAAATTTCGGCCGACGATAATCCGTAGCCGATCAAAACCTTCGTTGAGACGAATGTCGCTCCCCAAACAGTGACTGCAAGGAGCGCAAAGAGGTGGTAGCGTAGCATAAGTGGTGTGTTCAAGTGACAAAGATACGGAAAAAATAGGATTTTTTGAGCGGTTGTTTTTTCGTTTCACTTTATTTTTCTATCTTTGCGTGCTATTATGGTTTGTATGTCAAATCAGAATAAAAATCAACATAATAACAAACTTAAATTCAAAATGCAAAGCAAAGGTTTTATCAAACTCATCGCCGTGCTGCTGGCATTGGCGTGTGTTTACCAGCTCTCGTTTACGTTCAAGACGCGTAGCGTAGAGAAGAAGGCGGCTCAGTATGCCGCTGAGTTCCCCCTTGAGCAGCAGGCCGAGGCGGAGCAGCATTTCCTGGATTCGATTCAGAATCTGCCGGT